>NZ_JBJOCA010000015.1:0-105975 GCF_045898275.1 Clostridioides sp. GD02404
ATCTAATTAATATAAAATTTTTTATGTATTTTAAAAGTTATGTTATATAATAGTAATTATACTAATTTTTGATGTTTGGTATATCAACTAAATAAAAAACTAAATTAAAAAATAAAAAAGTTAAAAAATAAAAATTTATCTAAATATTCAACACACATAATAATTATAAATATAAATAAAAAATAAAACGCTTGCAATAAATAAAATTGCTACAATATAAAACTCTACTATTTAAAATATTGACTTAAAATATAAATTTATAAATCTTATAAATTTAAGCAATTTCTTCTTCTACATCAGTACCACGTATTTTGTCAGCAGTAAGAACTTTAAAGGTACTGAATATTTTTGAGCCTACAAATCCTGCAATTACATTAAATAAAGCACATAGTCCAGCTGTTATAAGAACTTGATTAACTGGATTATAGGCAAACATTATAGCAAATCCAGCCACAGGTGTAGCTGTACCTGGTGTCATGTTTACAAGACCCATCAAAGCTACAATGATACCAGAAAAAGCTCCTCCAAAGAAATTAGTAGAATATATTGGTATTGGATTAGCTGAAATTATGTCTGATTGAGTCAGGGGTTCAATAGCAACAGATATAATATCTTTTTTAGAACCTAACTTTAATCTTGCGAATAGTGTTGAGTTCATAAAAGCTGAACCAAAAGCTCCTAATGCTCCTATTGCCATAGGAAGACCAGTAAGACCGATTATAGATGTAAGAGCCATTGAACTAAGTGGGGATGTTCCAACCACTGTTATCAGACCTCCTAATATAATTCCCATTATTATAGGGCTAATATTAGTAGCCTCTATTAGAACTTGTCCAATTTGTAATAGTGTACTATTAACTAATGGGTCTACATTTGATGCTATAAAACGAGATAGTGGAGCACATAAAAGTATTACAACTACTAAATCTACTCCAGGTGGTACTTTTTTCTCTATAAACTTAATTAAGAAAGAAACAAAGTATCCAGCAACGAATCCAGATAATATAGAGAAATCTAAACATGATAGTCCTATTAAAACTGCATAAACTGGGGATACTCCTAAAGCTAAAGGTACAAGTATAGCAGCAGCAACTCCACCAAGGCTACCATTAGCAGCACCAACACTTCTAAAAAATTCCATACCTAGAACATCACCAAGTAAAGAAAGGTTGAATGCCTCTACTAAAAAAGTAGCGCATGCAGCATTTGCTAAGGCTCCCATAGCTTTCATACCATATGGAGCTTTGTAACTAAAAATTGTGAAACAACATAGAACCAATAAAAGTAAACCTGTTCCTAATAAAATTTCTGACATAAGAAAATCCTCCTTGTATTTTTTTTAGGACATAAACCCTTGCTGTGATAACGTTATCCTAATGCATAAATGCATAAATGCCTAAATGAATTAATATCAACAAAACAAAAGTCATTTTAAATTTTAATTGGTTTTATATTGCATCTAAAAATAAAAATAACTATAAAAGAATATAAAGTAAGTTTGAGATGTAAAATGTAAATTAAACTTATACTTTATAATATAATTATATATAAATAATACAGTCTTGTATAGGAAGATTGATAAAAAATAAATTTAATATGAAAAAAACAATTATTAATACATAAAATATTAGCCTATAAAAAAGGAATAAACATTTTTTAGAAGAAGTACTTATAATGATAGAAATTTTATAGGGGGAGAGTTTTTGAAAAAGATTAAATATACCAGATTGATGATACTTGGTATTCTTATATATTTAGTATTTAATGTTTTAGTAATGATTATTAGCAAAAATATAGATACATTGGTATTAAAAGTAGAAAAATTTGATGCAAAGATTCATGTAGAAGGAAATATAGAAAAAGATGCTAATGACCAAAGCAATTATCTATCAGCATACATAAGTAAAGAAGATTCTAAGAACTTTGAAAAAAATCAAAATGTAGCAATTGAATATCGTGGGCAAAAAATAGATGCAAAAGTTTACAAAATATATAAAAATAATAATAAAATAATGCTAAAATTAAAAATAAGTAACCAAATTGTTTCAAATCAGGATACAAGTGTCGAAGAATTTGATATAATATATAATCAGATGGAGTGTTTAAAAATACCTAAAACTTCTATAAAAACAAAAGACAATAAACGTGGTGTATATGTAATTGATGAACAATCACAAAGTGTAAAATTTGTCATATTAGAAGGAATAACTTATGAAAATGAATCTTCTGTATTTGTGGATTATTATAAAAATGACATAAATGGGGTGACAAGTGTTAATCTATATGACAAAATAATTTTAAGACCTAATTGTATAAACACAAATATAAGGATAAAGTAGGTGATAGTAATGGGTTCTATTAAAGATAATTTATCTGAGATAAGAAGTAAAATTGAAAAGGCTGCAAAAAAGGTAAATCGAGATAGCGAAGAAATAACCCTTTTAGCAGTCACAAAAACTGTGGATGTGGATTTAGTTAATGAGGCAATGAATGAAGGAATTACTTCTGTTGGTGAAAATAAACCACAAGAATTGGCTAGAAAGTATGATATTATAGGTGACAAATTAAACTGGCACTTGATAGGAACTTTGCAAACGAATAAAGTTAAGTACATAATAGATAAAGTTTGTATGATACATTCTTTAGATAGAATTGCATTATGTGAAGAGATTCAAAAACGTGCAGAGCAAATAAATAGAGAGATAGATTGCTTAATACAAGTGAATATATCTAAAGAAGAATCTAAGCATGGACTTGATAAAGATGAAGTTATAGATTTTGTCAAAGAAGTGTCAGAAAAATATAAAAATATAAAGATAAAAGGTCTAATGACAATGGCACCTTTTATAGAAGATGAAAATGAAATAAGAGGTGTATTCAAAGGTCTTAAAGATTTATCAACACAAATAAAAGAGCTAAATATACCTAATGTAGAAATGGATGCTTTGTCAATGGGAATGAGTCATGATTATGAGATTGCTATAGAGGAAGGGGCTACCATTGTTAGGGTTGGAACATCAATCTTTGGAGAAAGAAACTACAATAAAAAATAATTACTCAAATCTGAATAAATTCTAAGGAGGAAGTTAATAATGTCAAATGGAATAATATCTAAATTTAAGAACTGGATAGTTGATGAAGAAGAAGATTACATTGAAGAAGAATATGAAGGTGGTATGGACGATATAGTTCAAGAAGAAGAAATAAATAGTGGATTTAGTACTGCAAAAGCAAATAAAATTGTAAATTTACATACAACAAGTCAAATGAAAGTTGTAATAGTTGAACCTAAAGTTTATGATGAAGCTGCAACTATAGCAGACCATCTAAAACAAAGAAGGGCAGTTATAGTGAATTTGGAAGGGTTGACTAATTCTGAAGTTCGTAAATCTATATTTAACTTTATGAATGGAGCAGTTTATGTTTTAGATGGAAGTATACAAAAGGTTTCTAAATCAATATTTATACTAGCTCCTAACAATGTGGATATAGATGCAAATATGAAAAAAGAATTAGAAAGTAAAGCATTCTTCCCTTGGCAAAATAAATAGTAAAAAGGCGGTTAATATATGGGAACAATAAGAATTGCACTTTATTATCTTTTGGATATAATAGCATGGATGATAGTTATAAAAAGCTTGATGACTTGGTTTCCAAATGGAAGACAAAGCAAAATTTTCGAGATTTTAGAAAATCTTACAGAGCCAATAGAAGGACCAATAAGGTCAATAATGTACAGATACACAAACGGACCTATAGATTTTTCTCCTTTAATTGCAATAGTATTATTGATGTTCCTAAGACAATTAGTATTGGTTATATTCTAAGGTGATAGAATGGATAAATTAAAATTAACAAATCACATAAAGGATATAGACTTGAAAAATAAAATGTTTAAAGTAATAGACAAGGCTAATAGTTGTATAAAAAACTATGATGTTAAGTTTACTGAGTTTCTTAATCCATATGAAGTGAAAAATGCTGTAGCGATATTAAATTCTACAAATGAAATAAAATACAGTGTGGATGGAGGTTATGAACAAGCTGAAAGAAGCACTGTATTTATTTATCCATTTTACATGGAATATGAGGATATAGAAGATACTCTTAGATTTTTACAGATAGAAGGGAATTTCAAATTTAAGAATATATCTCATAAAGATTATTTAGGTGCAATTATGAGTCTAGGTATAAAAAGAGAAAAAATTGGAGATATAATTATACATGATAGCTTTTGTCAAGTAATTGTAAGTAGTGATATTTGCGATTTTATAATCGTGAATTTGGAGAAAGTTTCGAGAAATAATGTAATTGTAAAGGAAATTTCCAGAGAAAATATTGTTAATAGTTCTTCAAAATATAAGGAAGTATCATTTACAGTATCTTCAGATAGGTTAGATTGTGTCATAAGTGGTCTTTACAATATATCTAGACAAGATAGTGCAAAATACATAAATGGAGAAAAAGTCCATGTCAATTATGAAAAGATAACTTCAACCTCTAAAATAGTTAAAAATGATGATTTGATTTCTGTTAGAGGTAAAGGAAGAGCTAATGTAACACAAATAGGAGATATTACTAAAAAAGGTAAAATAAAAGTTCAAGCAAGATTAATTGTATAAGGACTAATTTAAATTATAGCTGGGAGGAAATGTAATGCTAACTCCAATTGAGATAGAAAATAAAGAGTTTAAAAAAGGTTTAAGAGGGTATAGAGATGAAGAGGTTGATGAATTTTTAGACATCATTAAAGAAGATTATGAATCTCTATGTAGAGAAAATACAGCTCTTAAAGAAAAATTAGGATTATATCAAGACCAAGTAAACAAGTATGAAAATATTGAAGAGACATTAAAAGCTACTCTAATAACTGCTCAAAGTGCAGCAGAAGACACTTGTAGCGCGGCTAATAAAAAAGCTAAAATAATTGTTGAAGAGGCAGACTTAAAAGCTAGACAAATTATAGAGCAAGCCAATAATCGTGTTATAGAGATAAGAAAAGAGTATGATGCTTTAGTTAAAGAATTTAAGATATTTAGAAATAAATTTAAATCACTATTAGAAGATGAGATAAGAAGTGTTGATGAAATTTTTTATGATGTAGATGAAAAATGTGTAAATGCATTTGAAGGAACAACAGTGTATAATTATAGTAATGATGAAGCTGCTACAACTCTAGAATAAAGCTATGATTTATTGGATTTTTAGGTGAAATTATTGTAGAAGTTTGAGAAATCTATAACAAAAATTTAAAATAGGATAAAAATGTAAGAAAAATAGAAATTATTATATTTTTCAAAAATATATTGACTATTCAAATTATTTGTTATAGAATTTCATATAAACACAGATAAATTTTTAAAAGCGTTGATAGAGACAATTATCTTTAGATAATTTTACAGAGAATTGGGTATGCTGAGAACCAATGAATTTATAAAGGTAAAAATCACTCTTGAGCTGCAGGCTGAACGATTAAATTCTATTAAGCTGTGCCGGTTAGTACCGTTATACTATTAGAGTGTTATATGTGGATAGAATTAAATTCACATATAGAATTAGGGTGGTAACGCGATTTATAACTCGTCCCTTTGTTTAAAGGGGGCGAGTTTTTTAGTATTTAAATTTATGTGAAAGAATAAAAAATTTTGGAATTATAATATTTATAGGAAAGGGTGATTTATATGGCGAAATTTAAGCCATTAGTAGACAGTTCAGTAAAACAAGCAGAAGCACAAGTTTTTGATTATTGGAAAGATATAAATATACTTGAAAAAACTTTAGAAAAAGGGGAAAATGACCCAAGTTTTGTATTCTATGAGGGACCTCCTACAGCCAATGGAAATCCTGGAGTACACCATGTTTTATCTAGAACACTTAAAGATTCAGTTTGTAGATATAAAACAATGTCTGGTTATCAAGTAAAGAGAAAAGCTGGTTGGGATACACATGGATTACCAGTTGAAATACAAGTAGAGAAAGAATTAGGTCTTACTAGTAAACAACAAATAGAAGAGTATGGAATAGCTGAGTTCAACCAAAAATGTAGAGAATCAGTTTTCTCATTTGAAAAACAATGGAGAATAATGACTGAGAGAATGGCTTATGAAGTTGATTTAGATAATCCATATATAACTTTAGACAATAACTATATAGAGTCTGTATGGTGGATACTTAATAAATTTAACAAAGAAGGATATATCTATGAAGGGCATAAAATACTTCCTTATTGCCCAAGATGTGGAACTGGTCTTGCTAGTCATGAGGTTGCACAAGGATATAAAGAAGTAAAAACTAATACAGTTATAGCTAAATTTAAGAAAAAAGATGCTGATGAATATTTCCTAGCATGGACAACAACTCCATGGACTTTACCATCAAACGTTTCATTAACAGTAAATGCTGATGTTGATTACTTAAAAGTTAAGAAAGGTGACGAGGTATATTATGTATCTAAACCTTTAGCTAATAAAGTACTAGGTGAAGATTATGAAGTTTTAGAAGAAATGAAGGGTAAAGACCTAGAAGGATTAGAATATGAACAATTAATGCCTTTTGTAGAAGTTGACAAAAAAGCATTTTTCATTACAGTAGGAGATTATGTAACTACTGAAGATGGTACTGGAATAGTTCATACAGCACCAGCATTTGGTGAAGATGACTATAATACAGGTAAGAGATATGATTTACCAGTTGTACAACCAGTAGATGAAACTGGTAAATTTACAGCTACTCCTTGGGAAGGTAAATTTGTAATGGAAGATGGGCTAGATGTTGAAATAATAAAATGGCTGGCTTCTGAAAATAAATTATATAGTAAAGAAAAAGTAGTTCATAACTATCCACATTGTTGGAGATGTCAAACTCCACTAGTATACTATGCAAAACCAAGCTGGTATATAGAGATGACTAAACTTAAAGATAAATTAATAGAAAATAACAATGGTGTAAAATGGTTCCCAAGCTTTGTAGGTGAAAAGAGATTTGGAAACTGGTTAGAAAATCTAAATGACTGGGCAATATCAAGAACTAGATATTGGGGAACTCCACTTCCTATATGGAGATGTGAATGTGGTCATACAGATTCAGTAGGTTCAAGAGCTGAATTAGCTCAAAAAGCTATAGAAGATGTAAATCCAGAGACAGTTGAACTTCATAGACCATATGTAGATGATATACATTTAAAATGTGAAAAATGTGGAAAACCAATGACAAGAGTAACAGAAGTTATAGACTGTTGGTTTGATAGTGGGGCTATGCCATTTGCTCAACACCACTATCCATTTGAAAATAAAGAGAACTTTGACCAATTATTCCCAGCTGATTATATATCAGAAGGTATAGACCAGACTAGAGGTTGGTTCTACTCATTACTTGCAGTATCAACATTTGTATTAGGTAAAGCACCATATAAGAGTGTGTTAGTTCCAGACCTTGTACTTGATAAAGAAGGAAAGAAAATGAGTAAATCAAGAGGAAATACAGTAAACCCAATGGAGTTATTTGACCAATATGGAGCAGATGCATTAAGATGGTATCTACTATATGTTTCTCCACCATGGACTCCAACTAAGTTTGATATGGATGGATTAAAAGAAATACAAAGTAAATTTATAGGAACTATGAAGAATGTATATAACTTCTTCACTTTATATGCAAATACAGATGATATAAATCCAACTGAATTCTTTGTAGAATATAAAGATAGACCAGAACTTGATAGATGGATACTATCTAAGTTTAATAACTTAATGAAAGATGTAGAAGAAAATTTAGCTATATTTGAATTAAATAAGACTTTAAGAATGATACAAGATTTCATAAACGATGATTTATCTAACTGGTATATCAGACGTTCAAGAAGAAGATTCTGGGCAACTGAGTTAACAGAAGATAAAAAGGCAGTATATAATACAACTTATGAATTATTACATGGTCTTTGCAGAGCTATAGCTCCATTTGCACCATATATGTCAGAAGAAATGTACAGAAATCTAACAGGAGAAGTATCTGTTCACTTAGCTGAATATCCTAAGCCTAATGAAGAATTAATGGATTCTAAATTAGAAGAAAAAATGGATTTAGCTAAAAATCTAGTTACTTTAGGTAGAGCTTCAAGAGAGGTTGAAAGAATAAAAGTTCGTCAACCATTACAAAAAGTATTAGTAGATGGTAAGTTTGAAGATACAATAAGTGATGTAGTTGATTTAATAAAAGAAGAACTTAATGTTAAAGAGGTAGTATTTGCTAAGGACTTAGATGAGTACATGAACTTTAGTCTAAAACCAAACTTTAAGGCAGCAGGACCATTACTAGGTGCTAAGATGAATTTATTTGTAGGAGCATTAAATAAATTAAATGCACATGAAGCTGTTAATAAACTTGAAAATGGTGAAAGTTTAACAGTTGATTTAGATGGTGAAGCTTTTGAGTTTAATAAGGATTTAGTGCTAATAGGTATAACTGCTAAAGAAGGATTTAATGTATCTGTTGAAAACAATCTTTTCGTTATACTAGATACTAAGTTAACTGAAGAATTGGTTGATGAAGGTTATGCTAGAGAATTTATATCTAAAGTACAGCAATTAAGAAAATCTAATAACTTTGAAGTATTAGATAATATAGTGATAGATTACTGTGGTGATGATGAAATTGCTAAGGCTGTTGACCATTTCGATGAATATATCAAGTCTGAGACTTTAGCTTTAGAAATAAACAGAGTGGATGATAAATCTTTAGAAGAACAAAACTTAAATGACCATATGACAGGTATAAAAGTTACAAAAAAATAAAAATAATAGTTAGTTAATTAAAATCCCTATAGAAATTAGTTTATAAATTTCTATAGGGATTTTTTAATACAGTATAATTATCTATTCAATAAAATGTTGAAATATTCCAAAATTTACAGTAAATAAATCTATATAAATCATATAAATTATTTATAGTATGTGATAGAATATTAGTGAATAAACGTTTAAGTGAGGATGAATAATATTTTAGAGTAAACTACTTCTAATAAATTTATTTATAAATTTATTGTGTATAATGCAGGGTGGTTTATTTATTATGCAAAGGGGTGCGTTTTGATGTATGGTGAAAGTAAAAAGCTAAGTATTGATAATAACATATTTTTACAATATGGTCTTATTATATTGGGTATGATTCTATCAACCATAGGAATAAATTTATATCTAGCACCAGCCAAGTTATTAAGTGGAGGAGTAGCTGGGATTTGTGTTATATTATATAAGTTATTTGGTATAAATCAAGGAATATCCAGTTTTTTGATGAATATACCAATATTTATTATAGCTAAAAAGTATTTTGACAATAAATTTTTGTTAATAAGCTTTGTTAATATGCTGTTATTTTCTGTTGCTCTTGGATTAACACAGGATATTGCTAAATATTTTCCAATAGATGACACTATGCTACAGTGTATTTATGGTGGTGCCTTAACTGGAATAGGTATGGGGTTGACTTTTAAAGCAAGAGCTACTGCTGGAGGTCTTGACATAATAGCAGCTATAATGAAAAGAAAGTACGATATACCTATGAAAAATACATTTTTATTTATAAATTTCTTTGTAGTATGTGCAGGTGCATTTTTATTTGGAGCTAAGTTGGTAATGTATACTTTAATTGCTATGTATATAATTTCTTTTACAATGGACATAGCAAAGGATTGTTTTGATAGAAAAAAATCTATACTTCTAATATCTAATAAATATGATGAAATATCCAAAGTAATAATGAATAAGATGGGAAGAGGAGTAACTTTTCTAGAGGCAGAAGGAGCATATACACAAAATAAGAAAAAAATGATTTATTGTATAATATCTGCAAATGAGATAGGTAAATTTAAAGATTTGATTTATGATATGGATAGTGAAGCCTTTATTTCTGTTAATAATGTGGAAGAAGTAAAAGGAGGAGGTTTTAAAGATAAGTTTCTTTAAAATGGCAATGTTAAAAAATACCATATGTATTGTGATTGCACCTAGTTAGATGTATACTATAATTAATGGGGTACATGAAGTACTCAATAATATACTAGGAGGTATAAGAATATGTTAAGAGAGAGATTTGTAGTAAGAAATCACCATAATCCACACACAAGTGGATGTTGTGGAACTGGGGGAGAAGGCTGTTGTGGAGGAGATAATCATGAGCATTCACATCAACATTCTCATAGTCATGGGCATGGACATGAACACATAAATGGTGTAGGTCACGACCATAATCATGAGGATGGTTTCTCAGGGACTCATGAGCATAGTCATGAGCATGCACATACACATGGGCATGAACACTCAGATGGACATACGCATGAACATAAATAGAGATATTTAAAATTTATAAAAGATTTTTATTTTGTGATTCCATGAAGGTTTAAATAAAAATTAAATGTTTTAAATAAAATTATTAATAATAAATAAGAAAGTGAACTGTTAAATTCAAAGAATTTAATAGTTCACTTTTGTTACATATTAAGCATTAAATTTAAATCCAATGGTTAACTAAAAAAGAAGCTATATTTTCATAAGGTATTTTTTCTGTCCTTAATAAGCTTTGGACAACTAAACCATCTACTATAGACATAAGTAAGAAGGAAAATGATTCAGCATCTTGTTCATTTTCACTTCTACTGTATTTTTCTAAGGACTCAACAATTTCAGATTTAAGAGTAGTTCTCCATTCAATATATTTTAATCTCATTCTTTCTTTCAAATCATCATTTGAAGTAATTGCTTCACAAATAAGATACATATGTACTCTACCACGACTTTCTATAGTAGATATTTTCTCTAAGATTAAATTAACCATTTCTATTTGAGAATTTTTTGATTTGACGTTTTTTACACAGTTTAATATAGCACTGGTTATAACTTCTAAATGAGTGTCTGCAATATCATATATAATATCATTTTTAGATGCGTAGTGATAATACAAAGTACCTTTACTTATATTTACATCTTTTGCAATATCAGCAAGACTAGTATTTTGAACTCCATTTTTGGCTATTAAATTAGTTGCAGATGATAAAATAGCCTGTTTCATATTGTTTGTTTTCATAAAACCTACCTTTCTATGTATATTTATAACAAATTAATAACATTATAAGCTTATGGATATTTATTGTCAATAAAGCAAGAATCTATATCTATTGACTTTTTTTCATTCAAAATATAAAATAGTAATTAAATCGGTCGTACGACCGACTGAATAAATAAAAACAATATCTTATAGTGAGGTTAATATGGATAAAATAAAATTGATAGTGGATAGTGCATGTGACTTACCTAATGATATAATAGAAAAATACAACATTGAAGTTGTTGGTTTAAATGTATCTTTTGGAGAAGAAAGTTATATATCTGGAAAGGAAATAGATAATGAAACTTTCTATAGAAAAATGAGTGAAAGCAAAGTACTACCAAAGACATCATGTCCTTCACCTGATAAATTTTTAGAAGCATATCATTGTCAGGAAGAAAGTATATTGGTGATTAATATAAGTTCAAGACTGTCTGGTACTTATAATAGTGCACTTTTGGCAAAAGATATGTTTGAAAAGGAAGGGAACAATAAAAAAATTGAGGTTATAGACTCACTTAGTGGGTCAATTGGAATAGGACAACTTGTGTTAAAAGCAGCAATATTAATCAAAGAAGGAAAAGAAATCGAAGAAATTGTTTCAATAATAGATAAATACAAAGATAATCCACCATTTTTGGGGACTTTAGAGACATTAGAAAATGCTATCAAGGGTGGAAGAATAAACCCTATAGCAGGAAAAATTATAAATACATTGAATTTTAAGGCTATAATACAAGTTGCAGATGGTATTGTAACTCCAATAGATAAGGCAAGAGGTGAAGGGAATAGCTTGAAAAAGTTGATTAATTTGGTAGAATCCAAGATTAAAGACAGAGAAGAAAAGGTCTTATTTATAGGACATGCAAACTGTCCTGAGAAGGCTCAAAAAGTAAGGGAAGTTATGGAGAAAGATGTAAAATATAAAGATGTTGTAATCTGTGAAGTTGGCTCAGTTATGGGTACATATACTTCAAAAGGTGCAATTTTAATTACTGCTATATAAATCATGATGTGAAAAATTGAAGCCATATAAAAATGCTTAAAGCATTTTTATATGGCTTGTTTTAATTTTAGTAAGTTAATTTTATAATTAACCAACTACACATATTTCTTTATCATATTTATTTAATATCTCACAACCATCTTCAGTAACAAGTACTAAATCTTCTATTCTAACTCCAAATTCACCTGGTAAATATATACCTGGTTCTATAGAGAATATCATTCCTGGTTGTACAGTATCTGTATTTATAGAAGATACATCTCCCTTATCATGAACTTCAAGTCCTATAGAGTGACCTGTTCTATGAGTGAAGTATTGTCCATATCCTTTTTCAGTTATGTAATCACGAGCAGCAGCATCTATATCACAGAATCTAACTCCTGGTTTTACAATAGCTTCAGCTCTCTTATTAGCTTCAAGAACTATTTCAAATATCTCTCTACCTTTTTCTGGTATTTCTTTATAGAATACAGTTCTTGTCATATCAGCACAATAATTGTCTTTTATACAACCTATGTCTAATATTATTGCATCTCCTGGTTTTACAAGTGCGTTTCCAGGTTCACCATGTGGGTTAGCTCCATTAGGTCCAAATCCTATAATAGGGTCAAATGAAAATCCATCAGCACCTAAATCTTCATATATTTTAGATAATTTACCAACAAGTTGTTTCTCTGTAAGTTCACCAGAAACAGTAGCTTTAAGTTGCTCCATACCCTTGTCATTTAATCTTGAAGCTATTCTCATTAATTCTTTTTCTTCTTCATCTTTACACATTCTTAAAGTATCTATTATATAAGATGAATTTACAAATTTGCTTCCTCCACCTAATTCCATTAAGCTTAATAAGAATCTAGCTGGCCAGTTTTTATCAACACCCATAGTAGCATTTTTGTCTATATGTTCAGTTATTATTTCTACTGGATTTTGAGTATCATTAAACCAAATCATTTCAACACCTAAATCTTCTGTAACAGGGAATAATTCATTTATAAATAATTTATTATTTCCATTTAAATTTAGGTATAATGCTAATAATCTTTCGCCTGGGTGGATTAGTGCTCCTGTTAGATAAAATATCGAAGTAGGGTCACTTACCAACATTTGAGAAATATCATCTTTTTTCATTTGTTCAAGTACAGCATTCAATCTTTGAGTCTTCATAATAATTTCCTCCTAATCAAAATTTAATACAAATCAATTTTAGCATTATTAAACAAAAAAGAGTATACTTTTCTTTTAGAAATATAAAAAATTTTTGTTATATATTTTTTATATTAAATTTAATCATCACTTTTACATTAAATATAGAGGTAAATTATTTTTTATTGTGAAAAATTTATAAAAATAATAAATAAAAGATATAAATTTGTGATTTTAAGTTTTTTATATCATCATGAAAAATAACAAATAAAATTTTATATTAAAATAATATTGAAACAATTTTAAAAATTTAGTATGATTAGAATTAAAGTGGCAGAGCTTTTGAGATTTACCACTTTTAATAAAATTTGATTTCAAAGTATTTAGATTTTTTTAATAAAAGACCTTAATAATTTAAAAACTCTGAATGCTATTGATTTAATGACAGTGAATCTGTTTTATCAATTTTGAAATCAACTTTTAACTAATTAATAGAGAGGAGAATTTAAATTAGGATGGAAAAGAAAAAAATAGGCCTGTGGAGTTTGGTATTTATGAATGTATCAGCTTTATATGGTATCAGATGGATAGCTAAATCTACAGCATCAAGCTTTGGTTTAGGATTAGGTGCAATACCTATGTGGTTATTATTCTCATTTATATATTTTGTACCAGGAGCTTTAATTTGTGCTGAATTAGCTTCTACATATCAAAAAGGCGATGGAGGTTTATATGATTGGGTTAAGGAAGCCTTTGGAGAAAAATATGGATTTTTAGTTTCTTGGCTAAATTGGACAGCTAAAATATTTTGGTATTCTTCATTCTTAACTTTTTTAGCAGTAAATGTTTCTTATACAATAGGAAATCCAGCACTTGCAGATAATAAGATGTTTGTACTTATATTATCTTTAGTAATATTCTGGGCATTATCTCTTATAGCAACTAAAGGAATAAGTTTTACAAAGATATTTACTAATACAGGTGCATTAGGTTCAACAATACCAAGTGCTATACTTATAATATTTTCATTTGTAGCAGTATTTGTATTGAAAAAACATGATATAGCTTCAACATATACAATAGCTTCAATGACTCCAAAGCTTAACATGGATGCATTTGTCGCTATATCAGCTATAATGTTTGGTTTAGCAGGAGCAGAAACTGCAGCTAACTTTATAACAGAGATAGATAAGCCTGAAAAGAACTTCCCTAAAGCTATATTAATATCAGCTGGGATAGTAGCTTCATTATATGTATTAGGTTCAATTGCAATAACAATGATAATACCACCAGACCAAATTACTGCTTCTAAAGGTGTATTGGATGCACTTGCAGCTGTTTGTCAATCTTTAGGAATAGGCTCTTGGTTGGTTCAATTAATAGCTTTTGGTATAGCTTTCTCAATACTAGGAGCAATAGTTCTTTACATAGCATCACCAATAAAAATGTTATTTGGTAGTGTCAAAAAAGGAGTATTCCCAGATAGCTTAGTAGAAGTAAATGAACATAAAATACCTTCTAAAGCTGTTATACTTCAAGCAATAATAGTTACTATAATATTATTAGTGACTACATTAATGCCTTCTGTTGATGCTATATATAATGTTCTTGTAACTATGACAGCATTAACTGCTTTATTCCCATATGTGTTATTATATGCTTCTTATATTAAATTAAGAAAAGAGAGACCAGATGAAATTAGACCTTATACTATGGCAAAATCAACAAGTACTTGTATAGGTTTAGCGAAAATGGTTCTAGTAGTAACTGTAGTTGGTATACTATTATCTGCAGCACCAGTTATGCCTACATTCGCTGAAAATATCATATATGAGATAGAGATGATTGGTGGAGGTCTTCTAGTTATACTATCTGGTATATGGTTGTGGAATAGATATGAAAAGAAAACAGCTAAATAAAAATGTATTTTAATAATTTCTTTTGGATATTATAATATATAGTTGACAATTTATAGTGTAAGGAATATTATAAAATAAAGAAATTAATAAATTTAATCCTGTGATAAGAAATAGTAAATAAATATACTTTTGTACAGAGAGTTAAGGGTGCTGAGAACTTAATAAAAAGTGTTTATTGAATGGGTCTTTAAGGAGTAAGGTGAAATGTAGTTTAAGGCTACAGAGTATCTGATATCGTGTGTGCACGTTACAGCATATATTGAGATATATATATTCAACTTTGAGTATATATAAATTTAGGTGGTACCACGGAAAATATATCCGTCCTATTGATTTAGGACGGATTTTTTAATATAGAAAATTTAGGAGGAAAAATGAACGTAATAGGAATTATAGGTGCAATGGATGAAGAAGTAAGTATTTTAGTTAATTTAATGGATATTAAAGAAACTGTAAAAAAAGCTAGTTTAGAGTTTCATCAAGGAACATTAGAAGGAAAAAATGTAGTATTAGTAAAATGTGGTATAGGTAAAGTTAATTCTGCTCTTTGTGCACAGATACTAATAAGTGAATTTAAAGTTGATGCTATTGTTAATACAGGTGTAGCAGGTGCTTTGAACGAAAATCTTGATGTTAATGACATAGTGATATCGACTGATGCTATACAATATGATATAGATACTACAGCATTTGGAGACCCTAAGGGAGTTATACCAAGAATGAAGACTTCTGTATTTAAAGCAGATGAAAGACTTATAGATGCTGCTTACAAATCTTCTGTAGAGGAAGTAAAGACTCACAAAGTACTGAAAGGAAGAGTTGTTACAGGAGATAAATTTATAAATTCTAAAGAATTAAAAGATGAATTAGTAAATGATTTTGGTGGGTATTGTGGAGAAATGGAAGGTGGAGCTATAGCTCATGTATGTTATCTAAATAATACTCCATTCGTAATAATAAGAGCAATGTCTGATAAGGCAGATGGAAGTGCTGATGTTACGTATGATGTATTTGTACACGATGCTGCCAACAATTCTAAGGATATAGTTTTAAATATGTTAAAATCAATATAAATATAAGGAGGTACAAGTAAAATGAGTGAAAAAAAAGTTATATTTAGTGGTGCACAACCATCAGGAAAAATGACTTTAGGAAATTATATAGGAGCTATAAAAAACTGGACTGAACTTCAAGATAATTATGATTGCTATTATAGTATAGTTGATTTACATGCAATAACAGTACCTCAAGACCCTAAAGTTTTGAGAGCTAATGCTATAGAATTGCTTGCTCAATATATAGCTTGTGGATTAGACCCAGAAAAAAATACTATATTTATTCAATCTCATGTTAAAGAGCATGTTGAACTTATGTGGGTATTAAGTACAATGACTTATATGGGAGAATTAAGCAGAATGACTCAGTTTAAGGATAAATCACAAAAAAGTGAAGCAAATCTAAATGCAGGTTTGTTTACTTATCCAGTCCTTATGGCTGCTGACATATTATTATATCAAACTGATTTGGTTCCAGTTGGAGATGACCAAAAACAACATTTAGAGTTATCTCGTGATTTAGCAAATAGATTTAATAATAGATTCTCACCTACATTTGTGGTTCCAGAAGGATACTATCCAAAAGGTGGAGCAAGAGTAATGAGTTTACAAGAGCCAACTAAGAAAATGAGTAAATCTGATTCAAATGAAAATGCCTTTATATTATTAGCAGATGATTCAGATACTATAAAGAGAAAGATAAAGAGAAGTGTTACTGATTCTTTAGGTGTTGTAAAATATACTGATGAGCAACCTGGTATTAAAAATCTACTTGATATATACTCTAATTTAAGCAAAAAGAGTGTGGAAGAGATTGTAAACATGTATGAAGGTAAAGGTTATGGAGTATTTAAAGAAGATGTGGCTGAAGTAGTAGCAGAAAGTTTAAGACCTATAAGAGAAAGATATGTGGACCTTCTTAATAATAAAGATTATTTAGAAAAAATATATAGTATGGGAGCAGAAAAAGCTGAAAAACAAGCTAGAAAGACTCTTAGAAAAGTTTATAAAAAAGTTGGTTTTATAGAAAGAAGATATTAATGGTTAACTATAGATAAACATTTATCTTTTTAGTTAAATAAATTATAATAATAAATTAAAAATAATATTTATTTATGAAAAGGTTGTAAGTAGATTTGTATAAAAATACATTTACATACAACCTTTTCTTATCAAATAAGTTTAATAATTATTAGAAGATTTACTTAGATTCTTTTAATTTTCTCCATAAAGTACTTCTGCATATCCCAAGCTTATCAGCCACTATTTGTTTATTCCATTTACATTCATTTAAATAAGATAAAATAATTTCTCTTTCCATTACTTCAAGGGTATCTCTGTGTATCTTAATAATCTCCTTACTTTCTTTTTTGTCTTCTACAACATTATTTTCCATAACATCAGTTGTATTTTCTAAACAATTATAAATCAAATTATTATTATTATTTTCTTTGCCATAAAGAAGTACAAATCTATGAATAGTATTCTCTAATTCTCTAACATTACCTGGCCAATTATAATTTGTTAATATATCCAACTCATGTTTTTCTAAATATGGAATGTTTACTTTGTATTTTTTTGAATAGTAATTTAAAAAATGAATGGATAAAATCTCAATATCTCCCTTTCTATCAGAGAGAGTAGGTAAGTTCAAATTTAATATATTTAAACGATAATACAAGTCAGTTCTGAATTTATTATTGCGAGTTAATTTATTCATATCTTGATTTGTAGCTGCTATTATTCTAACATCAACTGAAATTATAGAATCTGAACCTATTCTATTAAATTCTTTTTCTTGTATTACCCTTAACAATTTACTCTGGAGAGAAATTGGTAGAGAATTAATTTCATCTAAAAAAATTGTTCCTGTATGAGCTAGTTCAAATAAGCCTTTTTTTCCATTTTTTTTTGCACCTGAGAATGCTCCTTCTTCATAACCAAAAAATTCACTTTCAAGAAGATTTTCAGGAATTGCTCCACAATTTATAGGTACAAAAGGTCCATTTTTTCTGTTACTTTCATTATGTATACTTTGTGCTAATAATTCTTTTCCAGTACCACTATTTCCAGATATTAGAATGCTTGCATCTGTTGAAGCATAGATGCGTGCAGAATTAATAACATTTTTAATAGCATTACTTTTTCCTATTATATCATCAAAATTATACTTTGCTACAAATCCTTTAGCATTCAATTTTGACCTAATTTTCTGTTCTTGCTCTTGAATTTTTTCAACGTTATGGAAACGTAATATCTTTTCTGCAAAACCACTTTCATTAAGATTGGATTTTTCTATCAGAAAATTTGACTTATCAATTTTGATTATTTCTTTGTCCTTACCTTCTTTATTTAAAAAATCAGCTATTGTGTTGTTTATGTCAACAATTTTTTTATTAAACACCTGAACATTTTTAATACCTAAGATATCTTCTAATGTTGAGTTAATCAGTACCACTTTATCACCATTAATTGCCATGACACCTTCTGATATATAGTTTACAATTAATTTTAGACTTTCTAATTGTTTTCTTTCTTTTTTTCTTACTTTAATTATAGAGAGAGCTTGTTTTATAGCTTCAATTACAGAAGTTTTACTTGATTTAACAAATACTACAGGCATTTTATTTGATGTACCACTTTCTAATGCGGCTATTCCTCCGCCCACCATTGCATCCATACCATCGGATTTTCCACAAATTACTTGGTTATGAATGTCATCTATAGTTTCAAAAGCATATATTTTAAGTTTATGTAGATTAAGGATATTTTTAATTATGTCAACTTTGTCTGTTATCAATTCTATTGTTTTTGAATGCATTATAATACCTATATTATCACCATATATCTTTGCAGAATTAACCGCATTTATAATATCAAAGTAATCAGGCTCCATTCTAATTATAACTGTATTTTTAAATATTTTACTTATGTGACTTGCCACACCACCTCTACTAATTATTACTTCAGGATATGAATACTCTGTAAAAAGATTGTTTAATTTACTTATTAAATAATCATTTATATTGTATCCCTCAATTACAGTTGGATATAAATTCATTTCATTAAGTATCTCAGATAATTGGGATTCAAATCCCTCATAAGGAGATAAAATCACCAAATCTTTTTCTAAATTGTTTGTTTCTGAATTAGTTATTTTCAATTTAATCACCTTCAAATCGTAATAATATGTCTAAATCAAGTCTTTAAAGTGTATCTATTAACAATCATTATATATATGTTTGTTTAATTATTCAACAAAATGTTTTATAAGATTATATAAATAAACATTATTGATTTATAACTATAATAAATATTAAACATAGAATACCCATTTGAATCTATTTCAAAGAGCTGGAATAGCATTGATGAGCAAGAAAACGATTTTTTAAAAAATTATTTGGCATACTTGTTGCTTATTATACTGTTGAAAGACTTAATTACATTTAGATAGGAGAAATATAATATGATTGATTTAAGAAGTGATACACTTACACAACCATCAGAAGAAATGTTAAAAATGATTCTTTTAGCACAAACTGGAGATGCGGGTAGAGAAGATGAGTATGGTAGAGGAGAAGATAAAACAGTTAATGAATTAGAAGATTTTGCAGCACAATTAACTGGAAAAGAATCTGCTGCATTTTTTCCTTCAGGAACATTGGCAAATACTACAGCAATCCTTACATATTGTAAGCCTGGAGATAAGGTACTTGTAGATGAAAAACAACATATTTTACTTAGCGAAAAAGTGGTTTTTGATTCACGTTTTGGACAGTTGTTGCCAATTAAATTTAAATTAGCAGAAGATGGTATTCCTGATAAAAGTGATATCATTAGACTAATTAAAACAAATAATATCAAATTGATAAGTATTGAAAATACACACAATTTTGCAGGTGGTAAATGTATACCTTTGGAAGATTTAAAAGAATTAAGAAAAGTATCTATAAAACATAATATTCCTATTCATATGGATGGAGCTAGACTATTTAATGCATCTATTGCAACAGGAGTTGATGTAAAAGATATTTGTAAGAATGTGGATTCAGTTATGTTTTGTATTTCTAAAGGTTTAGGTGGACCTATAGGTTCAATTTTATCTGGGAGTAAAGATTTCATAGGTGAAGCTAGAAAACTTAGAAAGCTATTAGGTGGTAATATGAGACAAGCTGGCATAATAGCTGCTACTGGAATCTATGCTCTAAAGCATAATGTAGAAAGATTAGCTATTGACCATAAAAATGCAAAATATTTAGCCGATAATTTAAAAGATATTAAGGATATAAATATAGACCATAATGTTCAAAGTAATATTGTCATTATAAATATAGGCAAATCTAGAGTAGCTCAAGAGGAGTTTTGTAATAAATTATTACAGAATGGTTTGAAGGTCACAGTATTGCCATCTGGAGAGATTAGATTAGTATTTTATAAAGGAATTACTACTGAAAATGTAAAGCAAGCTGTGAAAATCATAAAACAAGTTTTAAATGAAATATAAAAAGTTATAAAAAAGATTAGTGTTTATAAAAGTTATTAAAAAACGTATAAAGGGGTGGCAAGTTTTATGGAAAAGGTAGATAATAATAAAAAATATATTATTTTAGGTATACTATTTATTGCTTGGTTTGTAGGGTATTGTGATAAGATGGCAATTAATGTTGCTGCAATACCAATAAGTAAAGAGTATGGTCTAAATCCAACACAAGTGGGTTTTTTAATTAGTTCATTTTCTTTTGGTATGGCCATTATGTCCCTTTTTGGAGGATACTTTGCTGATAAATATGAATCTAAAAAATTGATTATAGTAATAGTATCTATATGGGCTATATTTTCTACACTTACAGGTATGTCATGGTCATTTGTTTCTCTTATGGTGATAAGGTTTATGTATGGATGTGCAGAAGGAATATTTCCACCAGCAAGTTCAGTTACAATAGCAGAGAATTTTAAAAAAGAGCAATTTGGAAGAGCAAAGTCTTTTCTTATATCAGCAGGTCAGTTAGGGACTGCTTTTGCGGGTTTAATTATAGCGTATTTGGCATTTTCTTATGGATGGAGAAAAGCATTTTTCATTTTTGCCATAGCTGACTTAATAATTGCTTTGTCTTTGTATTTATTAAATAAAAATGAAAAAAATACAGGTAAGAGTACACAAAAAACAAAATCAAAAAAAGTTCCTCTTAAAGAAGCTTTTAAAAATCCTATTGTGTGGAAGACACCAATTATTCAATTTGGCGTAGGATTTTTAATGTGGGGATTAAACTCTTGGTTGCCACAATACTGGGTGAATGTCAAACATTTAGATATTAAAACTATGGCTACTTATTCAATGATACCAGCACTTGCATCATTTGTTTTTGTAAATATATCAGGATGGATTATTGACAAATATTTTGTTGGACGTGAGAAAATAGCTATTATTGCTTCTCTAATCATAATGTGCATTTCTGTTTTCTTAATGTATAATACTGGAAGTATTGTTTTAGGATTTATATATCAAACGATTGCTAATTTGGGAGTATGTTGTCTGAGCCCAGCATTTTATACATTAGTGTTAAAATATGTTCGAAAGGATTTAGTTGGTACAGCAACTGGATTTATAGCTTTTGGGTCATCTGTTGCTGGAATTATTGCACCATTAATAATGGGTCTTTCAATTACTCTTCTTAAAGGGTCTTATATAGCAGTTTTCGGAATGATTATAGTTATACTTATATTATGTATATTTCTTGCAGCTACAATTAATACACGTGAACAAGCTGAAAAAAACATGAATGAGCAGAATTTGTAGTGAATAAGGTTTTTTAATATTTGGAATGAATAATATTTATAAAGGGAGTGTGTATTATGTATTATAATTTTGAAAGAATTGATGAAGTAGAATTTAAGAAAGAGCTTATTAAGGTTCGCAGAGACTTACATAAATATCCAGAATCAGCATGGACTGAGTATCGTACTACTGTAAAAATAATTGAAATGTTTGAAGAATTAAAAATTCCTTATATGTATGGAACTGAAATTCATTCACCTGAACATATGCTTGGAAAGCCTGATATAGATATTCAAGAAGAGTGTATTAAACGTGCTATCAAAGAAACTGGAAGAGAAGATTTAATCAATAAAATTGCTGGAGGATTTACAGGAGTAGTTGGTATTATTGAAGGAGAACAAGCTGGTCCTACTGTTGCAATTCGTTTTGATATTGATTGTAATGATTTGATAGAAAGTGACGAACCTGGACATGTTCCTGTAAAGGAAGGTTTCAATTCAGAGCATCATGGATGTATGCATGCCTGTGGTCATGATGCACATACTGCTATTGGATTTGGGACAGCAAAGATTTTATCAAAATACAAAGACAAGATTAAAGGAAAAGTTATGCTTATATTTCAACCTGCTGAAGAAGGTGGAAGAGGTGCAATTTCTTTAGTAGAAAAAGGAATTCTACATGAGGTTGATTACATATTTGGTGGTCATATTGCAAATGTAACAGGTAATTTAGGAGCAATAGCAGCTGGTAGTTATGGATATCTTGTTAGTAGTAAATTTGATGTCTGTTTTGAGGGAAAATCAGCTCATGCAGGTAATTGTCCAGAGGTTGGTCATAATGCCCTTGCTGCAGCAGCAACAGCAACACTAAATATGCTTGCTATACCTAGAACTGGAAAAGGTGCAAGTCGTATTAATATTGGAGTGTTGCAAGCAGGTACAGGGCGTAATGTTATCCCTGATAATGCTATTTTGAAAGCTGAAACAAGAGGTATTACAAATGAAATTAATGAATATATGCTTGAAAGTGCAATTAGAGTATGTGAATCTTCTGCATTAATGTATAAGTGTAAATATAGTCTAAATTTTAAAGGAAAATCTGCTGATTCTTATTGTGATAAAGATTTTGTAGAGTTTGTAGCAAAATCAGGTAAATGTATTGATGGGATTAGAGAGATAGTTGATTATGCTGATTTGGGTGCAGGAGAAGATTTTACATTTATGATGAATGATGTTCATAAGCATGGTGGAAAAGCGACATATCTTCTACTTGATGCTGAATTAACTGAAAAACATCATAATAGAAACTTTGATTATAATGAGGATATTATACCAATCTCTGCCATGTTATACTCTAAAGTTGTTTTAGATATCTCATCCAACTATTAAAGTTGTTATAAAAAATTAAGATAAATATAAAATGGGGGCATATCAAACAGAGATTAGCCCCTATTTATATGTAAATGTTGATAAACTTAATTTTACATATATAGAAATATACATAAAAAAAGATGAGCTTCTGCTCATCTCAAAGGGGTTAGATTATTCTTACTTTGGGGAAAGTAGAATAAAGGTAAAAGTTAACTAACGTTAACTTTGTCTTTTTTGCATATCACTACTGAGCATAAAAAAATCAGAAAACCATAGCCTTCTGAACTAACTTTAAATATGTACTTTATACCCAATATGTAATTTATGAGTTAATTTTAACTCTTATAATAAAAATTGTCAATAATATATCAAAAAAACATTTTTTAAATTTATATAATTAAACAGATTTATGTTTCTATATAGATGATATGATACAATAACTATGGAATTTATTTTTATGTATTTAACTTACAGTAAAAATAATAAATTTAAAGTGTATGAATAGTTACTTTTTAAGAGGGAAAATATGAAAACATCAATTTTAATAGCATTAATAGAAAAAACAAGTCTTATTGTTGTATTATTTCTTCTGATAACAAAGTCAAAAACGTTTAAGCAAATATTTCAAAAAGAAGAATACAGTTTTAATGATTTGGTATGTATAGCATTAGTTTTTACCTTTTTGGCTATATTTGGTACTTACAATGGTATAAATTATATGGGTTCAATAGTAAATACCAGAATAATATCTATAGTATCAGGAGGTGTTTTATTTGGACCAATGGTAGGTATTACAGCAGGGGTTCTTTCTGGTATTCATAGATACTTTATGGATATTGGAGGTATAACATCTGTCCCATGTCTTTTATCAAGTATCCTAGCAGGTGTATTGTCTGGATTTCTATACAAGAGGATACCAAAACAACATAGAGTAATATATGGCATACTGGTAGGTATGGTTTCTGAAAGTTTTACTATACTACTTATATATTTAATATCGCATCCACATTCTTTAGCGATTCAAATAATTGGTGGAATATATTTGCCTTTAATTGTTGGACAGATTGGAATAGGATTTGTTATATCCATAGTTGAGGGGATTGAAAAAGATAAAAAGGATATAGAAGCAAGAAATAAAGCAGAAATAAAGGCACTTCAAAGACAGATTAATCCTCATTTTTTATTTAATTCCTTAAACACAATAGCTTCATTTATAAGATTCAGTCCAGATAAAGCCAGAGAACTAATAATAAATTTATCAACTTATTTAAGATATAATCTGGAATATAGTGATAATTTAATAGATATAAATAAAGAAGTTGAGCAGGTCAAATCTTTTGTAGAGATAGAAAAGGCTAGATTTGGAGAATTATTAACTGTATCTTATGATATAGATGATGTAAATATAAAGATTCCAAGTTTGATTATACAACCATTGGTGGAAAATGCAATAATACATGGGATTTTAGAAAGTGGTAGAGCTGGTACAGTAAAAATATCTATAAAAAAATTACAATATTCATTAGAAAATACTGTAAGAATATCAATTGAAGATGATGGTATAGGTATAAGTGAGGAAATCATAAATAATGTATATCAAGATAATATGCCTGAAAATAAGATTGGGCTTTATAATGTGCATTTAAGACTCAAATTAATGTATGGAAATGGGCTTAATATGAGAAGAACTGACAATGGGACTTTGATAGTATTTTATGTAAAGGAGTAGTAGGATGAGAGCTATAATAGTGGAAGATGAGTTTCCAGCAAGAAAGGAATTGAGATATTTTATTGAAAATAAAAGTAGCATTGAGGTAGTGAGTGAATTTACTAATGGTATAGAGGTGTTAGATTTTATTCAGGAAAATAAAATAGATGTAATTTTCTTGGATATAAATATACCTCATCTTGATGGTATATTGCTTGCAAAGACATTGAATCAATTTAAATCGAGACCTAAAATTATTTTTATAACAGCGTATGAAAATTATGCAGTTGATGCTTTTTCTTTGGGTGTATTTGATTATGTGCTTAAGCCATATTCTGAAGAGCGAATAATTTCTATGCTGAATAAGTTAGAAAAAAGTGAAATGAATAGTTCTGAACTATCTAATGATAATAATAATTTATCCAATGACAGGAAAGACATAATAAATCAAAATATAGAAGAAATAACACATAAAATTAGTCTTTGGAAAGGTGACAAACTGGTTGTAATAGATATTGATGATATATATTATTGTGAAGCCAATGAAAGGCAGACATTCATATATACAGAGAAAGAAAAGTTTATATTAAAAGAAGGAATTTCAGAAGTAGAAACTATGGTAAATGATAAAGCTTTTTTTAGAACACATAGGTCTTATATCGTAAATTTAAGCAAAGTAAAAGAAATTATACCATGGTTTAATAATACATACATATTAAAATTAAAAAATAGTGATTATGAGGTAACTGTAAGTAGAAGCAAAGTAAAAGAATTTAGGTTATTGATGCATATATAAAGTCATTTCATGTACTTAAATATGCACTTAATGTAATTAACATTTATATTAGCATAAAAAAGTATTACTATTTGAACTGGAAATAGTTTTCTTAAACTTATAAAAATTTATAAAGCAATTATACAAAAAACTAAGGGGATGAATTTATGGTAAGTTTTTTAGGTTCAATAGTAGTACTTATAGCAGGGTATTTTATCTATGGTACATTTGTAGAAAAGGTTTTTGGAATCAATGATAAAAATCAAACTCCAGCTATAGCTTGTAGAGATGGAGTAGATTATGTTCCAATGAAATGGAAGAGAATCTTTTTAATTCAATTTTTAAATATCGCAGGATTAGGACCTATATTTGGTGCTATACAAGGAGCATTATTTGGACCATCAGCATTTTTATGGATTGTATTTGGAACAATCTTTGCAGGTGGAGTACATGATTTTGCTTCTGGATATTTATCAATGAAAAATAAAGGTACATCTGCATCAGAGCTGGTAGGTCTTTATTTAGGTAATGGTGCAAAAATAGCAATGAGAATATTTAGTGTTATTCTTTTAGTACTGGTTGGAGTTGTGTTTGTAACAGGTCCAGCAGGATTATTAAAAACATTGACAGGTATAAATACGCAAATATGGGTTGGGGTGATAATTCTTTATTATATTATGGCTACTGTTTTACCAATAGACAAATTAATTGGTAAAATATATCCTGTATTTGGAGCTGCTTTGTTAATTATGGCAGTAGGTGTAGCAGGAGGATTAATAATAAAGGGATATAACATACCAAATATAAATTTACAAAATATGAATCCAAATGGAACACCTTTATTTCCATACTTATTTATAACAATAGCATGTGGAGCAATATCAGGTTTCCATGCAACACAATCACCACTAATGGCAAGATGTGTTGAAAAAGAGAGTGAAGCAAGACCTGTATTTTATGGTTCAATGGTTGCAGAAGGTATAATAGCTTTAGTTTGGGCAGCAGCAGCCATGTCATATTTCCATGGTATACCTCAACTTAATGTAATATTTAATGATGGTGGAGCAGCAACAGTTGTAAATACAGTGTCTGTTGGATTGATGGGTCCTATTGGAGGGGCTTTGGCTATACTTGGAGTTGTAGCATGTCCTATAACTTCTGGAGATACAGCATTTAGAAGTGCTAGATTAACAATAGCAGATGCAATGAATTATAATCAAGATGCAGTTAAAAATAGATTTTTAATAGCTTTACCATTGTTTGCAGTTGGTGTTGCTCTTACATTTATAGATTTTAATATAATTTGGAGATATTTCTCTTGGGCAAATCAGACACTGGCTATGATAATGTTGTGGACTGGTTCTGCATATTTGGTTAAAGCAAATAAAAATCATTATATAACTACATTACCAGCACTTTTTATGACTGTAGTTACATTTAGTTACATAATGCAGGCAAAAGAAGGTTTTAGATTGCCAGTTAATATATCTAATGGAATAGGTATTGTTGTTGCAATAATCCTGGGACTTTTATTCTTTAAAAAGGCTAAAGATATCAAAGAACAAAATAGTCATAAATTGGCAAGTTAGAGAAATGTTTATTATAAAAAATTAAAAATTTATATTTAAATTATGTTCAAAAAATTGTAGGTAAATTTAAAATTTACCTACAATTTTTTTATCAAATCTTATTTTTTACTGTATGTTTAATTTAGTTTTCCACATACTATTTTTATGATATAAATATGAAAATAGAGGTGTTGAAAATGGATACTAAAAAATATAAAGATAGATTATTAAAGGAAAAAGAAAAATTAACTAATTTAGTAGTAGATATGAAAGACAATACTTTATTTGGAGATACGACTAAACATACAAGCGAAAAGTATTCATCAGGAGAGCTATCTAGTTATGATAATCATATAGGAGATATGGGAACAGATGTATATATGCAAAATATGCAAAATAGCTTAATAAATCATGAAGAAGGAAGAATGTATCAAATAGATTTAGCCTTATCTAAAATAGAAGATGGAACGTATGGGATTTGTGACTTATGTCATAAAAAAATAGATTTAGAAAGATTGGATATATTACCAGATACAAATTTATGTAATAGTTGTGCTAATAAGAATGATGATTTATTAGGAGATGCAAGTGAAAATCCTGAAGTTGAAAATACTAATTTTTATTCTGAATACTTGACTGATTTGACTGATTTAAATAAAAATGAATTATTGAAAGACTAAAAACTGACATCACATATTATTCAAGTGAATTGGAAAAGAGGTAATGACATGAAAAAGGTAATATGGGGTATATGTATATGTTTATTATCACTAGTAGGTGTGTATACATATAATCATAATCAAGATAACTTAAAAGAAACTTATAGTTTGAGTGATAGTAAAATTAGTGATTATGAAGATGTGATAATAAAAAAAGGAAATGATGATGAAAAGGTTATAGCTTTGACCTTTGATGATGGTCCAGATGAGGTCTTTACACCACAAGTACTTGATATACTAAAGAAAAATGATGTGAAGGCAACTTTTTTTGTGGTTGGAGAAAAGGTAGAATATAATAAAGAATTATTAAAAAGACAGTATGATGAGGGACACGAGATAGGGAATCATACGTTTACACATATAAATGTCGCAAAAAATAGTTATGGTAAGGTAGAAAAAGAAATAACAGACACACAAAATGCTGTAAAAAATGTAATTGGAGTAGAACCCAAAATATTTAGACCTCCATATAGAGCCATGAGTAAGAGTGTTTGCGATATTATAGTTTCTAAGCGTATGAACATAATTCTATGGTCAAACTTAGACCCTAGAGATTGGTCTAATCCTGGGGTAGGAAGTATTATAAATACTATTCTTACAAAAGTTCAAAATGGTAATATAATACTTTTACATGATTATAATAATAAAAGGAATGATAAGTCACAAACTATACAAGCCTTAGAAGTAGTAATACCTAAATTAAAAGAAAAAGGATATAAATTTGTAACAATATCAGAACTTATAGCTCACTTAGATAAAAATGAACAAGTACAAAAATAAAAAATATTTATTAAAATATTAATGATGTTTGTATTGCAAATTTACAAGCATCATTAATATTTTAAGATAGTTGCTCTTTGGAGTATTTTTTTTGTATAATAGTAATAGCGTGTTTCAAATAAAATTGATTTTTAAATAATTTATAGGGGGAAAAATAATTGCTATATGTATTAATAATAATTCTACTTATAGGATTAGACCAACTGTCTAAAATATGGGTATTGAATAATTTGGTAGATGTATCAACAATACCAATAATAAATAATGTATTTCATTTAACTTATGTAGAAAATAGAGGTGCAGCATTTGGATTACTACAAAATAACCAATGGATATTTATAATAGTTGCATTACTTGCAACAGTGTTTGGATTATATTATCTTAATACAAGAAAAGTACATATATTTGGTAAGCTGGGTATTATATTAATAATATCAGGAGCATTAGGAAATCTAGTTGATAGAGTTAGACTGGGTTTTGTAGTAGATTATTTCGACTTTAGGATTATATGGGAATATGTATTTAATATAGCAGATGTATTTGTAGTTGTAGGAACTGTATTTTTATGTATATATGTTTTATTTTTTGAAAGTAAAAGTAGGTGATTTAATGGATGAAGTAAAAGAGTTTTTGGTACTTGAAGAGGAAGAAGAGATTAGACTTGATGTTTATCTAGCAGAGCAACTAGGTGATATGTCACGAAGTTATATACAAAAAATTATAAAAGATGGTAAAGTAAAGGTTAATGATAAGGTAGAAAAGGCTAAGTATCTAGTTAAAGAAGACGATAATATTGTTATAGAGATACCAGAACCTAAAGTTTTAGAAGTTGTAGCTCAAGATATTCCAATAGATATTGTATATGAAGATGATGATGTTTTGATAATAAACAAACCTCAAGACATGGTTGTTCATCCGGCTCCTGGAAATTATGAAAATACATTGGTAAATGGGATTTTATACCATTGTAAAGATAAATTATCATCAATAAATGGTGTTATTAGACCAGGTATAGTTCATAGGATAGACAAAGATACTTCTGGTCTTCTTATGATAGCTAAGAATAATTATGCACATAATTTTTTAGCAGAACAATTAAAGGAACATACTATAACTAGAGAGTATGAATTTATATGTTATGGTGTGGTTAAAGAAGATAAAATAACTGTAGACAAGCCTATAGGAAGAAACCCTAAAGATAGGCTAAAAATGGCTATAGTAAAAGATGGTAGAAATGCAACTACGCATTTTGAAGTAGTAGAAAGATTTGATAAATTTACTCATATGAGGGCTAGACTTGAAACTGGTAGAACTCATCAAATAAGAGTTCATGCTTTATCTATAAATCACCCGCTTTTAGGTGATAGTGTATATGGTCCAAAAGAAAATAAATTTAAATTAAAAGGACAAACTTTACATGCCAAGAAGTTAGGATTTATACATCCTACTACAAAGGAGTATATTGAATTTAATTCAGAATTACCCGAGTATTTCAAGGAAGTTATTAGAAAAATTAAATAAGAGTTTGCGTGGTACTATAAATCATTTATTTGTTTTTGTATAAGTGATAAATTTAGTGAAATTTAACTAAAATATTTTATATTAAAGTATTTTGCTTAAAAAAGCTTGAAAAATTTGAAATATAAATATATAATTTGAGTTAATGGATTATAAAAATTATCTTTAAACGATACAGAGATATCGTAAGACAATTGCTAAATTAGACTGTATATTTTTATATAAGAGCTTCTTGTCTTGTGATGAGGAGTTTTTTGTTGTTTAAATTGAAATTTTAAGTAAGAATAAAATTATAAAAATTAAGAGAAAGGAGTAGACTTGTCAAAAAGATATATTATATATTTGACAATAATTATGATATGGTAGAAAAAGCTCAATTAATGGATGAAAAAGCAATAGTAAGAGCAATTACTAGGATAAGTCATGAAATAATTGAAAGAAATAAAGGTGTAGAAAATCTAGTTTTAGTTGGAATAAAAACCAGAGGTGTACCAATTGCAAATAGAATTTCTAAAAGAATAGAGCAAATAGAAGGCACAAAAGTGGATACAGGAGATATTGATATAACCTTGTATAGAGATGATTTGGAAAAAATTGATGTGGAACCTGTAGTTAAGGGAACGTATTTAGACTTTAATGTAAATGATAAGACAGTGGTTCTAGTTGATGATGTTTTGTATACAGGAAGAACTGTGAGAGCAGCGCTGGATGCTATTATTGATATAGGAAGACCTAAGTCAATACAATTGGCAGTATTAGTGGATAGAGGACATAGAGAGTTGCCTATAAGAGCAGATTATGTAGGAAAAAATGTACCTACTTCTAGACATGAAATTATATCTGTTAGTTTACTAGAAATTGATGGAGAAGATTCAGTTACAATCAAAGAATAATAATTTTAACATATTGTATAAAAGCTTAGCATTGAATAGTCAGGGAGGAGGATAAAGCTTACATAGATTGCACAAAATAAATATTATAATTTTATGTATGTGTGTCTTAATGTAGTCTTTATTCTCCTTTATTTGAGCTTTTAATGTCGTAAAATGTAAAAAAAGATAAGTTCTATGATAAGTATATAGAGATTAAAAAATAGAATCTAGGGAATGATAATTAATTAAAAGATATTAATTAAACAGAGGATTTATTTATATATAATAATTTTGGAGGTTTTTATGAAAAAAACGATAATGTCTTTACAACATCTATTAGCCATGTTTGGAGCGACGGTATTAGTTCCCATTTTGACAGGCTTCAATCCGTCAGTTGCGATTTTCTGTGCTGGTGTTGGTACATTGATATTTCATTTTTGTACAGAAGGAAAAGTACCTGCCTTTTTAGGTTCAAGTTTTGCATTTATACCAGTTATACTGGCTGCTAAGGAGGCATATGGTGGAGACTTAGCATATGCTCAAGGTGGTATAATAGTAGCAGGATTAATTTATATTATAATGTCAATTATAGTAAAAGTAGTTGGAGTAAATAAAATTAAATTGTATTTTCCAGCACAAGTTACAGGAGCTATGATAGTAGTTATAGGATTAAATTTATTGCCAACAGCTTTTAGTATGGCTTCAGCAAATTTTGTAATAGCATTTATAACTTTAGCAATAGCAATTTTAACTAATAAATTTGGTAGAGGATTTATAAAGCAATTAGGAATATTAATAGCTGTTTTTTCTGGCTATATAATATGTTTAATATTAAATTTAGTAGATGTAACTACAATTACAGAAGCAAGTTTATTTGCAATACCTAATTTTACAATACCTAAGTTTAGCTTGGGGGCAATTGTAATTATATCTCCAGTTGTATTAGCTGTATTTATGGAACATATAGGAGATATGACTACTAATGGAGCTGTAGTTGGTAAAAACTTTATAGAAAATCCAGGTCTAAACAGAACTTTACTTGGAGATGGATTTGCAACTATAGTTGCAGGTTGTTTAGGTGGACCAGCTAATACAACTTATGGAGAAAATACAGCTGTACTTGCTATAACTAAAAACTATGACCCTTCAATACTTAGACGTACAGCAGTCTTTGCTATATTACTTGCCTGTGTAGGTAAGTTTGGAGGATTTCTTCAAAGTATACCAAGTTCAGTTATGGGTGGAATTAGTATAATGCTATTTTCAATGATAACTTATGTGGGATTAAAAACTATAAGAGATAGTTCTTGTGTAGAAAGTAAAATCAATTTGTTAATAATAGCAGTTATATTACTAATAGGTCTTGGAACAACATACCTGTCTAATAAAGGTATATCCATAGGGATACCAATAACAAGTACAGTAAAGATAACAGGTCTTAGCTTAGCTGCAATTGTTGGAATTGTATTAAATAGAATTTTAAATAATAAGGATTTTAAAGTTGAAGAATAGTAAATAATAAAAAGTTGAAGAATAGTAAATAATAACTTGTGTAATTTTAAATAATTAAATTTATATAGACATTTGTAATTAATGTTGATATAATGGTTAAAAATAAATGAAAGAAAGGGCAAGGTAACTGGGACAATGAGAATATAATCTATTTTTTATAATTTAAAGTATTGTAATTTTTGAAAAGCCTATTTTGGTGGCTTTATTTATGATGCTTAAATTAAGGAGAGTAGATTATAGTCTATACGTTTGTTTGTTATGCCTATTTATGTAAATCTCTCCTTATATTTAAGTGTGTTAAGGAGGGATTTTTTTATGTTGTTAGTAAAAGTAGAAAATTTAAAGAAATATTATTCTGATAGATTAATTTTAGATATAGATAAGTTTGAAGTGTCAGAAGGTGAGAAAATAGGTCTAGTTGGTTCAAATGGTCAAGGAAAAACAACTTTATTAAAGGCAATATTAGGTGAAATAGAAATAGACGAAGGTCATATTCATCTTACAGATAGCTATTCTTATATAAGTCAAAGTGAGAATAACATTGAAATGTGTAGTAATAGTAAAGAAAAGAGTATTTTAAATGCTCCAGATAGATTTGAAGAGTACTTATCAGGAGGTGAAAAAATCAAGCTAAAGATAGCAGATGCGCTAAGTGATAAGAAAAGTATATTAATAGCTGATGAACCAACTTCAAACTTAGATAAAAAAAGTATTGGTATTTTAGAAAATATGTTTAAAAGGTATGAAGGTGCATTATTATTAATATCTCATGACAGACGTTTCTTAGATGAGTTATGTACAACTATAGTGGAGTTAGAGGATGGAAAATTAAAAGCTTACAAAGGTAATTACACTGATTATTTAATGCAAAAAGATGAAGAAGTAAAAAGAGCTGATTTTGAGTATCAGGAATATGTTAAAGAGAAAAAAAGACTTGAAAAAGCTCTTTTATACAAAAAAGCTTTAAGTGATGGTGTAAGAAAAACTCCAAAACGAATGGGCAACTCAGAGGCCAGATTACACAAAATGGGTGGGCAAACTAATAAGAAAAAATTAGACTCAAATGTGAAGGCTATAAAAAGTAGAATTGATAATCTTGAGATAAAGAATAAACCTAAGGTCTCCACTGAAATGAAGATTAAGATTCAAGATGGTATGGAGATAATTAGCAAAAACTTAGTAGAGATAAAAGATATGACTTTAAATCTAGGAAATAAATGCCTACTAGATAATGTTTCTTTTAAAATAAAAAGAGGCAAAAAAATAGCTTTATTAGGTGAGAATGGATGTGGAAAAAGTACTCTGATAAAAGAAATATTGAACAATAAAAATGACTGTATAAAAATAAATAACAAGGTAAATATAGGTTATTTCGACCAACATCAAAATATCTTAGATGAAGAAAATAGTGTTTTATACAACGTTAAGGTTAATAGTTCATTTGATGAGTCTTTTATAAGAATAAATTTAAATTTATTTGGATTTAATGGTGATGATGTCTACAAAAAGATAAAAGTACTAAGTGGTGGAGAAAAAGTAAAAGTAGCACTATGTAAAATAATATTGGAAGATAACAACTTTTTAGTGTTTGATGAACCAACAAACTACTTAGATATAAAATCTATGGAAGCACTAGAAAAGGCATTGATAAATACTGATAAAACTATACTTATAGTATCTCATGATAGAATATTTACATCACATATTTGTAACTATATTATGGAAATAAAAAATAATAAAATAAGAGAGTTTGATTGTTCTTATGATGAATATATAATCAATAGAAATAAAAAAACTCCGAGTAGAGAAAATAAAACTAAAAAAGAAAATCTTTTAGTATTAGAAAATAGACTTACAAATATTATCTCTATGTTGTCTATAGAAAAAGATAATATAAAGAAAGAACATTATGAATCAGAATATAATGAGTTGTTAAAGCAAATCAGTAAAATAAAAAATAGTTTGTTAGAAGATTAAATGTATCTTCATCATTTTAACAATGAAAAAGAGGCTATCCCTATTTTGAGATAGCCTTTTTTCATTTGACAGACAATGTATAATTATTTGATATCAAATCTTGTATTTAATTTAAAATTTATTCTGATTTAACTTTAAGCTTGGCTACCATTTCTTCTTCAGGAGTAACATAAATAGTACTATTAGTCTCATAAATAACCATACCTGGTTTAGAACCACTAGGTTTTTTTACATTTTTTCTTTTAGTATAGTCTATAGGTACCTGGGAAGAAAGCTTTGACTTACTAAAAAATGCTGCTAGCATTGCCCCTTCAAATATAGTGTTATCAGGAACTTCTTTACCAGCACATTTTATTATTACATGAGAGCCAGGAATATTCTTTGTGTGCATCCACAAGTCATCATTATCAGCAAGTCTTAGTGTAAGATAGTCATTCTGTTTATTATTTTTACCAACTAAAATCTTAAATCCATCAGAAGAAATAAACTCATGAGGTTTTGTAGAAGGAATAGTATCTTTTTTACTGTTCTTCTTTTGAGCTTTGATATAACCAACCTTAGCAAGTTCTTCTTTTATATCTTGTAATTCAGCTAAATTTTCGCAGTTTTCAATACTTAAAATTATATTTTCCAAGTAATCTATTTCTTCCTTATTTAATGAAATCTGATGAGATATTTCAACTTTAGCATGTTTCATTTTATTATACTTTTTAAAATATTTTTGAGCATTTTCAGATGGTGTCAGGTTTTTATTTAATTCTATAGTTACATTCTTACAATTTTCATCATAAAAATTAGCAACTTCAATACTCTCCATACCTTTTTCTACCATATAGATATATGAAGTAATCAACTCTCCTTTTACCTTGTAAATATCTGCATTTTCAGACTCTGATAATTCTTCCTCTTGTTTTTTTAGTTTATTATAAAGTCTATCAAGTTTAACTGATATACTCTTCTTTAAGTCAGATGAACGTTGATTAATTCTATCCTTAATATCTTTAGTTCTATAAAAATCTTCTAGAATACGAGACATACTATCTTTATTGATATATGATAAATCACTAAATAATGTAAGATTCACACAACTGAAATCTACTACTTTATCCACTTTTTTATCTATAACAATACAAGGTGAGTATTTGCTAGCATTTATAGCACTGAACAAACTACAAAATTCTTTGTATAAAGAATCAAACTGTTCACTAGTTACATCCTTTATAGAAGTACTTTGATTTATATTTGCTCGGCAACAGATTTCTTTTGCTATAGTAGGGCTTATGCCTAGAAATTTAGAATATATAGACTTAAAAATAGGTCCTTCAAATTCATTCAAGTTATTAATAAACAAATCTTTAGATATACTCTCAAGAGGGTTAAGTTTATCTTGTTTTGGTGGCAACGAATAGCTATGAGCAGGTAAAACCTGACGCACTCTACTTATGCTAAAAGGTACTCTTTTTATTGAATCTATAATTTTGTCATCTTCATCATGAGTTATTATTATGTTGCTGTGTCTTCCCATAATTTCAATCATAATATTTTTAGTTGTTTTTTCTTTTAGTTCATCCAAAGATTCAATACTTATCTTTATTATTCTTTCAAAACCTACTTGAGAAATTTCTACTATGTTACCACCTTGTATGTATTTTCTAAGTAACATACAAAACATAGGTGCTTTTAGAGGGTTTTCTTTTTGATAATTACTTGTAAGATAGACTCTAGGATTTGAAGCACTTGCACTTAAGACCAATCTAAAATTTTCTTTATTATTTCTTATATTAAAAATTACCTCATCGTCTTCAGGTTGATGTATTTTATCTATTTTACCACCTGTAAGTTTTGATGATAATTCATCTACTATTGAATGTATAACTAATCCATCTAATGCCATATATAGCACCCCTTTCTTTGACCAAAATAGTCAGTAAATTAATTATACACATAATATATGCTTTGTGACTAGGGGAAATTTAAACAAGATAGTAATATTTAAATTGAATAATTATTTATGCTTATTATGAAAGGAAATACTATATTTTAAAATTAATAATTTAAAGTTGATTAAATGTAAAATAAATATAGTATAATTATTGTGTAAAGTATAAGTTATTATATATAAGCTTTAAAAAATAAATCAATTTTAAAGTGTAATAGTATATAAATTATGAAAGAAGGTTGAAAAAATGAAATTTATTGATTTAAGAAGTGATACTGTTACTATGCCTACTGATGAAATGAGAGAAGCTATGGCAAAGGCTCCTGTTGGAGATTCAATCTTTAGGGATGACCCAACTGTAAATAAACTTGAAGAATTAGCAGCAGCTAAAGTTGGAAAAGAAGATGCTATTTTTCTTCCAAGTGGAACTTTTGGAAATCAACTAGCTTTATTTACTCACTGTCTAAGAGGACAAGAAATCATTATTGGTAAAGGTTATCATATTGTAACTCATGAAGTTGGAGCACCTGCTGTAATAGCTGGAGTTCAACTTAGAACTATAGATGAAGATGAAAATGGAGCTCTTAATCCTGAACTTGTTGAAAAGGCAATTAGAAGAGATGACATACATGAACCACAAACAGGTCTTATATGTGTAGAAAATGCGTATTCAGGCGGAACTGTTGTGAGCCTTGAAAATTTAAAAGAGATTAAAAAGATAGCTGAGAAACACAACTTACCAGTACATCTTGATGGAGCAAGATTATTTAATGCTGCCTTAACTTTAGGTATAGAAGCTAAAGAAATGGCAAAGTATTGTGATAGTGTTATGTTCTGTGTATCAAAAGGTTTAGCTGCACCAATGGGCTCTATACTTGCTGGAAGTAAAGAATTTATAGCAAAAGCTAGAAGAAAGCAAAAAGTTATGGGTGGGGGAATGAGACAAGTTGGTATAGTTGCAGCTGCTGGTATCATTGCCATTGAAAAAATGACATTAAGATTAAATGAAGACCACGAAAATGCAAAGTATTTAGCCTGTGAATTAAATAAAATAGATGGCATTGAAGTAAACAACATTAATCCAGATATAAGCATGGTATTCTTTAAAATGAGTGAAGATGTTATAAAAGAGGATGTTTTAATAAAAGAACTTTTTGACAGAAATATAAAAATTAATAAAATGGAAAATGGTGAGTATAGATTTGTAACTCATGTAGATATTACGAAAGAAGATTTAGACTATGTTTTAAAAACACTTAAAGAGTTAATAGGTGTATGTTAATATAAATCTACAAAAAGAGAATTATAGATAGTTATTAGACATTTAATTATAAAATTCATAGACAGTTTAAATAAAACATACATAAAATTCATATAGAAATATTATTATATAAACATAGAAAGAACTAGCTTAAAAACATAATATAATTACCCTAATTGTAATGGCAACTCTCCCTCACATCCTCAAATTATAGTTGTCATTACAAAACTTTTCCCATAAATTATAAGTTTATGGGAATTTTTTTATGTTATAATAGTTTAAGTGTTAATTTACAAAGGAGCGATACTTATGAAATTTTGGAAACTACATGGAATAGGTAATGATTTTATTGCAGTAGATGGAAGATTTGACAATATAGATTCATCAAATTATACTGATTTAGCAAAAAAAGTATGCCATAGAAGATTTTCTGTAGGAGCGGATGGCTTATTAGTCGTAAAAGATTCAAAAGTTGCAGATGTAGAAATGGTATATTACAATTCTGATGGCTCAAGAGCAGCCATGTGTGGAAATGGTCTTAGATGTTTTTGTAAATTTGTTTATGATAATGGAATAGTAAAAAAAGAAAATTTTACAGTAGATACATTGGATGGCATTAAAGATATAAAAATAAATCTTACAAATGGTGAAATAAATTCCATAAGAGTTAATATGGGAAAAGGAAGTTTTATAGCTAAAGATGTTCCAGTATCTACAGATAGAGAACGTTTTGTACAAGAAAGTATAAAAGTTCTAGATAGGGATTTTATGCTTACTTCTATGTTGATGGGGGTTCCCCATACAGTAGTTACAGTAGATGAGCTAGATGTGGATGATGTTTGTAAATATGGAAAAGAGATTGAAAATAATAAAATATTTCCTGAAAAAACGAATGTAAATTTTGTAAAGGTAGAAGATAAGTATAATATACATGTTTACACTTGGGAGAGAGGTTGTGGATATACTTTAGGATGTGGGACTGGTATGACTGCATCAGCAATAGTATGCAATTTACTTAACATGGTAGAAAGTAGTGTAAATGTAACTTCTCAGGGAGGAACAGTTAAAATAGATGTAGGAGAGTTCTCTTATATGACAGGTCCAGCAGTAAAAATATGTGAAGGTGTTTTGGAGGATTAAGTAATGGCTATAAGTATGACTGGTTTTGGAAGAGGGGAATACAAAGATGACAATTATTATTTTTTAGTGGAATGTAAAACGATAAATCATAAGTATTCAGATATAAATATACGTCTTCCAAGAAAAATTTCATTTTTAGAGGATAAAGTTAGAAATTTAGTAAAAAATTATGTAAAAAGAGGAAGAGTAGATTTATACATAAAATTTGACTTATTAGGCAAAGAAGATGTAAACTTAAACTTTGATGAAGGACTAGCTTCTCAATATATAGAGATACTAAAAGGAATAAAAAATAAATTCGATATTATAGATGATATTAGTGTTATGAATGTTGCAAGGTTTCCTGATATTGTAAAAATAGAAGAAAAAGAAGATGATGAAGATTTATTATGGTCAATGTTGAATCAAGCTGTTGAAGATGCATTAATAAAATTAAAAGAAATGAGAAGCGAAGAAGGTAAAAAATTGGCAGAAGATATTACTATGAGATGTGATTTATTAAAAACTCATATAGAAGAAATTGAAAAATATTCAAGTAGTGTTGTAGAAGATTATAGAGAAAAATTGAATTTGAGAATAAGTGAATTATTGGATGACCCAAGTATAATGGATGAGAATAGATTAGCACAAGAAGTTGCAATATATGCAGATAAAAGCAGTATAACAGAAGAAATAGTTAGATTTAAAAGTCATATAGGTCAACTTAAAAACACTATATTTAAAGATGATTCTATAGGTAGAAAAATAGATTTCTTAATACAAGAGATGAACAGAGAGACTAATACTATAGGCTCAAAGTCGTCTGATATAAATATAACTAATTTAGTAGTGGAAGTAAAAAGTGAATTAGAAAAAATAAGAGAACAAATACAAAATATAGAGTAAGAATACAATATTAGAAGGGGAATGCTTAAATGTTTGCGAAAAAAGGATTATTGCTAGTTGTATCAGGACCATCAGGTGCAGGAAAAGGTACTATTTGCAAAGAACTACTTAAAGAAAATGATACAATAAAACTTTCTGTATCAGCTACTACAAGAAAACCAAGGACTGGAGAAGTTGATGGAGTAAATTATTTTTTCATAAGTAAGGAAAAATTTGAAGAAATGATAAAAAAAGGTGAGTTTTTGGAGTATGCTCAAATTTATGATAACTTTTATGGAACTCCAAAAGCAGCAATAATGGAATGTTTAGAAAAAGGGCAGGATGTGCTATTAGAGATTGAAATGCAAGGAGCAAAACAAATAAAAGAAGTTTGCCCAGAGGGAGTATTTATATTTGTACTACCACCATCACTTGAAGAACTAAAAAATAGAATTGTTGGAAGAGGTACAGAAACAGAATCTGAAATAGAAAAGAGATTTAGTTGTGCATATGAAGAGATTAAAATGATTAAGGATTATGATTATTTTATATTTAATGAAGATGTAAAAACATCTGCTAAAGAAATAGAAGGTATAATATCATCTGAAAAGAATAAAGTTAGCAGATATAAAAATATTATAATAGAGAAATTCAAGGAGGAATTATAATTATGTTAAAACCATCTATCAATGAGGTACTAGAAAAAATAGACAACAGATACTATTTAGTAGGGACTGTTTCAAAGAGAGCAAGAAAATTAATTGATGGAGAAGAACCATACGTTTCAAATAAAGCCAAAGAGAAGCCTGTATGTGTAGCTACTAAGGAAGTTGCAAGTGGAAAAATAACATATAGATTGTTAACAGAAGAAGAAATCGAGATAGAAGAAGCTAGACACCACGCTGAGCAACACAAACAAATTTCAGAAGAGGAGTAAGGTCATGCTAAAAGATAAAACTGTTGTAATTGGCATAAGCGGCGGAATAGCTGCATATAAAGCTTGTGATGTTGTAAGTAAGTTAAAAAAACTAAATGCAAATATCCATGTTATAATGACAAAATCGGCAACAGAATTTGTTAAACCACTTACACTTCAATCGCTAAGTCAAAATTATGTAGTAGAAGATATGTTTGAAGAACCAAAGACTTGGGAAGTTGAGCATATATCATTAGCAAAAAAGGCAGATTTATTCTTAATAGTGCCAGCAAGTGCAAATATTATAGGAAAAATTGCAAATGGTATAGCTGATGATATGTTGACAACTACTGTTATGGCAACTAAAGCACAAGTTTTGATAGCGCCAGCTATGAATACTAATATGTATGAAAATCCAATTGTCCAAAAAAATATTCAAACTTTAAAGGACTTTGGGTATAAATTTATTGAACCAGAAAGTGGAAGACTTGCATGTGGAGATATTGGAGCAGGTAAATTGGCTAATCCAGATGTAATAGTGGAAGAAGTCTTAGCTAATATGACTAAAGAACAAGATTTAAAAGGTCAAAGTATTATAGTTACAGCTGGTCCAACTGTAGAAAGTATAGACCCAGTAAGATATTTAACTAATAGGTCTTCTGGGAAAATGGGATATTCTATAGCAAGAGAAGCTATATATAGAGGCGCTGATGTAACATTAATATCAGGTCCTACAAATCTTTCTATCCCACAAAACCTTAAAAAATTTGTAAAAATAGAGTCAGCACAGGATTTGTATGAAGCAGTAGTATCAAATCTAAGTGAAAATAAAATAGTAATTCAAAGTGCAGCAGTTGCAGATTACAAACCAAAGACATATTCTGACAAAAAGATTAAAAAGAAGAATGATGATTTATCAATAGAACTAAGTAGGAATTATGATATTGCTTATGAAATAGGAAAAATAAAAGAAGACAGGATATTAGTAGGATTTGCAGCTGAAACTAACGACCTTATAGAACATGCCAAAGGAAAAATAAAAAAGAAAAATCTAGATTTTATTGTGGCAAATGATTTAACTAAAGAAGGTGCTGGTTTTAGAACTGACACTAATATTGTAAAAATAATAGATGTAGAAGGAAATATTACTGAGTATCCTAAAATGAAAAAAGAAGAAGTAGCTAATGTTATTTTAAATAAAATTAAAGTGTTACTTGAGAAATAAGAACTTTTTTAAATATGATATTTGTGTATTTTATCACAGCTAAAGTAGCTGAAAGCTGCAATTTAATTTTAGCGAGTAAAAACTCGCAAATGTCAGTTAAATTGTAGTTTTCAGCATTTATTTTGCCATAAAGTATAAAATATAATTAATAGTTAACTATTAAGATATAGTTAATATTATTAATGACTTGAAATTTTTTATAAATACTGAGATTTTTGACATTTTGTAAAATATATTAGAATATGAACAGTAGATTAAATTTAAGTAGAGGTTTTACAATGAAAAAATATGCAAAGGTAATAGTGAGAAGTAATACTATATACACAGATAATTTATTTACATATCAAATTCCTGTATTTTTATCGGAATCTATAAGAATTGGACATAGAATATTAGTGCCATTTGGAAGGGGTAATAAACCAACAGAAGCCTTTATATTTCAATTTACAGATAATTTAGAAGAAAAAATAAAGACAAAAGAAATAATTGATGTATTAGATGAGAATCCAATATTTAGAGAAGAAGACTTGGAATTGGTTTATTGGATGAAAAATAGATATTTGTGCACTTATATAGAATGTATAAATTTAATATATCCAAAAGGATACAAATTAAATAATTATAAGGTAATATTATTAGGTGAAAATTTAATTGAGTTAAACGAAGCTCAATTAAAGGAAAAGATATTGACCTTAAGTGATAAAAATAGAGAAATAGTAGAAAAAGTAATTGATAGTAAAGGAAAAATTAAGGTTGATAAGTTAAAATATATACCAAATCTAAATAGTTCTTTGTACACGATGAATAAAAATGGAATTATAAAGTTATGTTGGGAATACAAAAACCACAAAAATGAAAAGAAAGTATGTTATATATCTTTGAGCTTGGAAAGTGACAAAATTGATGATTATATAGAACAAAATAAAATAAATGTGGGAAGCAAGCAAAAAGAGATATTAAGTTTTCTTAAAAATAATGAAAATGTAGAGATAAATGATTTATTAGACTTATTAAATGCTTCAAGACAAAGTATAACTTCTTTAAATAAAAAAAAGTTAATAACATTAGAGTTTAAGGATTATTATAGAGAACCAAAAAGTATTTACAAATCTACATCAAAAAGTATAAAATTAAACAATGAGCAACAACAAGCGGTTGATGAGATAAAGTCGAATATGTTTGTGGATGATAAAAAACCATACTTAATTCATGGTGTAACAGGAAGTGGAAAAACTGAAGTTTATATGGAAATAATAGAATTTGCATTAAATCAAGGTCTAGATAGTATATTTTTAGTTCCTGAAATAGCATTAACTCCTCAAACAATAGATAGGTTGAAGAGTAGATTTGGTGATTTAGTAGGAGTGTTTCACAGTAAACTATCTGAAGGAGAAAAGCACGATGTCTATAAAGCTGTAAAAGCAGGTAGAATAAGAATTTTAATTGGAGCTAGGTCAGCTATATTTGCACCTTTTAATTCTTTAGGACTTATAATAATTGATGAATTTCATGAGTCATCATATAAGTCTGAGAAGAATCCAAAATTTAATGCTATAGAGGTAGCTAGATTTATGGCATTAAAAAATAATTTAACTCTTATTTTAGGTTCAGCTACTCCTTCAATTGAAGAATATTATAAAGCGAAATCTGGAGAATACAAACTCATAAATATAAAAAATAGAGCAAATGATAAACCTCTCCCTAATATTGAAGTTGTAGACATGAAAGAAGAACTGAATAAGGGAAATAGGAGTATATTCAGTTTTAAACTACAAAAAGAAATAAGTTGTGCAATTGAAGAGCATAGTCAAGTCATACTATTCTTAAATAGAAGAGGTTATGCAAATTTTGTATCTTGTAGAAAGTGTGGGTATGTGTTCCAATGTGAAAATTGTGATATATCTTTAACTTATCATAAGAAAAGTAACACTGGAAGATGTCACTATTGTGGTTATGAGAAAGAAATCCCAAAGGAGTGTCCTGAGTGTAAAAGTCATTATGTTAAACCTTTTGGAGTTGGTACTCAAAAGATTGAGGAAGAATTAAAAAGCATTTTTCCAGATGTAAGAACATTACGAATGGATAAGGATACAACTTCAAAAAAAGGTGCTTTAGATGAAATACTAAATAAATTTAAAGATAAAGAAGCAGATGTACTTATTGGGACGCAGATGTTAAGTAAAGGGCTAGATTTTGATAATGTAACTTTAGTGGGTATTTTATCTGCAGATATGATATTGAATTTTCCAGACTTTAAAAGTTTTGAAACTACATTTCAGTTGATAACTCAAGTCTCTGGAAGAGCGGGGAGAGCTGATAAAGAGGGAAAAGTAGTACTTCAGACCTATGACACTGAACACTATGCTATTAAGCATGCTATTGAATATGATTATGAGGGTTTTTATGAAGATGAGATAAAAATAAGAAAAGCGTTTGGATATTCTCCTTTTAATAACATGTTGAGTGTAGTTGTTAGTGGGGAAGATGAAAGGTTAGTAATAAAAAATATAAAAAATATGCATGCATCATTGATTTATTTATTAGAAAAAAGGGGTATAAATGATTTAGGATTTATATTAGGTCCAAACCCATGTTCAATATCAAAAATAAATCAAAATTATCGATGGCAGATACTCTTTAAAGATGAAAATATTGAAATTAATCTGTTAAAGGGTATAATAAAATATATATGTATAACAAAACGAGATTTGATATTTGATAAAAATATCAATGTATCTATAGATATTAATCCAAACAGTGTATTATAAATTTAGGAGGAAATATAATGGCTTTAAGACAAATAGTTCAAATAGGAGAACCAGTATTAAGAAAGAAATCAAAAAAGGTTGAAAAAATTGATGAAAAAATAATACAATTATTAGATGATATGGCAGAAACTATGTATGATGCTGATGGCGTTGGATTAGCTGCACCTCAAGTTGGAATTTTAAAAAGAGTAGTAGTAATAGATATTGGAGAAGAACTTATAGAACTTATAAATCCTGAAATAATAGAAACATCTGGAGAGCAAATAGATGAGGAAGGATGTTTAAGTGTTGTTGGAGAAGCTGGAGATGTTCGAAGACCAAATTATGTAAAAGTTAGAGCTTTAAATAGAAATGGTGAAACTATAGAGTTAGAAGGAGAAGAACTTTTAGCTAGAGCATTTTGTCATGAGATAGACCATTTAGATGGAATTTTATTTGTTGACAGAATAGAAAAGTAGTAGGAGTTGATTTAATGAAAATAGTATTTATGGGGACACCTGATATAGCTGTTCCTTGTTTACAAAAAATAATAGATGAAAAGTATGATATATTAGGTGTTGTAACTCAGCCAGACAAACCAAAAGGAAGAGGTAAAAAACTGGGAATGAGTCCAGTAAAAGAGCTTGCAATTGAAAATAATATACCTGTATATCAACCAATCAAAGCTAGAGATGAAGAATTTATAGATACAATGAAATCTTTAAATCCAGATGTAGTAGTAGTTGTAGCTTTTGGACAGATACTTCCAAAAGAGATACTAGAAATTCCTAAACTTGGATGTATAAATGTTCATGTGTCTTTACTTCCAAAATATAGAGGTGCGGCACCTATAAATTGGGTAATAATAAATGGTGAGGAAAAGACTGGTGTTACAACTATGTACATGGATGAAGGTTTAGATACTGGAGACATGATATTAAAAACAGAAGTAAATCTTGATGAAAATATAACAGCAGGAGAACTTCATGATAAAATGATGAATATAGGTGCAGAAACTTTAAAGGAAACATTAAAGTTAATTGAAGAAGGCACTGCACCAAGAGAGGTGCAAAACCATGAAGAATTTTCTTATGCCCCAATAATGAATAAATCATTAGGAAATATAGATTTTTCAAAAAATGCTATGGAAATACACAATTTAGTTAGAGGTGTAAATCCATGGCCAAGTGCTTATACTACTTATAATGGTGTTACAATGAAAATTTGGAAAACTAAAGTATTAGATGAAAAAAGTACAAAAAATGCAGGTACAATAATTGATGTAAATAAAGATGGTATAAAAGTTAGTACTAAAGATAAGGTACTTTTAATTGAAGAAATTCAGATGCCAAATAAAAAGAGAATGTTGGTTGGTGAATATATAAAAGGGAATACTATAGAAACTGGTTTAGTATTGGGTTAGGTGAAAACTATGACAGATATAAGGAAGTATTTAACAAGTGTTGGGATTTTAATTTTAATATTAGGGATTTTAATAGGAGTTGTAAACTTTTTTATAATGAGTTTAACTCAAATATTTTCTTTAGCAATAAATATTATAATAATATCACTAATACTTATAATACTATGTTCAACAATAATTACTTATAGCGTAATTAAAGGTAAGAATGTTAACTCAAATATAATGAAAATAAACTTTAAGATTGCCAGTTGCTTATTTCCTATTGTATCTTTCATTGCATCATCATTTGGTATGTCAAAAAGTGAGATTAGAAGGATATATATAAAGTTAAATAATGAATATATATACAGTAATAAATATAATTTTAATCCAGAGGATATAATAATTTTAATACCTCATTGTATTCAAGAGAATAGTTGTAAATTAAAAGTTACTAATGATATAGATAATTGTAAAGAATGTGGAAGATGCAACATAGGAGAATTAACTAAGTTAAAGAAGAAAAGTAAAGTGAAAATCTTTGTAGCTACAGGTGGAACTTTAGCTAGAAAGATTATAATAGACAATAAACCTAAAGCTGTTATAGCTGTTGCATGTGAAAGAGATTTAACATCTGGAATACAAGATATAAAAAAAATTCCTGTTTTAGGTGTATTTAACAAAAGACCTAATGGACCTTGTGTAAATACTAATGTAGATATGATAGATATTGAAAAAGCTATAGATTTTTTAACAGGAAAATAAACTAACTTGTAATTAAACTGTTTTTAAGCTATATGAATATTAAGAGGATGTGTAAAAATATATTTTAGGAGAGTGTTATTTATGTACCCTGTATATGGCGGGTTTTGGGGATTTGACCCTACAATGATTATATTAATTCCAGCTATACTATTCACTGCATATGCGCAATTTAAAGTGAGTTCAACAACAAATAAGTATTTGAGAGTAAAAACACGTCGAGGATATACTGGAGAACAAACAGCAAGAAGAGTACTTGATTCAAACGGTCTATATGATGTAAGTATAGAAATGGTTAGAGGTCATTTAAGTGACCACTATGACCCAAGAAGAAAGGTAGTAAGGTTATCAGAAGATGTATATTATGGTTCTTCTATAACTTCTGTTGCAGTAGCTGCACATGAGTGTGGTCATGCAATGCAACATGCTAAAGGTTATGCTCCTCTTCAAATAAGAAGTAGCTTAGTGCCAGTAGTAAATTTTGCATCAAGTATATCTTGGTTTCTAATATTTATAGGATTTATTATGGCTGGTCCATTTTTAAAAATTGGGATACTATTGTTTTCAGCTTCAGTATTATTTCAGATAATAACATTACCTGTAGAATTTAATGCTTCAAGTAGAGCAATTGTTCAACTTGGAAATTTAGGGATTATAGATGAAAGTGAGTCAAGACAAAGTAGAAAGGTACTTTCAGCAGCTGCTTTAACATATGTTGCAGCAGCATTGGTTTCAATACTTCAATTACTTAGATTGTTACTAATAGCTCAAAGAAGAGATGACTAAAAGTAAAGTGGGTTGTTTAGAAACAACCCTTTTTTATGTTTAATAAAAGGGAGAAATTTATATGGACGCAAGAGAAATTGGATTTAAAGTATTATGCGATATAGAGAAAAACAATAACTATTCAAATATTGCAATAAACAAACATTTTAAAAACTTAGAAATAAGTGATATGGATAGAGGACTTGCAACAGAATTAATCTATGGAGTAATAGAAAATAAGTATTATTTAGATTACATAATCAATAAACTTTCAAAAATAAAAGTAAAAAAAATGTCAACTTATGTTAAAATCTTTTTAAGAATGGGAACATATCAAATTTTATTTTTGGATAGTATATCAGATTATGCAGCAGTTAATGAAACTGTAAAATTAGCTAAGAAATACGATAAAAAATCTTCTGGTTTCATAAATGCTATTCTTAGAAATGAAATAAGAAGTAAAGATACTATAATGGACATAACTGAGGAAGATAGTGTAAAATACCTATCTATAAAGTATTCTTATAATTCTTGGATTATAAAAAATTGGATGGATAATTTTGGACAAGAATTTACTGAAGATTTATTGGAAGCAAACAATGAAAAGCCGAGTATCTATATAAGAACAAATACACTTAAAACAAGTAGAGAAGAACTTATTGAAAAATTAAATGCAATGGGTATTGTATGTTTTAAAGTTCCTATGGTAGAAGAAGCTATTAAAGTCGAAAAAATGAAGAATATAGAAAAAAATGAATTATTTAAGGCTGGTTTATTTACAATTCAAGATATAAGTTCTATGATAGTAGGGAAAGTAATTAATCCAAAAGAAGATTCATCTGTTTTGGATGTATGTAGTGCTCCTGGTGGAAAATCTACTCACTTAGCTACTTTGATGAATAATACTGGTAAAGTAATAGCTAGAGACATTTTTGACCACAAATTAAAGCTTATAAAAGCTACTGTAAATAGGCTAGGTATTAAAAATGTATGTGTAGAAAAGTTTGATGCTTCTGAAATTGATGAAAATAGTATAAGTAAATTCGATTATGTTTTGGCAGATGTTCCTTGTTCTGGCCTTGGCATAATAAGACGTAAGCCAGAAATTAAGTACAAGAAAGAAGAAGAATTAAAAGATATTACTTCTATACAAAAGCAAATTTTAGAAAATGCATCAAAGTATGTTAAGATTGGTGGAAATTTAGTATATAGTACATGTACAATTCAAGATGTGGAAAATATAAATATAATTACTTCTTTTATTGAAGACAATAATAATTTTGAATTAACTCCAATTGATACAATAAATGTAGACTTGGATAATCAAGATAAAGGATATTTAAAGATATATCCTAATATTCATGGAATAGATGGTTTTTTCATAGCAAAATTAAAGAGAATAAGGTAGTGAAGATAATGGAAAAGAAAAAGGTAGTATTAAAAAATTTTACTGAAGATGAACTTAAAGAATTTATGAAAACTATAGATGAAAAGCCTTTTAGAGGAAGTCAAATATTTGCCTGGATATATAAGGGTGCAAAAACTTTTGATGATATGAATAATATACCAAAAAGTTTGAGAAATAAATTAGAGGAAGTCTCATGTATAGGACATATAGATATAGAATTAAAATTAGAGTCTAAAGTAGATGGTACAAAAAAATATTTGTTTTTATTAGATGATGGAAATATAATAGAAACTGTGATGATGGATTATGATAGTAGGGTTACTGTCTGTGTTTCTAATCAAGTGGGTTGTAGAATGGGATGTAATTTCTGTGCATCTACAATGGATGGATTGATTAGAAATTTAGAACCTTGGGAGATTTTGGACCAAGTTATTAAAATTCAAGAAGATACTGGAAAGAGAGTATCAAATCTTGTATTGATGGGAAGTGGCGAGCCACTTGATAATTTTGAAAACACAAAACAATTTTTAAAGATAATTAATGAAAAAAATGGACTTAATATAGGGTATAGACACATAACTCTTTCAACTTGTGGGATAGTACCTAAAATGTATGAATTGGCAGACTTAAAAATAGCTATAAATTTAGCTTTATCGCTTCATTCACCATATGACGAGGAAAGGCGAAAAATTATGCCTGTAGCCAATGCTTACTCTATTAAAGAAATATTGGATGCATGTAGATATTATATAAAAAAGACGAATAGAAGGGTCACATTTGAATATTCTCTTATAAAAGGAGTAAATGACTCAGAACAAGAAGCAAGGGCATTAGCTAAGCTCCTAAAAGGTATGCTTTGCCATGTGAATTTAATTCCAATAAATAAAGTTGAAGAAAGAGAATATGAAAAGCCTGATAAAGCATTTATTTATAAGTTTAGGGATAGTTTAGAGAAAAATAATATACCTGCCACAGTTAGAATGTCTATGGGTTCTGATATTAGTGGAGCTTGTGGGCAATTGAGAAGAAAATACAAGTAATTTGTAAGGAGGAAGTCGTATGGTTTATAGTTGTGCCTCCCATATAGGTAAAATAAGAAAAAACAATGAAGACTATTGTGAGGGAGAAGTTATAGATACAGAACATGGTCCAATAGGAATATTTGCCATAGCTGATGGAATGGGCGGACATAAAAAAGGAGAGGTCGCCAGTAAATTAGCAGTAGAAAATATAATTGATTTTCTAAAAGAAAACTTATTACAACATGATAATGTAAAAATAGACTATATAGATGATATATTAAAACAGGCTTATAATAATGTAAACTCAATTGTGCACAAAAAATCTATGGAAGATATAGAGTTTGAAGGAATGGGAACTACATTAGTTACAGCTATAGTGTATAATAATGTCTTATATGTGGCAAATGTTGGAGATAGCAGATGTTATTTGTTAACAGGTGAAAAATTTGATAAAATAACTATAGACCATTCCGTGGTTGAAGAACTTATGATGGCTCATGTTATTACAGAAGAGGAGGCAAGAAGACATCCACAAAGAAATAGAATAACTAGAGCAATTGGAACAGATGATATGGTTGTTGTAGATATTTTTAAGAAAGAAATTAAAAAAAGTGATATAATACTTCTTGCAACAGATGGATTAACTGGGTTTATTGACGATGAAGATATAAGAGATTTAATATTAGATTATGAATATGAGAGAATTAGTAATATAAGTGAAGAATTGATAAGTATGGCCAATGATGTTTCTGGTAAAGATAATGTTTCGGTTATAGTGATAAAAGTATAATTAGGACGGTGATATTGTGGGAGATACAATTTTAGGAAATCGATATGAAATCATCAGAAAGATTGGTGATGGAGGTATGGCCTTTGTATATGAGGCTAAAGACAGGTTATTAAATAGGACCGTTGCGCTCAAGGTACTTAGACCTGAATTTGTTGATGATGATGAATTTTTAACAAAATTTAAAAGAGAGGCAGAGGCAGTAGCGAGTCTTTCTCATCCAAATATAGTAAATGTTTATGATGTTGGTGAAGATGGAAAAGTTCACTACATTGTAATGGAGTTTGTTGATGGCAAGAACTTAAAAGAGATTATACAAGATGAAGGTACATTAGATGAATATACTGCATTAGATATAACAAAACAAATAGCTATGGCACTTAGTGCTGCGCATAAAAAGGGGATTATACATAGAGATATAAAACCTCATAATATTCTCATATCCAATGAAGGAAGAGTAGTAAAAGTAGCTGATTTTGGTATAGCTAAAGCTGTCTCAAACTCAACAATGACCAATATTGGGAGTATAATTGGTTCAGTACATTATTTTTCACCAGAACAAGCCAAAGGTAAATTTGTAACTAATAATGCTGACTTGTATTCTTTAGGTATAGTTTTATATGAAATGTTGATAGGAAAAGTTCCATTTAGAGGAGATAGTCCAATTTCTATAGCTCTTCAACATATTAATGATGATATAGATTTTACATCAGAAGAAAAGGTTAGGATTCCACAAAGTGTAAGAACTACAATAAAAAAGCTTACAGAAAAATCTAGTGCAGATAGATACCAATCTGCTGAGGAATTGATAGAAGACATTGAGTATATAGAAAAAAATATCGATTTAGATTTTATAAAAGAATATGATGATTTTGCAACTAAGAAAATTGATGAAAAGGAAATTAATAAAGTTGTAAATCCAATACTTGCAAAGCCAGCTCCCGAAAAAGTAGTCAAGCCTGTTGAAGTTGCTGATTTGGATGAAGATGATGATTACTACGATGATTTTTATGAAGACGATGATGATGAAGATGAAGATGAGGAAGAGATAATGAGAGCTAAGAAGAATCAGAAACCGAAGAATACTCCAAGTAAGAGGGCTAAGAAAAAGAAGAAAAAACAGGAAAGTCCAAAGTCTAGAAAAAGATTAAAAGTAATAGCTGCTATTTTAATAGTGATATTATGTGCTCAAGTATTCTTAGCATATAAATTTTTATTTGCAGGAGGATTTGGGAATAAGTCTTTAAGTGTTCCTAATCTTGTAAATATGACTTTAGAAGAAGCTCAAAGTACTGTTGAAAAAGAAGGATTATCCTTAAGTGTAAAAAGTGAAGAATATAGTAGTGAAGTAGATGAAAACTGTATAATATCACAAACACCTGAAGGAGGAAGTACAAATGTTAAGAAGGGTGATACTATAAATGTTGTTGTAAGTAAAGGTGCAAATCAAGCTTCTGTTCCTAATGTAGTAGGACTCACTTTGAGTAATGCAAAACAACTTATTGAAGAAAATAATTTAAAAGTGGGAACAGTTAAGTATGAGTATAGTTCAATATATAAAGAAGGTACAGTTTTAAATCAAAGTCCAGGAGCTAGTTCATCAAGAGCTCAAGAGGGTGATGAGATAAACCTATATGTGAGTAAAGGCTCAGAAAAATCAAATACACAGACACCAACAACACCAGACAAAACACCAACAACACCTGATGATGATACAAAAACACCTGGTTCAAACTCAGGAAATAATGGTAGTAACTCAGGAGGCTCAAACTCAGGAAACAGTGGAGGAAATTCAGGAAATAATGGTAGTAACTCAGGAGGCTCAAACTCAGGAAATAGTGGCGGAAACTCAGGAAATAATGGCAGTAACTCAGGAGATAATGGAGATAACTCAGGAGGTTCAAATTCGGGCGGAAATGGAGATAACTCAGGAGGCTCAAACTCAGGAAATAGTGGAGATAATTCAGGAGGTTCAAGTTCAGGAGGAAATGGAGAAACTCCATCTGGAACTGGCGGAAATATCGGTAAAACAGAATAAACATTAGCAAAATAAGAGCTGTCTTTTTATGGAAACTATTTTCTTTAAAGAGGCAGTTTGTTTTGTATAAAATATGAAATTGGTTATAATAAAGGAGAAAAGTATTTATGATAAATAAAACAGTTTTAATTACAGGAGGAGCTAGAGGTATTGGTAAAGCTATGTCTGAAGCTTTTGCAAAAGAAGGATATAATGTATTAATAAATTTTAATAAGTCAGAAGATGAAGCTAATGAGTTATATACTAAATTAAGTGAAAAAAATTTCTATGTAAAACTTTTTAAAGCAGATGTTTCAAATAGAGTAGAAGTAGAGAATATGATAGATTACTGTGTAAAAGAATTTGGTGGATTGGATGTACTTGTAAATAATGCTGGTATAAGTCAAGACAAGTTATTTACAGATATAACTGATGAAGACTGGGATAGGATGATGAATATTAACTTAAAAGGATGTTTTTATTGTTCACAAGTGGCTTTAAAATACATGATATCAGAAAAAAAAGGGAATATAATTAATATATCTTCGATTTGGGGAATATCAGGTGCTTCTTGTGAAGTGCATTATTCTATAACAAAAGCAGGTATAATAGGTATGACAAAGGCATTAGCTAAAGAAGTTGGACCATCAAATATTAGGATAAATAGTATAGCTCCAGGAGTCATTAATACTGACATGCTATCTGAATATAATAGTGAAGATATAAATGTTCTTGTAGAAGAAACTCCATTAATGAGGCTAGGTACTCCAGACGATATAGCAAATTGTGCTATTTTCTTAGCATCAGATAAATCAAATTTTATCACTGGTCAGGTAATTAGCCCAAATGGAGGATTTGTTATTTAAAAAAAATGTGGTATTATATAAAAATAGGAAATAATAACACGATATACTGCTAATGAACAGTATGTGTTTATATAAATTTTATAAAGGGAGGCATTTGATGCTAGAAGGAAAAATTATAAAGGGGATTAGTGGATTTTATTATGTAGATACATATAATGGTATTTATGAATGCAAGGCTAGAGGAATCTTTAGAAAGAAGAAAATAACACCTTTAGTTGGTGATAGAGTAAAAATAAGTATTGTTGATGAAGAAGAAAAAAAAGGTATTTTAGAAGAAATAGATAGTAGAGATACAGAACTTATAAGACCTCCTATAGCAAACGTGGATAAGGCATTAATAGTATTTGCAATAAAAAATCCTAAACCAAACTTGTCTCTTTTAGATAGATTTATAGTTTTGGCAGAAAAAGAAAATTTAGAAACTGTAATAATCCTTACAAAAGCAGATTTAGATGATAATGATACGTTAGAAACTGTTAAAAATATATATGAACTTAGTGGATATAAGGTTATTCCAGTAAGTAATATTACTAAGTTAAATATAGAGAAAGTAAAAGAAGAATTAAAGGAAAATGTTGTAGTATTTGCAGGCCCATCTGGAGTTGGAAAATCAAGCTTATTAAATGAAATAGATGCGAACTTTAAACTACAAACTGGAGTAGTAAGTGATAAAATAAAAAGAGGAAAGCATACTACTCGCCATGCAGAACTCTTAAAGTTGGAATTTGGTGGAATGGTTGCAGATACACCAGGTTTTAGTTCGCTTGCACTTGAAGACATAGAAGAAGTTGAGCTTAAAGATTATTTTATAGAATTTGATAAATTTAATGATTGTAAGTTTGGTTCAAAATGTATTCACGAAAATGAACCTAATTGTGCTATAAAAGAAGCTGTTGCAAATGGAGAAATATCTAAAGAAAGATATGATAGTTATATACAGCTACTAAATGAAATAAGACAAAATAACAGTAGGAGGTATTAGAAGTATGATTAAATTAGCACCATCAATATTATCAGCAGATTTTGCGAAATTATTGGAAGATGTAAGAAAGGTAGAGAGTGCAGGATGTGAGTATCTTCATATCGATGTAATGGATGGACACTTTGTACCAAACATTACATTAGGTCCACTTGTAGTTAAAAGCTTAAAAAAAGAAAATATAAATATGGTATTTGATGCTCATCTTATGATAGAAAATCCAGACCAATATATTGAAGAGTTTGTAAAAGCAGGATGTGACATAATAACTGTTCATCAGGAAGCTTGTGTGCATCTACATAGAACTATACAAAATATAAAATCACATGGAATAAAAGCTGGTGTTGTACTTAATCCAGCTACACCAATAGATACTATTAAGCATGTTTTACCTGATTTGGATATGGTATTATTAATGTCTGTTAATCCTGGATTTGGAGGTCAATCATTTATACCTTGTGTTCTAGATAAAATTAAGGAGTTAAAAGCTATTATAGATAATCAAGGCTTAAACATCGATATAGAAGTTGATGGTGGTATAAGCCCTAAAAATGTGGCTGAAGTTGTAAAAGCAGGGGCTAATGTAATAGTAGCAGGTTCTGCAATATTTGGAAGTGATGACATTCAAGAAACAGTTAATTTATTTAGAAAGAATGCTTCTCTTGAAGAATTGGTTTAAATTTAATAATGAAAATATGTATTATTTTAAATGGAAAAATTGAAGATTACGAAATTACAAGAGATATTATAACTAAAGAATGTTATGACTATATAATATGTGCAGATGGAGGGGCAAATCATGCCTACAAAATGGAAATCATGCCAGATTATATATTAGGCGATTTAGATTCAGTGGAAGAAGAAAAGGTAGATTTCTATAGAAACAAAGGTGTTAAATTTGAAAAATTTCCATCTAAGAAAGATGAGACTGATACAGAGCTTTGTCTTTTCTTAGCTAAGACTCTTAAAGCAAATCATATTGATTTTTTTGGAGCTTTAGGTGGAAGGATTGACCATACAATTACCAATGTAAATCTATTATACTATCTAAAAGAAGATGGTATATATTCTAGAATACTATCAGATAAAGAAGAAATGTATATAGTTATGAATGAGGAAATTACCTTATATGGCAATGCAGGTGACACTATTTCTGTAATAGCTATAAAAGGAGATGCTAAAGGGGTAACACTTACTGGTTTAGAATATCCTCTAGATAACTATTATATGAAATACTCTGTGCCTATTGGAATGTCAAATGTTATGCTAAGTGATTCTTGCAGAATTAAAGTAGAGCAAGGGTGTGCACTTGTAGTTAGAAATTTATAAAAATCGATTTTGACAATTGATTTTATATTACAAAGCAGATACAATCAAGTAAAATATATTTATGATTGTATCTGTTTTTTAGTATATAATTATAAATATATGATAAATTTTGGACATAAGGGGGATTTTTTTGTGGTAGATAGTATTATTTTTGATTTAGATGGAACATTATGGGATTCAACTGAAGAAGTATGCAAGGTCTGGCAAGATGTTTTAAATAAACATGAAGATATAGACTTAAATGTCACAAGAGAGTTGTTTAGAAGTGTTATGGGTCTTTCTTTTGATGAAATAGCTAATCGTTTATTTCCAAATCTAAATGAAGAAGAAAGAAAGAATTTATTGAATGAATGTTCTTTAAAAGAATGTGACTATTTATCTGAAAATGGAGCTAAATTATTTGACGATATAGAAGATACTCTGAAATTGTTATCCCAAAAATATAAATTATTCATAGTAAGTAATTGTCAGGCTGGATATATAGAATCTTTTTTAAAAGCACATAAATTAGAACAGTATTTTATAGATTTTGAATGTCCTGGAAATACTGGTTTGCATAAAGGTGAGAATAATAAGCTTATAATAGATAGAAATAAATTAAGTAATCCAATTTATATTGGAGACACTCAAGGTGATGCAAATAGTGCTAAGTTCGTGAATATACCTTTTATATATGCAAAATATGGATTTGGCAATGTGGATGGATATGAATATTCTATAGACTCATTTAAAGATTTATTAGAACATGATATATTAAAATAAGGTGAGTTTAAAGATTATATTAATATAATAAAAAAGTTATGGGGGGATTTAAAAATGGAATTACAAGATACTATTTTTAAAAGACAAAGTGTAAGAAAATTTAAAAATGAAGATGTTTCAGATGAAGATATTTTAAAAATGATAAAAGCAGCTGGAGCAGCTCCATCAGGGAAAAATATTCAAAACTGGCATTTTGTAGTTATAAAGAGACGTGATTTAATGGAAAAAATCGCAGATGTAATAACTAAAAAACAACAAGAAATACTTGTAGAAATGGATAAAGTATCAGTAGAAAAAGCTAATAGATTTAGAAAGTTTGTACCAAACTTTACATTATTCTACTTAAAAGCTCCAGTTTTAGTATTAGTTTTTACAAAAGTATATAATCCATCAGGATATTATGAATTAGAGCTTATAGATGCACCTAAAGAGACTATAGATAAGTTATTTATAAGAAATCCAGGTATGCAAAGTTTAGGTGCTGCAATTGAAAACTTTACATTATCAGCAATTGAATTAGGGTATGGCTCTTGTTGGTTGACAAGTCAAAACTATGCAGCAGATGAGATAGAAGCCATTTTAGAAGCAGAAACTGGATTTGAAAAGGGAGAGTATTTTTTAGGCGCAATGTTAGCTCTTGGAGTACCAGAAGACAACCTAAAGAGCCCATCTAAAAAGCCAGTAGAAGAAATATGTACATTTATAAAGTAAAAATAATGATTTTTATAAAAATAAATTAAAGTAAAAATAAGTATGTTAAAAGTTAAAAAGTAGATTTTATTGATATTATATTTCAAATCATTGATTTGATTAATACAATAAGAGCTACTTTTTTTGTGTATATTAATGTTGAACGTCTTTAAATCTTTAGAAAATCTTTAGAAAAGTATGTATAATATCTTTAGTTTTTAACTTTAATATTAAGTATATAAACAAAATAAAGCAATACTAAATTGTGCTAGAGGGAGGTTTTTAAAATGGGAATTAAGTTCAAATAACTGAAATCAAAAGATATAAATCTATAAAAAAATGGAAAAACTTCTATCATATTGTATAATCATAGATGTAAAGAAAACTTTCAAACTAATTAATAAAAGGAGATTAAAATGAATTCATATAATATTTTGGTGGTAGAAGATGAGAAGGAAATAGCAGATGCTATAGAAATATATCTATTAAATCAAGGATATAATGTTTTTAAGGGGTACAATGGAGTGGAAGGGCTTAAAGTTATAGAAGACCAAGAAATACATTTAGCTATAATTGATATAATGATGCCTAAAATGGATGGAATAACACTTACAATGAAACTTAGAGAAAATCATAATTTCCCAGTAATAATGTTATCTGCAAAATCAGAGGAAGTTGATAAAATAATGGGACTTAACATAGGAGCAGATGATTATGTGACAAAGCCTTTTAAACCATTAGAGTTATTGGCTAGAGTTAATTCACAACTTAGAAGATATACTAAGTATCTAAACATGATTGGAGATAAAGAGCAAAGTGTAGAAACTAGTGACAGTGTATTTGTAATAGGTGGATTAGAATTAAATGAAAACACAAAAGAAGTTAGTATTGATGGAAAATATATAAAAACAACTCCTATAGAATTTAAAATACTAAGTTTACTTATGAGAAATGCAGGAAGAGTTTTTTCTGCTGATGAAATATATGAAAGAGTTTGGAATGAGAATGCTGTAAATACAGATACAGTCATGGTACATGTTAGGAATATAAGGGAAAAAATAGAGATAGACCCAAAAAATCCAAAATATTTGAAGGTGGTGTGGGGTGTTGGATACAAAATTGAAAAAATTTAAAGATAAATATATAGTTACTGTTATAGTTTTTATACTCATGTTATCAGCATCATTAGGTATGATTAGTCAATATTCTACTATACAAGCAGGTGCTAAAGGTGGAGCTAAGAATCCATTTGAACAAGAAGGTTTTGTAGATGATATATATAAAGGTAGTTATGTTTTATATCATAATATGAAAGAAGATCAAGAAGGTAAAATGATACAACCATCAAAGCTTTTTATAAATGAAGAGACTATAAACTATATAAAAAATGTAAGTAAAGAAAAAAACTTATATGATGGTTCAGAAAGCTATTATACAGATGATAGTATTAATGCAGATTTTAATGAAAACTTTGAAAGTTGGGAGTCTTTTATTAATAATTCAGGAAAAAATTTAAAATATTATTTGATTGATAAAGAAAAAAATTTCGAACTTTTCAATGAAGATAAAGAATTAAGGGCTCTTGATACAACAAAGAATGATAGTTCAGGAGAAAATTCTGATGAAAGTCAGGAAAAAAATACAACAATGAGCAATGAAGAGAGACAAAGTAAGCTTAAGGATATAAAGGATAATTATAGATTTTATGTTGCAATGAATTTTGATAAAGATGGAAAAGTAAATGTTGTCGATTCTTATGGAGTAAATCAAAAAGTTATTAACCAAATGTTGCTATCTAAAGCAAGAGAAGATTTAATGAATACCAATTTAGGTGGAAATTCAATTTCATATAAACTAACACCAATAAAAAATGTAACAGTAGTATATGCTGTGCCTAAAGTAATAAGCAAAGGTGATAGTACAGAGTATGGTTATGGAAGTATTTATAACAGTGATAATATAAGTGCATATATAAACAATGTAGAAAATAATTCTTATTATAAAATTTCTGGAATGATTTTAAAAATTATATTAGCTATAGTCGTGATTGTAGCTTTGGCATTCCCATATAGAAAATCTAAGGAATTAATGGGATTTGATACATTGTCAAAAATACCATTAGAGATACTTTTTATTGCTATTGTTATTGTACAGGGGATTGTAGACTTATATCCAACTGGAATAATAAGTGGTACCTTGAATGGAAATTATGTAGAGTATCTAATAAATAATGATATAAGTGCTAAAATGGCAAGTATATTGGTAAGCTTGATGAATCTAACTTATTGGTTTGTAATATTCTCAATAATATTTGTATTTATAACACTTTTAAAACATATTTTAAATGTTGGAATAAGAGAGTATTTTGTAAAGAGTACTATAACAGGAATGTTCCTTGTATGGTTTAAAAAAGTAGGAAAAAAAGCTATTAATCAAATTAGAACAATAGATTTGAAAGAAAAACCAAATAAAACTATAGTTATAATTCTTGGAGTAAACTTATTAATTATAGTTATAATGTGTAGTATGTGGTTCTTTGGGATAATACTAGCAATAATTTACTCAATAGTTTTATTTAAAGTACTATCTGATTATTCTAAAAAGACAGTATGTGAATATAATCAACTTTTAGATGTTACGAAGAAAATTTCAGATGGAAACTTAGAAGTAAATATGGAAAAAGATTTAGGATTTTTTAATCCTATAAAAGATGAACTAGGAAATATTCAAACGGGGTTTAAAAAAGCTGTTGATGAAGAAGTTAAGAGTCAAAAGATGAAAACAGAGCTTATATCAAATGTATCACATGACTTAAAAACACCTTTAACATCTATAATTACTTATATAGATTTATTAAAAGATGAAAATATAACAGAAGAAAATCGTAGATTGTACATTGATACATTGGATAGAAAATCACAAAGATTACAACATTTAATAGAAGATTTGTTTGAAGTAAGTAAGGTAAATAGTGGAGATGTACATTTGAATATAGTAAATGTGGATATTGTATCTCTAATGAAACAGACACTTTTAGAATTAGATGACAAAATTACAGATTCATCTCTAATATTAAAAAATAATTTTTCTAGTGAAAAGATAATATTACCACTGGATAGTCAGCGTACATTTAGAGTATTTGAAAATCTTATAATGAATATAAGTAAGTATGCAATGCCAAGCTCAAGAGTGTATATTGATATTTTAGAAACAGATAATAAAGTAACTGTTATGCTTAAGAATATGTCTGCAACTGAGATTGATTTTAGTGTAGATGATATAATGGAGAGATTTGTAAGAGGGGATAAGTCACGTAATACAGAAGGCTCTGGACTTGGTCTAGCAATAGCAAAAAGTTTTGTAGAGTTGCAGGGTGGAAAGATGAATATAAGTGTGGATGGTGATTTATTTAAAGTTACAATTACTTTTAATAAAAACTAAAGTAAATTTTTATAAGTACAATATTAAAATATAATTACAATTTGTTAAAATAAAAACGGTGAATCCTAATATATAGGATTCACCATTTTTGGTCTGTAGAATTGAGTGACTTACTAATTATCTCTTGTATATATTACTATAGCATCTCTCAAAAACTTTGCTAGCCCAGGCTGTTCTTTATCATAGTATGATGTAAAGCGTTCATCATATACATACATCTGCGCTAAAGAGGCATGAGCTTCCTTAGAATATGTATTCCAAGTGTAACTCAACCACTTATGATGTAATCTTGCAACTTCCTGAGAAAGTTCATTAGAAGCATCACCAGTTTTAAAAGCTTTCTTGAGTTTAGCAATTATTTCAATACTTAAGTTTTGCCAATCTTCATAATCTTGTTTAGACATATTTTTAAATTTTTTATTTGATGCATCTACTGCATCCTTACCATATTTTTCTCTAATTTCAGTTCCATAATTTTTTTCATTTTCATCAATCATTTTTTCTTTAAAACCTTCAAATTTTTCTATATCTGTCATATTGTATTTTCCCTCCCTTAAAGCTATAGTTTTATTTACATTTTCTATTAACAAGTCAATTTGTTTTCTTTTAGCTAGTAACTTGTTGTGATGTTCTTTTAATGCATTTAGACTGTCAAAAGTTGGTGAATTTATAATATTCTTTATATTTTCTAAGCTAATGCCTAACTCTCTATAAAAAAGTATCTGTTGTAGTTTATTAACTTCATTTTGACCATATATACGATAACCTGACGAATTTATTTTAAGTGGTTTAAGAAGTTCAATTTCATCATAGTATCTAAGTGTTCTAGTGCTTATACCAGCTATTTTGCTTAATTTTTGAACTGTATATTCCATGAGTAATACCTCCTATAAATTAAATATACACTTTTACGCAACGTCAATGTCAATATATTAAAATATAAAAATTCATATCTTTTAATAAAAATATAAAAAAATATCTTTACTGGATATTTTACACACAAGTGTCAATACTCACTAGTGAAAATTAAAAAAATAATATTTATAGATTTTCTTTATTGAAATATAGAGAGTCTGTAATCTAGGAGGAACTGTATGAATTTAAAAAGAAGCAACGAAAAACGAGAAGAGTATATAAGAATGTATTCAGATAAAGAAAGTTTTTTAAGTTTGATTCAAAATTTTACAAGTGTCTCAATAGCAAAAGAATTAACTCTTAAAAATATAGAGTTAGAAACATCTTTTATATGTGAATATAAAGGAAAGGAAGTTGATATAATATATAAGGTTTTTTCTAAAAATCATAAGGTATCACATTATATAGTACTGGAGTTTCAAACAGAAATGGATACTGATATTGTACCAAGATTAAAATCATATAGAGAGCAAATTTGGAAAAGCTTTATTATGAAAAAGAGTCTTGAAGAAATTGAAGACAAGAATTTTAAACTTCCCAAAGTTATACCAGTGGTTTTATATAGTGGACCTGAAAGATTAAGCAGAAAAAGAGGTATTTTAGATATGATAGAATCTATATCAGAGGAGAGTAATAATTCTAGTATAAAAAATTAAAATTACATATTATGTTTGTTGGTCTAAAATGGAAAACTATCGCATAAACTTGAATATGAAAATATTTATAGATACAAGTTCTATGTGGAGGTGTTCCATGAGAAATAACAAGTCTAAGGTATTGCTAGGAATACTATGTCTGGCAACAGGAATGGCTGTAATTTTGTCTATGTTGCTTCCTGGCTGGATTTGGTCAGCACTTACCGCATTAATACTTATTGGATGTGGAGCATTATTATTTTTTTGTTAAAATAATTTTAACTATAAAGTGTGGGGTGAGTATTGATGAAAGTAGTAACAATAAAGTTACCAAAATGGATTTCAAATATAGTCTTAAAATTCATGAGAAAGAGTAAAAATGATTAAATTAAAAAGCCTACTTACGGAAGTAGGCTTTTAAACGTGGTTACTAAGCTCTTTCAATCTTACCAGAACGTAAACATCTAGTACAAACTTTTACTCTCTTAGGAGCTCCATCTATAATCGCTCTTACGCTTCTTAAGTTAGCTGACCATGTTCTTTTATTATGTTTATTTGAGTGTGATACTTGGTTTCCAGAAACCTTACCTTTACCACATACGCTACATACTTTTGCCATCTATGCACACCTCCTTAAAATGATAACTATTTAAAGACTAAAAACATATTTATATTATCATAAATAACAAAAATTTGCAATAGAAATATATATTTGCCTTACACATATTGAAGAATTTCTTATTATCATATAAAATTATATATATAATTTTATATAAAGTAAATATATTTGGAAAATAATTATTATTTTTCTTTGAATATATATACTATAGAAGAAATTTTATCCAAAAACTTTTCTAGGTTTAAATTATACCATATTTATAGTATGATATGATTATAATTTTATATAATAAATAAGTAAAAATAGTAAAAAATAAATTAAGAAGTATTTTTAATAAAAATAAGCTTAAGGGGGTCAACCATGAGTGCAAAGGTAACGAATCAATATGGAAGTATAGAAATAGATAATCAAGTAATAGCTCAAGTCATATATAGAGCTGCAATGGAAAGTTATGGTTTAGTAGGTTTAGCGTATAAATCTAAAGGAATAGTAGAGTTATTAAAAGGCGAAAATGCTACTAAAGGTGTTAGAGTTGAAGAAGTTGAAGAAGATGCCATAGCAATAGAACTTTATGTTATAATACAATATGGTACAAATATATCTACTGTTGCCAATAATATAATAGATAGAGTAAAATATGTAGTTGAAAAAATGACTGGTGTAAGAGTCACTAGAATTGATATTAATGTACAAGGAATAAGAGTTAAGTAATTTCATAGGAGGAAACAAATGATTCAGTATATAGATGGTAAAAGGTTAAGAGAGATGTTTATTTCAGGTGCAAACAATCTCCAAAACAATAAAGATTTGGTTGACAAGTTAAATGTATTTCCTGTACCAGATGGAGATACAGGGACTAATATGTCATTAACTATATCTTATGCCTTAAAAGAATTAGCAAAAGTGGAAACTGATAACATATCGGACATAGGAAAGGCATTATCTAAAGGTTCTTTAATGGGAGCTAGAGGAAACTCAGGAGTTATACTTTCACAAATAATAAGAGGTATAGCTAAATCTATAGAAGGAAAAAGTAAATTATCAACAGATGATTTAGCAAAAGCTTTTAAAAATGGTTCAGATACAGCATATAAAGCTGTCATAAAACCAATTGAAGGAACTATACTTACTGTAGTTAGAGAAAGTGGCGAATTTGCAATAAAAGCTGCCAAAAAAGAAAAAGATATAGTAAAGTTTTTAAGTATGCTTGTAAAGGAATCTAATGCTTCATTAGAAAGAACTCCAGACCTTCTAAAAAATCTAAAAGATGCTGGTGTAGTTGACTCTGGTGGAAAAGGTCTTGTACTTATATACGAAGGAATGTTAGCTTCTATAAAGGGAAATGATATAGAAATAAAAAATGCTAACTTGGATGTTAATACTTCAGCAAGTATGGATTTTGCAAAGAGTACTACTAGTACAGATGATATAAAATATTGTTATTGTACAGAATTTATACTAGAAAGTTCTAAGGTGGAAGACACTAAAATAAGAGATATAATGATGGCTTATGGTGATAGCTTAGCAGTAGTTGGAGACGATGGAGTCATAAAGGTACATGTACACACTAATGACCCAGGAAATGTGCTTCAAGAAGCTCTAAAGTATGGTCAATTATTAACTATAAAAATAGAAAACATGAAGTTACAACATGAAAATACATTATTAGATGTAGAAGAGAAGAAAGAAAAAGAAGAGGAACCTTTAGAAGAAGAAAAAGAGTTTGGGTTTATAGCTACTTCTATGGGTGAAGGATTGGCAAATATATTTAAAGACTTTGGAGTTGACCATATAATAGAAGGTGGTCAAACTATGAATCCAAGCACAGAAGACTTTATGAATGCCATAAATAATATAAATGCTAAAAATATATTTATTTTCCCAAATAACAGCAATATAATAATGGCTGCTAATCAAGCTAAAGAATTGAGTGAGAAAAATATAATAGTTATACCTACAAAAAACACACCTCAAGGATTTGCTGCATTAGTAACATTTAATGGAGAGTTAAGTGAAGATGAGAATAAAGAAGCTATGATGGATGCTTTAAACTCAGTTAAATCAGGTCAAGTAACTTTTGCTGTTAGGGATACAGTAATGAATGAAATTGATGTTAAAGAAGGTAATATAATTGGAATTGCAGAAGGAAATTTATTATCAGCAGGAGATTATGTGGATGAAGTAACATCAAACCTTATTGAAAAGTTGGTTGATGAAGATACTGCTATAATAACATTATTCTTTGGTGAAGATGTTACAGAATCTCAAGCAAATGAACTACGTACTTCTTTAGAAGAAAAGTTTGAAGATGTAGATGTAGAATTATATTATGGAGGACAACCTCTTTATTATTACTTAATTTCAGTTGAATAATGATTATAAGAACCTGTATGACCAAGTAGCTTTTATAAAGTTGGTTGTACAGGATTTTTGTGTAGTAGGTGATATATTTGTTGGATTTATATAAAGATGTTCAATATGTTAAGGGGATAGGACCTAAAAAAGCTGATAAGCTGAATAAATTGGGAATATTTACTTTAAAAGACTTATTGTATTATTTTCCAAGACAGTTTGAAGATAGAAATAATCTAAAGAAAATAGCACAATTAGAGGATGATGAGAAAGTTACAATAAAAGCAGTCATATCAAGTATAAATACGTTTAGTCCAAAAGAAGGTATGACATTGACAAAGATTGATGTAAAAGATGAGACTGGTTCAGCTAAATTGGTGTTTTTTAACAAGAGTTATATAAAAAATACATTTCGTCCAGGTGATTCAATATTAGTTTTTGGTAAGGTTAAGAAAAAATTTAATAGTTTAGAGCTTACATCATGTGAGTTAGAGTATCTTACTAATTCACCTAAGAATACGTGTAGATTTATGCCTGTGTACCAGCTTACATATGGTGTTACAAATAAAGAAATTATGAGTATAATTAGAACAGTACTTGAAGATAAAGAACTAATTATACAAGAATATATGCCAAAGAGAATTATAGAGAAGTATAGACTATGTAATATAGATTTTGCAGTTAGAAATATACATTTTCCAAGCAATAAAGAATCATTAAAAATAGCTTTATATAGAATTGTATTTGAAGAATTACTTATACTACAACTTGGATTATTTGTATTTAAAAGTGGAAGAAATAAAGAAGATGGAATAAAATTTGAAATAAGTAAAGATTTAAAAAACATAATAAGTTCTTTACCATTTAAATTGACTAAAGCTCAAAATCGAGCATTGGATGAAATTATACAAGATATGGATTCGGATAAAATAATGAATAGGTTAGTTCAAGGTGACGTAGGGAGTGGTAAGACAGTAGTAGCCCTTTTGGCACTTGCAAATTGCGTTTTAAATGGATATCAAGGCGCTTTGATGGCACCTACAGAGATATTAGCAGGACAACACTATATTTCTCTTACTGAATCTCTGAAAGATTTTGGAATAAATGTAGGCTTATTAATAGGTAGCCTTACAAAAAAACAAAAGGATACAGTATTAGAACAAATCAAAAATAATGAAATTGATATATTGATAGGAACACATGCACTAATAGAAGACAAGGTTGAATTTAACAATATTGGTTTAGTTATAACAGATGAGCAACATAGATTTGGTGTTATGCAAAGAAGTAAGCTTTCAATGAAAGGTGCAAATCCAGATATATTAGTAATGACAGCTACACCAATACCTCGAACTTTAGCACTTATACTTTATGGAGATTTAGATATTTCTATTATAGATGAACTTCCACCAGGGAGACAACCAATAGAAACACTTGCTATCGAAAAGAATAAAAGAGATAGAGCCTATAATAACCTTGTAAGAAGAGAGGTTGAAGCAGGCAGACAGGTATATATTGTATGTCCTTTGGTAGAAGAAAGTGAAGCAATAGAAGCTAAATCAGCTGTTGAACTTGTAGAGGAATTAAGAGCTGAATATTTCCAAGATTTAAGGCTTGGCTTGCTTCATGGTAAAATGAAATCAAGTGAAAAAGACGAAGTAATGGGTCGTTTTAAAAATAAAGAAATAGATATTTTAGTATCAACAACAGTTATAGAAGTTGGTGTCAATGTGCCAAATGCAACACTAATGATAATAGAAAATGCAGAGAGATTTGGACTTGCACAATTACATCAGCTTAGAGGACGAGTTGGGAGAGGAAGTCATAAATCGTATTGTGTACTAATTTATGATTCTAAAACAGAGGTATGCAGACAACGAATGGCTATAATGGAAGAGACAAATGATGGTTTTAAGATTTCAGAGAAGGATTTAGAAATAAGAGGGCCTGGCGAGTTTTTTGGAACAAGGCAACATGGACTTCCAGAACTCAAAGTAGCAAACTTGTTTAAACATATAAAAATATTAAAGTTAGCTCAACAAGAAGCTAGATATATATTAGGTGAAGATAATAATCTACAATTGAAAGAAAATATGCCACTTAAAAAAGAAATTATAGATAAATTTAAAGATACATTGAAAGAAATTTCATTAAATTAATTTTAGATTATGTTAAAATATTATTAATGTAATAATGTGCTGAAGGGAGATTGTCATATTGAGAGTAATTTCAGGAAAAGCGAGAGGATTAAAACTAAATACTCCAAAAAATGAAGATGTAAGGCCAACTACAGATAGAGTAAAAGAATCTCTATTTAATATAATAAATTCATATATAATGGAAAGTGAAGTTCTGGATTTATTTGCTGGGACGGGTTCTTTAGGAATAGAGTGTTTATCTAGAGGAGCCAAGGCATGTACTTTTGTAGATATCAGTAAGGAAAGCATAGATATTGTTAAATCTAATATAAAAAAGGCAAGAGTTGAAAATGAAAGCATTATTTTAAATCTAGATTTTAAAACTGCTGTAGACAAGCTTAAATCACAAAATAGTAAATTTGACATAATTTTTATGGACCCTCCATATTATAAAAATATGTTTATAGAAGCTATTGAAAAAATTGATAATTCTAATCTGTTGAATGAAGATGGAATAATAGTTGTAGAACATGATACTAATGATTTGTTTCCAGACAAAATATGTAAATTAGAAAAAACTAGAGATAAGAAATATGGAAATACTACATTAACTTTTTATAAGATGGAGGCATAATATGGAAAATAAACCTAGAAAAGCTATATTTGCAGGAAGCTTTGACCCAATTACTAATGGACATTTAGATATTATTTGCAGGGCTTCTAAGTTATTTGACGAATTACAAATAGGAGTATTAAATAATCCTAATAAAAAAGGTCTATTTAGCTTTGATGAGAGAGTAAAGCTTATAGAAAAAAGTACAAGCCATTTAAATAATATAAAAGTTGTCACTTTTGATGGTTTATTAATAAATTACTGTCAGGAAAATGGGATTGGAGCGCTAGTTAGAGGTGTGAGAAGTGGTGCTGATGTTGATTATGAACTTCAAATGGCTCATATGAATAGAGAACTTAATCCAAATATAGAGACTATAATTTTACCAAGCTGTACAAAATACTCATTTATAAGCTCATCTTTGATAAAAGAGGTTTTGCTCTTTGATGCTGATATAAAAAATTTGGTTCCAAAGATTGTTTTGGAAGAATTAAAGAAAAAAACTACTGGGGGTAATTGATATATGAAGATAGATTTAGAAATGATTGAACTATTTGATCAATTAGAGGAGATATTCAGAAGTGCCTCTACGATTCCTTTCTCACATAAATGTACGGTAGATAAAGACGAAGTTTTAGCTATAATTAACGACATAAGAACTTTGATACCAGAGGAAGTGACACAAGCAGTATGGATTAATAGAGAAAGAAATAAAATAATAAGCCAAGCTAAGCAAGATGCTGCAAATATAGTTGAACAAGCAAAAAAAGAAGCTGAAAGAATACAACAAGAGTATCATGAGAATATAGAAGAGTTAAAGAAAAATTCTGAAGATGTGGTAAAAGCATATGTAGAATCGAGTGAACCTGTTGTTCAAGCAGACCAAAGAGCTAAGGAGATAGTTGAGAGAGCTGAAAGAATAGCAAATGAGATAAGAATTGGGTCAATTGAATATGCAGAAGATGTGCTTTCTAGTGTTGAGTATAATTTGAAGGAAATATTAGAAGAAGTAAAAAGAGATAAGAATGAACTTAGACCTAAAAAGTAAATTTTAAATGAATAAAGTGGGGCTATCATACAAATAATTTTAAATGATTTGTGATAGCTCTTTTTTATTATAGAAATTCTTTTAGATTAGAGTTAAAATGTGCAAAATTATAAAATCATGTGCAATTATTTGGTATGGAATTATATATAGAAAATATAGATAATAAAATTAAGGAGGTAGTATGAAAGAAAGGGCTAAAAAAATATTAGGTTTTATTATTAAAAATAATAATGTAACATCACAAGAATTACAAGAAAAGTTTAATGTATCAAAGAGAACTATTTATTATGATATCTTAGCTATAAATGAACAACTAGGAAAAAATGGTAATATAAAAAATGTAAAACACAAATTTACGTTTGAAGGTAACTTAGTTAATGCAAGAAAAATAATTTCAACTGAAGAAGATAAGTTTTTGGATAGTGACTATAGAAGAACTTTTATATTAAACAAAATATTACTTGGTGAAAAGATATCTATAGAAAAACTAACAAATGAAATGTTACTTTCAAAAAATACAGTAGTGCAGACAATAACTGATGTAAAAAAATACCTTCAGACAATGGGATTGAAACTAGAATATAATGGAAAATACAAAATTATAGGTGATGAATATGCTATTAGAGAACTATTTTTATTACTTACACAAGAAAATGTACTAGAAATTAATTGTATAAGTGAGGAAGTCACTAAATTTGATACAAAAGGATGTATAAATCTTACAGATTATTCTTTATTAAATCTAACTAAGTTTACAGAATTTGTAAATAAAAGGATAAGAGATGGGAAAACATTATACTCATATAAATACCTAAATGAAGCTAAAAAAATTAGTTACTTTAATAATTGTAAAGACCTTCTATGTGAAGAAGCAAATGAAAATGAACAGGCTTATGTATGTACTTATGTAAGTTCACTACCTAGTTTAAATAGTGAAATTAAGGGAGATGTCGTTGAAGAATATGTAGATAAACTTATAGACAAGTTTGAAGTGAATACAGCAATAAAATTAGAAAGTAAGCATGAATTTAAGAAAAATATTTTAAGACATCTACATTCTTCTTACAACAGAATAAGATTTAAGTTCCCTATTAGCAACCCCATGCTAGATGAAACTAAGTATAAACATGAGTCACTTTATAAAATTATAAAATCAATTATAGAGAATGAAGAAGAGTTTCCTATATTTGAGGGTATAAGGGAAGAGGAAATAGGGTTTATAGCAGCATACTTTGGTGGATACCTAAGAGGGTCTAGAGATAATGGTCTAAGAAGAAATAAAGTCTTATTAGTTTGTCCTAATGGTCTTATGGTATCGAAAAGCTTGGAAATACAGCTATACAAATATATACCAACTATAGAAATAGTGGGGATAGTGTCTATTAAGCAACTGAAAGAAGTAAAAGTATACTACGATTACATAATTACGACTATCGATATACAAGATGTAAGTAATGTAATAGTTGTAAATCCTCTTTTAACAGCATCAGATATTCAATTACTTATGAATAAACTCATAAGTGTAAAGGAAAATGATAAATATTTCAATCTTGAACTAATAATGCAAGTTATAAGAAAAAATGGAGTTATTAATAATGAAGAAGCACTAAAGTCTGATTTATTAAACATAATACACAAGATAGATGAAGGAGAGATGTATCAACCAATGTTAAAGGAATTAATTAATGAAGAAAGAGTTAACATAGTAAGTAGTGTTAAAGATTGGAAAGAGGCAATAAAAATAGCCTCAGAACCATTATTAGAAGATAATTCTATAGAAGAGTTATATGTAGAGAATATGATAAAATCAGTTGAAAAATATGGACCTTATATTGTTTTAGCTGACAGATTTGCTCTACCACATGCAAGTTCTAAAGAGGGAGTAAACAAGCTAGCGATGTCTTTACTTATAGTAGAAGAAGAAGTTGACTTATTAGGAAAGCCAGTAAACATATTCATGGTACTGGCTGCTATAGATAATACTACTCACATTAGAGCATTAGCATCACTATCAGAGATGATGTATGAAGAGGAAAATATAAAGTTAATAATTAATAGCAATAAAAGTTCAATACTAGAGCTTATAAATAAACAAAATTAGGAGGACTGAAAAATGAAGATATTAGCAGTATGCGGATTTGGTGTAGGTTCATCAATGGTGTTAAAAATGACAATACAAAAAGTTTTAAAGCAGTTAGATATAGAAGGTGAAGTAGAAAATACAGATATAAACTCAGCTAGAGGAACAGATTGTGACTGTATATTTACAAGTCAAGAATTATTAAATGAATTAAAAGGAACTTGCAATGTGCCAGTATATCCAGTTAAGAAGTATATGGATTTATCAGAAGTTAAAGAAGTTGTTCAAACTTTTTTAAATGATAAGAAATAGTATAAATTTTTAAAAATAAATTTAAGATAAGTAAAATAGAATAAAAGATTACTAAAACTGAAAATAGTAAGAGGGAGAGGAGGAATTTAGTGGTACAAAACTTAAATAGTTGACCTATCACTAAAAAAATATAATGCTTGATTTTATTTCAAATAATATTTTACGTAATCCATCTATGCTAATTGGATTAATAGCAGCATTTGGTCTTATATTGCAGAAAAAGAAAGCATCAGATGTCATAAAAGGGGCATTACTTGCAGCTTTCGGAATCATAATCATGGAGACTGGAACAGGCATGTTAGTCAGTTCAATAGCACCAATTAATGGAGCTTTCCAGAGTATAAGTGGTGGTGCAGTAACAAAAGGTTTAAGTGATGTCACTTTTACTGCAAGTTATGGGGGGATTATAGGTTTAGCCATGTTTGTAGGTCTGGCTCTTCACTTAATGATAGCGAGGTTTACACCTATTAAGACTATTTTTTTAACAGGTCACATGCTTTACTGGTTCCCATTTATATTTGTAGCATCAGGAGTTGAAGCGGGATTAAGTGGTGGAGTATTAATAGCCTTTGCAGCAGTATTATCAGCACTTTACTGGTCAATAATGCCTTGGTTATTGAGAAAGTATGTATTTGATGTTATTGGAGACGAGTCATTTACACTAGGACATCCATCAGGTTGTCTAGCGCTTATATCAGGATTTGTTGCTAAGTTAGTAGGAAATAAAGAAAAGTCTACAGAAGATATAAACATACCTCAAAGTATATCATTCTTTAGAGAAATATCTATAAGTGGAGGAATGGCAGTATTTCTAATGTTTATAGTTGTTGGAATAGTGATACCAGATGCGTTTAAAGATGCTAATGAATTTATTGGAACATATGCAATAAAACAAGGTCTTTCTTTTGGGGCAGGTCTTATAATAATGCTTCATGGTGTAAGAATGTTAATAAATCAAATAATGCCTGCATTCCAAGGTATATCAGAAAAAGTTGTGCCAAATGCGCTACCAGCTTTTGACTGTCCAATATTATTTAACTATAAGCCAAATGCTGTATTAATAGGATTTTTAGTTGCCATGTTAACATCTACAGCTATGATTTTAATATGTAACTACTTTAATGTATTTAATATGTTACTTATACCACTTGTTATAACTTCATTCTTTGAGTGTGGAGCAGCAGCCGTAATAGGAGAATCACAAGGAGGCATACGTGGAGCTATAATAGGTACAGCTGTAGCTGCAATATTTATGGTAGCTTTAGTAGGAGTATCTGCTGTAATTTACTCAGGTACTATTCAAAACTGGATACTAATATTTGGTGGTAATGACCTTTCTTTATTTGGCATAATCAGTAAATTTATGGGGTCATTATTTGGAGGAGTATTATAGACATGGAATTTAAATACATAAGTGAGATAAAGAGATTAATCGATATAATAGAAAATGAAGAAAAAGCCAATATGGAAAGAGCAGTGGAAATTCTTGTTAAAGCAATAGAAAACAAGAAAGCAATATTTTCTTTTGGAGCTTCACATGCAGGAATACTAACAGAAGAATTATTCTACAGAGCAGGTGGTTGTGTTCTTATAAATCCAGTATTTGCGAAATCTTTGATGTTAGATACAGCACCTATAACCCACACTAGCAAGATGGAAAGGTTAGAAGGATATGGTTCAGCCTTAGCTGATAAGACTCCAATTAAAGAAGGAGATGTAGTTATAATTCACTCAGTATCTGGTAGAAATCCAGTAAGTATAGAATTTGCTATAGAGGCTAAAAAAAGAAATGCAATAGTAATATGCATAACCAATTTAAGTTACTCAAAGAGTGTATCATCAAGACATTCTTTAGGGAAAAATCTTTATGAAGTATGTGATTTAGTAATAGATAATCATGGTCAAAAGGGAGATGCTTGTGTAGAAATAGATGGTCTAAATCAAAAAGTTAGCCCAACTTCTACTGTAATTGCAACTACTGTTATGAATTCTATTATAGCTCAAATTACTCAAGAACTAGTTAATAGAGGATTAAAGAATCCACCAATTTTTTATAGTGCAAATATAGATGGTGGAGATGAATTAAATAAGAAGATTTTTGAAGAGTATAAAAATGTAATTCACTACGAATATTAAGGTGAAGGATATGTTTTAATAAATTCTAAAGTATTATAACAATATAAATAAGTAGTATAAAATAAAGAGGATATCTCAAAATAGAGATAAGCCTCTTTTTAATTGTTAAAATGATGAAAATATATTTGCTTTTATACAAAAAAGAGTCCTCATGAACTAAAAAGCTTATTTTAGGAAACGTTGTCATAGAAAAAAACTATAATAAAAAAAAGTGCATAGAAAAAACTGATTAGACAATAAATACACGCTTTGATAATATTTTAAATGGAATAAAATATGTAGAATTATAATGAAAAATAAAATAAGATGGAGGGAATAAAATTGGGTATGTTGAAAAAATTATGTTCACTAGCTATGGTGGCAATTATGACTACAACTCTTATAACAGGGTGTTCAAGCGGGAATGGAAAAGATTCAAAAAAGGATGGAGAAAAAGAAAAGTTAGTTCTTTGGATGCCACCAGTAGAAGATAATATGAAGGAAGTTTGGGACCCTATTTTAGATAAATTTGAGGAAAAAAATAACTGCGAAGTAGATTTACAGATAATTCCTTGGGACAATTATTCTGAAAAATTTGCAACAGCTATAAGTGCTGATGAAGGTCCGGATGTGGGATATATGTATGCAGAAATGTATCCACAATTTATACAAAGTGGCGCAGTAGAAGATTTAACTAACTACGCAACTAAAGAAGACAAAGAACAATCTATTTATATAAAGACATCTGAAATGATGGGTGGAATGTATGGAATGCCATTCCAAGCAGCAAATCCAGGTGTACTGTACTATAACAAAGATATCTTAGAAAAAATAGGAGAAAAACCTCCTAAAACATGGGAAGATTTTAAAAGAATCTGTAAAAAAGCAACACAAGATACTGATGGTGATGGAAAGATAGACCAATGGGGATTGGCTCAAGGATGGGGAGCTAAAACTTTTGGTAACTTAAATTGGAACTGGTACCCTTACTTGTGGCAAGCTGGTGGGGATATATATAATGATGATTTAAAATCAGTTAAGTTTAATAATAAAAATGGTTTAGATGCAGCAAATTTCTTAAAAGAATTACAAGCATATGTACCTGAAGATTCTTTATCTAAAGATAGTAATGAAATAATAGAAAGTGTATTTGGTCCAGGAAAAGCAGCATTTACAGTAATGCTATCTTCTGCTGCAACAAGTGTATTTGATAAATCATTCCCAGACTTAAATTGGGGATTTGTAACTGGATTAGAAGATAAGAAAGCTGCGACTTTTGGAGCAGTAGACCATTTATCTCTAATGTCATCAGCAAAAAACAAAGAACTTGCATACAAACTAATACAACATATGTTAAGTGTTGAATCGATGACAGAATTCCATAAAGCAATACCAAGAGCACCAATAACAAAAGGTGAACCATATCAAGGTGATGAAAGATTTAAAGAAATGGTTGAAAATGACAAAGATATATATAGACCATTGGTTGTAGGTCCTCATGGTGTTGAAATATATGAATATTTATGGAAAGAACTTCAAACAATGATTTCAGGAGATAAAACTCCAAAACAAGCATTGGATGATGCTGCAAAATATTCAAATGATTTATTAGCACAATAAAAGTTTACAGCTGTAAGACGTTTTATAGTATCTTGCAGATTAAAATTAGCATTGTATCATAGTACAATGCTAATATTTATATTGGAGAGGATAAAATGGAAAACTTAGTTAGAGATTTTGAAGGAAATTCAAAAAAGAAAAGAATAAGATTGAATATTAAACCATATATCTATATATTGCCATTAGGTATAATTTTAGTGGCATTTTATGTGATACCAATAATAATGTCAATATATTTTAGCTTTACAAAGTATAACATTATTAGTCCAGCTACATTTATAGGTTTAGAAAACTATAAAAAATTGTTTACAGATGAAACACTAAAAGTATCTATTATAAATACAATTAAATTTACTATTGTTGTAGTACCATGTCAGACTATTTTATCATTGGTTTTGGCGGTTTGGATTACTGGGAAGGGAAATAGTAAAATAGCTTCATTTGCTAAAGGTGCAATATTTATACCAGTATTATCATCTATGGTTTTGATAGGTATGGTATGGAGAGCTTTATTAAATGGTGAAGGTTCAATTGTATATCAAGTATTAGGTGTTTTTGGCATAGAGTCTTCCAAACTTTTAGGAGATAGTAAGACCGCACTACCTACACTTATGTTTATATCTATGTGGAAAAATATAGGGTATTTTATGGTGATTTACATTTCGGGAATAATGAATTTACCAAAACATTGTTATGAAGTGGCAAAGGTTGATGGAGCTACAAAACTTCAAGAATTTATGAAAATAACAGTTCCTTTATTGAAGCCAACAACAATAATGGTTGTGTTTTTAGGAACTATATGGTCACTACAGGTATTTGACTTAATCTATACTGTGACTGGTGGAGGGCCAGGGATATCTACTATGAGTATAGTTATGCATGCTTTTAACTTGAACTTTAAAAATTTTAATTCTGGATATGCAATGACTGTAGCAAATGTATTATTCTTGTTGATAGCTGTAGTCTCAATTTTGCAGAATAAATTTGTAAGACGAGATAGTTCAGATATTTAGAAAGGTAGGTACAAAATGAAAGCAACAAGAAGATTATTGAGTGATGGTTTGTTATTATTTATAGCATGTGTAAGCTTGGTACCTTTTATATATATGTTGATAATATCTTTAAAGGTAACATATAATTCATATAATTTAGATATATCTTTTTCAACAGTGACACTACAAAATTATATAGATATATTTACTAAGAAAGGATTTACACAATACTTTTTAAATACAGCGATAGTATCTTTTTCAGGTGTAATATTAAACTTAGTATTTAGTACACTAGCAGGATATTCTTTTGCAAAGATGGATTTTAAAGGTAGTGATAAGTTATTTTTATTTATGATAATGACTTTAATTATACCATCTCAAGTTACAATGATACCACTTTATATAATAATGAAACATTTAGGCTGGATAAACAGTTACCTTGCACTTATTATGCCAATACCAACTGCATTTGGTGTATTTATAATGAGACAAGCTATTTTAGGAGTACCAAAAGAGCTATTAGAGTCAGCAAAAATAGATGGTTGTTCGGACCTTAGAATTTTAATACAAATAGTGCTTCCTCTAATTAAACCAGCATTAATTACATTAGCAATATTTACTTTTATGGGAGCATGGAATGAATTTATGTGGCCTCTTATAGCCACAACTAAAGATACAATGAGAACATTAACAGTTGGATTATCAACTCTTAAGACATTCCAGATAACAAACTATGGACAAATGATGGCAGGTGCAACAATAACATTTTTACCTCCATTTATTTTCTATTTGATTTTACAGAGTAAATTTGTAGAAGGTGTATCTCTGTCAGGAATAAAGGGTTAGATACTTTAATTTAAAATATAAAATAGAATTATGTAGATGTGGAGGAGTTTAAGATATGGAGATTTCATATGTATTGAAGGATTGTACATTTAAACACAATAAATATTCAGTTATAGAAGCTGAGACTTGGGAACCTAAAGATTTAGATATTGTAGTAGCTAAGGGGGAGAAGTTTGCTTTTCAAATTATGCTAAAAGCGACGGAAGAATTTAATTGTACAATTGATGGAAGTAGTACTATATCATGGAAAGGTCTTGGAAATAGAGTAAGACTTAAGTTAAATGTACCTAATGAATTAGAAAATGATTTTAGTATCAATGTAATGGGATATGTTCAAGATGATACAAAGGCATTTGTAAATGATGCTATTTTGAGAGATAAAGATGTATTAGTAGAACAACATTTACCTCAAATGTTTTGGATTGAGGGTCAAGTACCTGAGGACTTTACAGAAGATAACTTTAATATAGGTATTGATGTATTCAAAAGCTTTGGATATGAAGATGAAGAAAAAGTTTGTACTATTGATGTACCTGTGGAAGTAAAAAACGTTGTATTAAAATCTTTAGATGAAAGCAGATTCTTTTTGGATTTATGGCAACATCCAAGTTGTTTAGCCAGAATGTATAAGGTTGAATTATGGTCTGATGTCCATTTTGAAATAATTGATAACTATTTAAAAGAACTAGCTTCTTTAGGGGAAAAAGTTGCAACTGTGATAGTTTCTGATTATCCATGGGCAGGGCAAAGTTGTTATAAAGTTTATAAAAATCCATCAAACTTATATGAATACAATATGGTGAGTGTTTCAAAAGGTATAGATGGAAAGATTAAATGTAATTTTGAAAGTATGGACAGGTATATAAATATAGCTAATAAGCATAAAATGGCTCAGGAAATAGATTTATTTGGTTTGTTGGGCAATTGGTGTGCTGGTGAGTTTGGAAACCCTATAGAAGGCTATAAAGACCCAATAAGAGTAAGGTATTATGATGAAAATGATAAGGTATTTAAGTTTATAAATAATACAGGAGATTTAAAAGAATATATAGGATTAGTTTTAAATCACTTAATAGAATGTGGGTTATGGGATAGAGTTAGAGTGATAGCTGATGAACCAAATAATCCAGAAGTAGTAAAAGAGTGTATCGAGTTTATAAACTCTACTGTAGATGAATATAAAGTTAAGTACAAATCAGCAACACATGACCAAAATTTCTTAGATAGAGCTAAAGATGAAGTTGATGATATGTCAATAAACCTAAAACTTACTATTCAAAATTACAAAGATATAGACAAGTTAAAGAAAAAGGTTAATGATAAGGGTGGAATATTAACTTGGTTTGTATGCTGTTTTCCAGAGAAGCCAAATAGTTTTATAAGTTCTCCTTTTGTGGAAAATAGAATAATAGGATGGTATACTTATTATTTTGGTCTTGATGGATTTTTAAGATGGGATTACAATTTATGGACGGAAGACCCTTGGAGGGATGCAAGTTACAAATTCCCTATTTGGAAGGCCGGAGATATGTTCTTTGTTTATCCTGGAAAAGATTTAAAGCCAGTTAGAAGTGTTAGAATGGAGAATTTAAGATTTGGAATACAAGATTTTGAATTATTTACTATGTTGGAAAAAGAAAAGGGAAGAGAATATATAGAAGTTGAACTTATGCAAGAATTATTAAATAAAAAAGAAAATGCTGAGATTAAAGGTTTTGGAAACATAGAGCTAGGATATTCACTTGATAATTCTGGATATGATAAAGTTAAAAAACAAGTGTTAGATTTATTAGATAAATTGTAAAAAAATAAAAGGCAGTATATTACTAAATAACTAAAACTATTTAGTGGTATACTGCCTTTATTTTTTTACTTATTTTAAGAAATATTTTTTTTACTAAATACTTCTTTATCGACTTTTCCAAGTGATTTTCCTACAGTAATTGATGATACCATAGCACCATTAACATTTATCATTGTACGTCCCATATCCAATATAGGGTCTATTGCGAGGATTCCACCAACTAATGGAAAATAAGAGCCAAGGCCAACTCCAGATATAACAACTGAAACTGCCATTGTAGCAGTTCCTGGAAGACCTGCTATTCCAAAAGAACTAATTGTTATAACTATTAACAACATAACATAAAAGCTTATGTCCATGTTCACGCCAGCCATATTAGCAAGTGTAACAGCCATTAAAGCAGGATATATACCTGCACAACCATTCATACCCATATTTGCACCTAGACTTGCTGTAAAGCTTGATACACCCTCATCAACTCCATGATTTTGTACTAAGCTTTCTATCGTTACAGGCAATGTTCCTAAACTAGAACGCGAAGTAAATGCTAGAAGTAGAGCTTCTGTTGAATTTTTTATATAAGTAAAGGGATTTAGTCCATTTAAAGTTATAAAAATTAAGTGTATAACAAATAATACCGCAACTGATATATAAAGTGCTAATATAAAATGTAAAACAGATACTATTGAGCTAATACCTTGTGAAGTTATTGTATTTGCAAGTAGAGCAACTACAGCATAAGGCATAAATTTGATAACAGTCATAGATACACTTACAATTATTTTGTAAGATGCTTCTATAAAATCTATAAATGGCTTTATCGTTTCAGAATGTTTTTTGTTTAATCTTTTTATTGATGTAGCTATAAATGTAGCAAATATTATTGTAGCTACGATATTTCCATTTGCCATAGCCATTACAGGATTTGATGGAAGTAATCCTCTTAAAGTATCCACAAGAGAATTTATTTCTTTAAGTTCTTGAGTTCCTCCCAAAGCAGGTAGATTAACTCCTACACCTAACTTCATTATATTTGCAACTACAATTCCAACAATAGCAGCTATAGCAGTAGTAGTAAGAAGCATACCTAAAGACCTAAAAGTAAGCGTCCCAAGATTATTATCTTTCATATTAATAATTACCTTTATAATTGATAAGAAAACTAAAGGTACTACTAACATTTTTAATAAGTCCATAAATCCAGAGCCAAATAGACTATACCATTTACTTACTTCTTGTAGCCAAGTAACTTGAGTTGTATCATTAGGAAAACCAGCAAAAGCTTGAATTATAATTCCTAATATAAGTCCGAGTATTGTAGCATATATTGTTCTCAATGAAAATTTGATTTTTTTCTTTTCAAATTGCCTAACAATAAAGAATGTACCTAAAAGCAAGATTATAAAAAAAATCGTTTTAAAATCTGTAATCATAAGAAATTGTGATAAGAATGAACTTTCCAATATTTTTTCTCCTTTATCTAAAAATAAATTTTTCTAAGTCTAAATAATATCAATATATTAAAAAAATGTCAATATTATATCATAATTTACTAAAATAGAATAAATTAATTTAATTTACGTAAATGTGATTAAATACAGAAAAATAGGGTATAATATGTGTTTAAAGAATTTGACTTTGGGTAAGAAAAGATAAAATAGCTTTTGTGAAATTTGATTTCAAACAAAATGATGTGAAAAAAATAACAATAAATTATTATAAAGATGTGTACATAGAATATATATCAAATGAAAAGCTCAAAATAAGTAAAGAAATTAATTAGACATCAAAGGAGAGATAAAATGAGAGTAATAATAATTGGAGGTGTTGCAGCTGGGATGAGTGCTGCAGCTAAATTAAAAAGAATAAAACCTGAATATGAGGTTGTTGTTTACGAAAAAACAGAGATAGTATCTTTTGGTGCTTGTGGATTGCCATATTTTGTTGGTGGATATTTTGATGATGCTAATGACTTATTAGCAAGAACACCTGAAAAACTTAGAGAATCTGGAATTGATTTAAATATATTTAAAGAAGTTATTGAAGTTGATAGTGAATCTAAAAAAATAAAAGTAAAAAATATAAAAACAGGTGAAATACATGAAGATTACTATGATAAATTGATGATAGCAACTGGGGCAAGAAGTATTATGCCTCCTATAAAAAATGTAGAATTGAAGAATGTTTCTATGTTAAAAAGTTTAGATGATGGAGAATATTTAAAAAAGATTTTAAGTGACAAAGAAAATAAAAGAGTTACAATAATAGGTGCTGGATTTATAGGATTAGAAGCAGTTGAGGCATGTAAGAAGTTAGGCAAAGATGTACATGTAATTCAATTGGAAGATAGAATATTACCTCAAGTATTTGATAAGGAAATTACAGATGTTTTAGAGGAAGAAATAAGAAGACATGATGTTAAATTGCACTTGGATGAAATGGTTGTAGAGCTGTATGGAGAAGATAAAGTAGAAAAAGTTATAACAAATAAAGGAGAAATAGATACAGATGTAGTAATAATTGCTACTGGTGTTAGACCTAATACAGAGTTTTTGTCAAATACTAATATAGAAATGCTAAAAAATGGAGCTATAGTAGTTGATGAGTACGGAAGAACTTCTGTAAAAGATATATACTCTGCTGGTGACTGTTCAACCATAAAGAATATAGTAAGTAATGAAAATGTATATGTACCTTTAGCAACTGGAGCTAATAAATTAGGTAGGATAGTAGGAGAAAATCTAGGAGGAAGAGAAGTTTCTTATCAAGGTTCACTATCTTCAAGTTGTATAAAAATTATGGATATGGAAGCTGCTTCAACTGGAATTACAGAAAGACAAGCTAAAGCTTTAGGTATAAATGTTAAATCTAAATTTATTTCTGATTATAATCAAACTCATTATTATCCAGGAAGAAATAAGATATATGTAAAACTTGTTTATGATGCAGATACAAAAGTTATTTTAGGAGGACAAGTGGCTGGGTTTAAGGATGCTGTACAAAGAGCAAATGTATTGGCAGCTGCTATTTTTGGAAAAATGACCACAAATCAGCTTGGAATGTTAGACTTGTGTTATGCTCCTCCATTTGCAAGAACTTGGGATGTGTTAAATGTGGCTGGAAATGTATCTAAATAATATTATTTAGATTATAGCCAACAAGTAATTGAAGGAATGAATTTACACGAAAATATTTCTATAAATGTAAAATTCATTCCTAAGTTTTTGTTAATAAATATAAATAGATATTTATTCATCAAAATTTAAGTGTAGGCTTAGCCTATCTTCTCCAAGAATTGTATTTTCAAAAACATTAGTGGCGTTTTCTAAGTACATATTAGGCATATCTAATGATGGACTAAAATGTGTTAATAAGAGTTGTTTAACATTTCCTAGTTTTGCAAGATTTGCAGCTTCTCTAAAAGTCATATGTTTGTTTTTAACAGCTTTTGATATGTCTAAATCATCGCCATACATAGCTTCACATATGAATAAATCACTATCTTTTATAAAGCTTGGTATTGTTTCTATAGGTCTTGTATCAGTTGTAAGACTTATTTTAACGCCCTTTCTTGATTCTCCTAAGACCATATCTGGAGTGTACTTTTTTGAATCTAAAACTACACTTTGACCTTCTTGGAGTTTTTTCCACAATATTTTAGGAACTTCATTTCTAGTTGCCTTATCTATATCAAATTTAGGATTTCTTCTAAAATTAAAACTATACCCTAAACACTCTATGGAGTGTTCTAAATCAATTGTTGAAATTTCTACATTTCTTAAAAACTCATTATCTAAAGTAAAATTACCTTGAGGATTTTCTATGATTTTTAAAGTATATGGTATATATTCTACTAAATTTCTCATAGAACGAATACAATCAACTATTCCAACTGGGCCAATTATAGTTAAATCACTTGTACGACCACTATTTCCAATCGTTGATAAAAGTCCTAAAAGTCCAAATATATGGTCACCATGTAAATGGGTTATACAAATCAAGTCTATATCTTTAAAGCCACATTTTTTTAGCTTCATGGATACCTGAGTGCCCTCACCACAATCAATTAGTATTTTTCTACCTTTATAGTTTATGAACACAGAAGATAGAAATCTGTTTGGCATAGGGACATTTCCACCACATCCAAGTAAAGTTAAATCTATCATTTTTTCCCCTTTCTAAAATTAACACAAATCTGTTGTTTGTTTTTATTATAATATCCTATTATAATTATTTTAACATTAAATATATCAATAAATGTGTATTTGAGTCAAGAAATATTGTCAAATAGTTTTTTTGTATTGAAATATATAAAAACTTTATGAGAAGAAATTGAATTTTATTTTTAGAAACATTTAAAGGAGGATAAATTAATGAAAATATTAAAGAAAATAACTATTTTGTCATTGATTACATTAACTTTGGTTGGATGTAGTAATGGAGAAAGTAAAAAAACTATTGAAGGTTCTAAGAAAACTCAAAGCTCTAAAGAAGATGAACAAGCAATAATAGTACATAAAGATGCAAATATATTGAAAGATAGGTATGAGCCACCAAAAGGTTTTAAAAGAGTGGATGTAGAAAAAGGTAGTTTTGAATCATTTCTTAGAAATACTAAGTTGAAAAATTATGGAGAAAAGGTAAAGTATTATGATGGCAGAACTAAGGAATCAAAAGGCATTTATGATAGTGTATTCGATGTTGATATTGGTAATAGAGATTTACATCAATGTGCAGATGCAATTATGCTTATGAGAGCTGAATACTTATATCAGAATAAAAGGTATGACGAAATAAGTTTTGATTTTGTTGATGGTTTTAAGGCTAAGTATTCAAAGTGGGTAGAAGGATATAGAATTTCAGTAAAAGATAGTGGTTCAAGTTGGTATAAATCAACTGAATATTCAACATCTTATGAGAGCTTTAGAAAGTTTATGGATATAGTATTTGCTTATTCAGGAACTTTATCTCTTGAAAAAGAATTAAAACCTGTAGAAGTTGATGATATGAAGATAGGAGATGTGTTTATAATTGGTGGAAGCCCAGGACATGCAAGTATAATTATGGATATGGCAGAAAATGAAAAGACTGGAGAAAAAGTATTTATGATAGCTCAAAGCTATATGCCTGCACAACAAACTCAGCTTCTTATTAATCGCAAAAATTCAAACCTAAGTCCTTGGTATAGTTTAGACTTTAAAGGTGATTTAACAATACCTCAATGGACTTTTAAAAGAGACCAATTGAAAAGATTTTAAAATAATTTTATATAAAATAAAAGAAAAATACATATGAGAAAAAATGTAATTAGATTAAAACTAATTGGATATGGACAAAATTAAATTGATAGATATTAAAGGTTATGTTAATTAATCTTATGTATATTTAATATTTATCTAAAAGGTTTTATGTAAAATATAAATTTTATCTAAAGCTAAAACTAATTTGAGGAGGATAATTTATATTGAAAATTAGGAGATATTTAATTTTGGTAATTATAATTCTAATTACAACAAGTCAGAGTGTTATTTCTTATGGGCTAGAGCAAATTGAAGAAATAACTATTTTTCACACTAATGACATACATGGAAGATATGCTGAAGGTAATGAACATATACAAATAGGTAATCTAGCTACATTGAAAAAAGACACTCCAAACTCAATTTTAGTAGATGCAGGAGATTGTTTACATGGACTTCCAATAGTAAATATGGACAAAGGGAAAGAAGCAATCGAATTGATTAAGTGTGCTGGATATGACTACATTACTCCTGGTAATCATGACTTTAATTATGGAAAAGATAGATTGTTTGAATTATCTCAAATGGCTAGTTCAGGAGAGAACAATTTAAAATTTTTATCATCAAATATCCTCAAAAATGGTGAAAAAGTATTTGATAGTAATGATATAAAAGAAATAGATGGTATAAAGATAGGGTTTTTTGGACTTACAACTCAAGAAACAAAGAGCAAGACAGGATTTAAAAATGTGGAAGGATTGGAGTTTACAAATCCTATAGAGAATGCAACAGAGCAAGTAAATGAGTTGAAAGGAAAAGGTGCTGATGTAATAGTTGCAATATGCCATATTGGTACTAATAATTTAAGTAAGCCAAATAGTATAGATATAGCAAATGAAGTCCAAGGTATCGATTTAATTATTGATGGTCATAGTCATACTAAGTTTGAAAATGGCAAGCAAGTTGGTGACACATTGATTGTAAGTACAGGACAATATCTAGAACATATTGGCGAAGTAAAACTAACACTTAATACTAGTGATATAGAAAATATAAAAATAGAAAATAAATCAGCTAGATTGATAGATAAGGAAGAAGCATTAAAATATGAATTGGATGATAGTATAAGTAAAAAGATTGATGAAATAAAAGAACATCAAGAAAAAATATTAGATAAAGTTATAGGTGTAACAAAAAATACTCTAGATGGCTCATATGAAAATGTAAGGACAAAAGAAACTAATTTAGGTAATTTAATAAGTGATATTTTACTTGATAAGACTAAGGCTGATATTTCTCTATTTAATGGAGGAAATATCAGAGATACAATAGAAAAAGGGAACATAACAAGAAGAGATATTGTAGATGTATTTCCTTTTAATAATACGATAGTTACCAAAGAACTTACAGGAGCACAAATTAAAGATGTATTAGAGCAAGGAGTAAAACTCTATCCAGAAAAGAATTCAGCCTTTTTACAAGTAGGAGGAATGTCATATTATTTTGACCCAAAACAAAAAGAAGGAGAAAAAATAACTGGTATTTTAAAAGATGGAAAACCATTAAATTTGAATAAAAAGTATGTGGTTGCAACTAATGATTATATAGCATCAGGTGGAGATGACTTTAGTTGCTTTTCAAAAGAGCCAGTATTAAAGGATTTCGGAAATTTAGAGAGTATGGTAATTGAATATATAGAGTACAAAAAAGAAATATCACAAAGTATAGATGGAAGAATTAGTATCAAATCTAAAAAAGAGATAGCAAGTAATAATCAAGAGAGTGAATTGATAGTAGGAGAAAATAAAGAAAATATTAGTGATAATGAAGGTAGTACATCTAATAATGATATAAAAAATTCTGATAGTTATAAAAGTAAAAAAACAGATAAAATAAAACCTATAGAGAGTTCTAATACAGGAGTATATAAAAGAGAAGCTAAAGAAAAATCTCCTAAAACAGGAGACTTAGGTTTTTCAAATAGTATGATTGTATTTATAGCATCAAGTACATTACTATACTTATTAAACTTTAATCAAATAGGTTTAAAAAACAAAAAGTCAAAATAAAAATTAATAAGTAAGAGTTAGCAAATAAAAATTTAATCTTAGACACTAATAAAAGTGAAAAGGTAATTAGTTGTATAAATACTAATTACCTTTGTTTTTTTGTGTTTAAGTATATTTATATCTAAGTAAAATCCAATTAATAATCTATAAATATTTATAAATTGATAAATAAAATGTTTTTACTAGTATGATATAATTTAGCTAGTATGTATGATAATGGAGGATAGAAGGATGAATAATATATTACTTTTGGAAGATGATAAATCTTTAAATAGGGGAATCAGTTTTAAACTAAAAAAAGAAGGATACAATGTTTTTAATGCATTTAGCATAGAAGAAGCAAAAAATATTTTCGTAAAAGAAGAGATAAATTTAATTATTTCTGATATAGGTCTTCCTGATGGAAGTGGTTTTGATTTTTGCGAGGAGATTAGAAATAAAAGTGATGTTTACATAATAATGCTAACGGCCCTTGATGAAGAAGTAGATATTGTCACAGGATATGATTTAGGTGCAGATGATTATATCACAAAGCCATTTAGTTTGATGGTATTGATATCCAAAGTGAATGCACTTATGAAAAGGGTAAATACAGTAAAAAATTATACTTTATTAGTTTGTGATGATTTATTTTTTTATTATATAGAAAATAAGTTGATTATAAAAACAGATAATAAAGAAGAAGAGATAATTTTGAGTAAAACAGAAACTAAACTCTTAAGATATCTTATGGAAAATTCAATGCAGACGTTGACGAAAGAACAACTATTAGAATCCCTATGGGACAATAGTGGAAATTTTGTAGATGATAATACTATTGCAGTAAATATAAGAAGACTTAGACAGAAAGTAGAAAAAAATCCATCTGAACCTAAGTATATAAAGACAGTAAGAGGGGTTGGATATATGTGGGGGGAAAGGAGTATAAAAAAATGTTAAAAAATATGAATCTCAAAGATAACTTCAGTATGAGAGATGATTATATAATGAGAAGAGTTATTGGATGTTCTGTTTTATCTGTACTAATAATAACACTTATGTTTATACTCTTTGAATACAATAGATTACATAAATTATATGAATATCAAATAAAAAACACCCAAAGTATTGTAGGGGTATTGATTGATAAATATCCCAATGATGAAATAGATATAGTAAAATCTATTTACAATTCTGACTATAGTAAGGTAGATATTGGAGAAAAAGCATTTGAAAAATTTGGATATGGATTAGAAAATAAAATGTCAAATGATAAAAATTTTGGACTGTACTTAAAATCTTTTTTTAGAGAATCAGTTCTCGTTTTTTTAGTAATGTTTATAGTTGTTACAAGCATAATCTATTATTTTATAAGATACATAAATAAAAGATTGAGTAAAATTTATTTTATAGTAGATAAGATGTCACAAGAAAATTACTTGAAAGACACTACTGACCTAGAAGATACTGGTTATCTAGTAGAGTATAATGAGTATTTTAAAGAAGGTACATTTAGCAAAATAAATAACTGCCTATATGAGCTGAATAGAAGCTTAAAGATAAAATTTATTAAATTGGAGAAAGAAAAAGAGAGTGTGAAATCATTAGTAACAGATATCTCTCATCAACTAAAAACTCCTTTAGCATCATTAAAATTGTATAATACATTGCTTATAGAAGAAGAATTAGATGAAGACGAAGCTCAAGAATTTCTATTAACTAACAAAAATTCTATAAATAAATTAGAAAACTTGATAAACTCTTTGGTTAACATATCAAGACTAGAGATTAGTATGATAAACATAAAAAAAGAAGATAATGATATAAAAAATACCATTTTAAATGCTATAAAAAGTGTAGTGCCTAAAGCTAAGATTAAAAACATAACATTAAATATAAATGAATTCGATAGTAGGATTATACCTCATGATAAAAAATGGACTGAAGAGAGTATTTTCAATGTATTAGATAATGCTGTAAAATATACACAAATAAATGGAGAAATAAACATCTCTGTAGAAGAAACTGTTAATTATTTTAAAATTATAATAGAAGATAATGGTAGTGGAATTAAAAAGAGTGAGTTCAATAACATATTTAAACGTTTTTATAGAGGGATATCTGAGGAAGTTGAATCTATAGAAGGTAGTGGAGTAGGATTGTATCTAAGTAGAAAAATATTAGAAGAACAGGGTGGAAATATTATAGTTTCTTCTAAAGTAGGGGTAGGAAGCAAGTTTTCTCTGTTTCTTACAACTATGTAATATTAAATGAAAGGAAAATGTAAGCCTCTACATTTATTATATAAGTATAAACAGCTCCAGAAATAAAATGTAATAAAAAATGGAGTAATATAACTTAGAATGAGAGGATAATTTTATGAAAATACTATATACTGAAAACTTATCAAAACATTATGGAACAGGAGAGAGCTTAGTAAGAGCTTTAGATAATGTCAACTTAGAAATAAATGAAGGTGAATTTGTTGCAATAATAGGAAAATCAGGTTCTGGAAAAAGCACTCTTTTACATATGATTGGAGGTCTTGATATACCTACATCTGGGAATGTATATATAGATAATAAAAACATATTTACATTAAAAGAAGAAGAACTTGCTGTATTCAGAAGAAGAAAAATAGGATTTATATTTCAAAGTTATAACTTGATACCATCTCTTAATGTGTGGGAAAATGTAGTGTTACCAATTGGTCTAGATAGTAGAGAAGTAGATGAACAATTTATAAAAGAGCTTTTAAAATCATTGGGACTTGAAAATAAACACGATGTTTTGCCAAATACATTATCAGGTGGTCAACAACAAAGGGTGGCAATAGCAAGGGCATTAGCTACAAGACCAGCTATAATACTTGCAGATGAACCAACTGGAAACCTAGATTCTAAAACATCTGATGAAGTTATGAGTATTCTAAAGTCTATGTCTAAGAAATACAGTCAAACTTTAGTTATGATAACTCATGATGATAGTATAGCTCAAATGGCTGATAGAGTTATATTTATAGAAGATGGTAGGGTATCAAAGGTTGGTGATAAAAATGATTAATACTACTAAAATAGCAAAAAGTAATCTAAAGCAAAATAAATCAAAAAGTATTCTAATAATAATTACTATAATACTTTCAACTTTAATGCTTTCATCTATTGGAATTTATATTGTTGATGCAGGAACCTATCAGAAAGAAAATACTATAAAGTATTCAGGTAATTATCAAGGTATATTAGCTAATGCGGATGAAAAACAAGCTAATATATTGAGTAATCATGCAGATGTAGAGTTAACTGGTAAAATGAATGGAGTAGGTTTTGAGAAGTTAGAAGATGATTCAAATATTTCTCTAGCATACATGAATGAAGATGCTTTAAAATTAAATAATTTTGAGTTTGTAAAAGGGAAGTTACCAACAAAAGAAAATGAAATTGTGTTAGATAGAGGAGCTTTAAAAGCACTTGGTTATAGTAACAAAAACTTAGGTGAAAAGATAAAAATATCTTATAATGATTATAAAAGCGATAAAAGAATTGAAAAAGAATTCATTATAACTGGAATTTTAAAAACTAGTGAAATATCTGAAGCAGGTAAATTTTATACAGCTATTATATCAGAAACATATATGAAAAATACTAGAGATATGTCACAAGAAGATTTTAATATATATGTGAAATTAAATGATAAAAGTAATTTATCGATAGAACAAGCAAAATCAAAATTAAATAAGGTTGCTAATGATATAGGATTGGATACTGTTAATGTAGCTGTAAATGAAAATTATATAAATGCTTTAAAACCTGATATGGAAACAATTATGGGTGGAGTATTTGTAGGGCTAGTAATTGTATTGTCTAGTATTTTAGTAATATACAATATATTCTACATTTCAATAGTTACGAAGGTTCAAGAATTTGGAAAGCTTAGAGCAATTGGTGCAACTAAAAAACAAGTAAAAAATATAGTATTTAAGGAAGGTTTTATCTTAGCAGGGATAGCAATACCAATAGGAACAATCTTAGGATATGCACTTTCAAATATTATAATAAAATCAGTTATGGATATAGATATAAAATCATCACAATTACCAGTTATATTATTGGTTATAATAATAAGCTTTATGTCTGTTGTGTTATCACTTTTAAAGCCAATGAAAGTAGCATCAAAAGTATCTATAGTTGATGCAGTAAGATATACTGGAAATAAAATAAGTAATAAAAATAAGAGAAAAGGTTATAAAAATATAAATTTAAAGAGATTATCACAAGCTAATTTAGAAAGAAATAAAAAACGTACTTACATGACATTGGTATCTCTTATATTGAGTGGAACTATATTTATAACAGTATCAACTGCCTTAGAAAGTTTTGATGCTGAAAAGATGGCAAGAGCAAATTTTCCTTATGACATAGAGGTTAGTCTTGCTGGTTATGAAATGGATAGTGATAAAAATCCTAAAAATAATTTGAATATCTTGCAAATGAATAATCCTTTAAGTAAAGACTTTTTAAATCAAATAAAAGATATAGAGGGAATTAAAAAGATAGAGTCTGCGAGAAGTGTAAAGGTTGGAATGGATGATTATGATGTTGAATTTAAACATGACCTTTTACAGAGTGTAGATGAAAATGATGTCAAAGCATTAAATAATAATTTAGTAGATGGAAAAATAAATTTTGAAAGACTGCAAACAGGAGATGAAATAGTAATTACTCATGTTGATACAGCAAAAGAAATGGGAGTAAAGGCAGGAGATAAAATAAAATTAACTCTATATGATGGAGATAAAATAATAAAAAAAGAATTTAAAGTTCAAGCAATAGCTATGGGGTCTCCAAGCTTTGGCATAGGAAAAGATTTTATAGATAGAACTTTGAAACATGATTCAACAAGTAGTTTAGGAATATATACAGAAGAAGGAAAGTATCAAGAAATAAAAGATAGTATAAAGAAAATCGCTAAATCTAATGGTTTTTTAGAGACAGATTTTTTAGATAGTAGAGTAGAATCAAATAAGGCTGTTATTTCATTTATAAAGATAATGGGATACACTTTAACAGGTATAATAGGTGTGATTGGATTTATGAATCTTGTAAATACAATGATAACTAGTATAGTTACTAGAAAGAAAGAACTTGGTATGCTTCAAGCTATTGGTCTTACTAATAAACAATTAGTAAAAATGCTTAACTCAGAAGCTATATATTATACTTCTAGAATGATGATAGGAAGTATTTTATCTGGAGGAATATTAGGATATATTGCTGTTATATTTCTAAAAAAGACTGGATTATCTTATGCAACATATGCTTTACCAATAGTACCAATCCTATTGATGGCTGTATGTATTCTTATAGCTCAATTTATAACAACATATTTAATAGGAAAAAGTTTCAATAAAGAATCACTTATTGATAGAGTAAGATATAGTGAATAAAATATGGATATTTAATGGGTAGTTTTTAAGTAATAAAAAGAAGAATATAAAAAGATAAGTAAATAGATTAAAATATATAGATACAGAGTAGATATTCTAAAATGATATTTGCTCTGTATTTTATTGTGCAATTATTTGTATGTCTAATAGAGGAGATTGTTTATAGGGGAAATGTATTGGTACAATTTTAAAAAAACATAAAATTGTACCATATAAAATGAAAATTTTGTATAATAATCGTATAGAAAATAAAAAGGAGCTGAATATATATGAACAATAAAATTAATTATGCACCAGGACCAACAGAAACTAGGGAAAATGTAAGATTAGCAAGAGCAGAGAAGACAACAAACCCAGATATAGATGTTGATTTTGTTGAATTTTATAAAAAGACATGTGAAAAGTTTGGTAATATAGTTGGTACAAAAAATGATGTTTACATATTGAGTGGAGAAGGTATATTAGGGCTTGAAGCTGCCTGTGCATCACTTACAGAAAAGGGAGACAGAGTCCTTGTAATTGATAATGGGATATATGGAGAAGGTTTTAAAGATTTTGTAACAATGTATGGTGGAGAGTATGTGCTTTTTTCAAGTAAATATACTAAAAGTATAGATGTTGATGAATTAAAGGCATTTTTAGATAAAGATAGTAACTTTAAGTATGCAACAGTTGTACACTGTGATACTCCAACTGGTGTACTAAACGATGTAAGCAAAATATGCCCATTACTTAAGGCATATGGAATATTAACTGTAGTTGATTCTGTAGCAGGTATGGTTGGAGAGAGATTAAATGTAGATGAATCTAAAATAGACATAATATTAGGTGGTTCGCAAAAAGCTATCTCTGCACCAGCAGGTCTTACTATAGTTGGGATAAGTAAAGATGCAAAAAATTGTATAAAGAATAGAAAAACGAATGTAACAGGTTTTTATTGCAATTTAAATATATGGGAAGGTTATTATGAAAAAAAATACTTTCCTTATACAATGCCAATAAGCGACATAATAGGTCTTGATAAAGCTCTTGATAATATATTAGAAGAGGGAATAGAAAAAGTATTAGATAGACATGAAAAAATAGCTTATAGTGTCAGAAAATCTATTGAGGAATATGGTCTAGAATTATTTTTAGAAGAAGGGTATTCTAATACAGTCACAGCTATAAAAATTCCTGAAAGTATAGGAGCTTTAAAACTTACCAAATACATGCTTAAAAATTATAATACACTTGTTGCAACATCATTAAATCAATACATGGACACTATTTTAAGAATAGGTCATATGGGAGAAAATGCTAATCTAAACAAAATAGAACACATACTAAATATTTTGGATAAAAGTTTAAATACATTAGGATTTAAAGGAAATGGAAGTTTATTAGATTTATTTAATAAGTATTATTTTTAATAGTTAGACAAGGGGGATGAAGCATGGAAATTATAGCTAAACAAAAATTTACGACGAAAGACATGGTAGAAACTTCACTATTAATAGCTTTAGTGTTTATTGCAACCAAATTTATAAATATAAGATTGCCAATATCTATAAATGGTGGGCTTGTTCATTTAGGAACAGCAATGTTATTCATATCAGCGATAGTATTTGGAAGTAAGAAAGGTGCTTTATCAGGTGCTATTGGTATGTCAATTTTTGATTTAATATCTGGATGGACTCTATGGGCTCCATTTACTTTTATAGTTAGAGGTATCATGGGTTATTTACTTGGAAAGATTGTATGGGCAAATGGCAAGAATGGAAACAATTTTTTAATAAATGTAATAGGAATAGTTGTTTCATCAATTTGGATGTTGTTTGGATATTATGTAACAGAGGTTATACTTTATGGAAATTTTGTAGTACCTCTTACATCAATACCAGGTAATTTAATGCAAGTATTAATAGGTCTTATAATAGCACTTCCTATTTCTAAAATATTGAAAAAATGTATGAAATGATAATAAAGTAGACTAAAATTTTCTGATAGCATAAATTATATTGTATAATATTAAGGTAAAGTACATAATAATAAAAATATTTTAGGATAGGGGCTAACTCAATATGTTATCAGTTACAAGATATTCAGTTAGAAGTGCTCGTTTAAAGCCATGGGTAAAGTTTATTTGGTATCTTAAGACAGATGAAAATATATTGTTAAACAATAAGTTATTACCCACAGATAGTATAGATATTATTCTTAATCTTTCTGATATTATAGAATATAAAATTGGAAACCAAAACTATACAACTAATAATATACATTTTAATGGAATAAGAGACAAGTATGGATTTATCATTCAACGTGGAAATATACGTGTTATGGGAATTTCTTTTTATCCATTTGGTCTTTATCCATTTTTAAAGGTACCAATTTCAGAATTTAATGGTCAAATTGTCAATCTAGAACAAGTATCAGATATCTTTGCAAAAAAGTTGGAAGACTCTTTAAATAAAACATCATCAGTAGAAAAGTATGTTTTATATTTAGAAGAAGTGTTATTATCTATACTAGAAGAAGGTTTGATTGAAAATAAATCTGTAAAAATTTTGGATTCATTTATATATGACAATAGGTATAGTAATATAAAATCTTTTTGTGATGATATGAATATAAATATTAAAACTTTGGAAAGAATCTGCTTAAAATATACAGGATATACACCTAAAATTTTAAAGAGAATATGTAGATTTAAAATGGCAAGTAATCAGCTTATTCGTACCTATAAAAATAATGAACTTTTTGATTTTATTTATGAAAATGAGTACTATGACCAAGCACACTTTATAAAAGAATTTAAAGAATTTTCAGGGACATCACCAATTAAATTTATTAGTGAGAATAAGACTATTAAAGAAAATATAAGGTATAGTTACTTGTAATTACACTGTCGATTTTTTACAATACCTCTAATTTAGTTTTTGATATGATATAAGAAAAATAAATTGGAGGTTTTGTATATGAAAATTATTACAGAGATAGTGGAGTTTAGTGTGGAAGAAAACTTGTCAAAAGGGGAGTTTATAGAGATTGTAAATGATTTAGAAATGAAATTTCATTCTATACAACCTGGTTTTATTGATACTGAGCTTTTACATGATGAAAAAAGCCAAAAATGGATTATGATACAACATTGGGATTCTATGGAAGACCTTAAGAATTCTTCTAGCAAGATGTTTAAGGAGTCTTCAACTGAGAAATTTAGAAAAGCTTTAAAAAGTCAAACTGTTAAAATGAACATAATGCCACAAATTAAAAACTGGAAATTGTAGTTTTAAATCTAAAAAGTAATTAAACCACAAAAAAATAAATTAGCCAAATAACATTTTGTATTAAAATTGTTATTTGGCTTTTAGTATCTATTTTAATATTTAAATATTGTTATCTAAAAGAACTATTGCTGTACGAGAGGCAATAGGTAGTTTTGAAGATGGTGGGGCTGAGCTAAAATAGGCATTATAGTCTAGTAAGTTTTCTTTTTTTGTGTTTCCTCCAAATTCTATCATATCAGTGCTTAGTACTGTCTTGTAGTTTGTATTTTGAAATTTTGAAATATCAACTGACTGTATTAGATTAGGGTGGAAATTAAATATAAATAAATATTTGCCTTTACTGTATACTAAAAGTTTTTTATCATTATCCATATGTATAAGTTCGTAGCCATTTTGGATAAAAACATCACTGTATTTTGTAAGTTCAAGCATAGCTTTATCAAAGTTTAATAATTGTTTATATTTTAAAGTATCATTTTCTGAAAGGCTCCATTGCCTTCTAGCATACTTATAACTCCAATTGTTTCCTTCTCGTGGAAAATCAATCCATTCAGGATGTCCAAATTCATTTCCCATAAAATTTAGATATCCTTCACCAGCTAGAGAAAAAGTTATTAATTTGATTAGCTTAATTAGAGAGATAGCTCTATTTATAATATGATTATTTGAGTTTATTTCCATGTTCCAGTACATTTCCTTATCAGCTAGCCAAAAAATAATTGTTTTGTCACCAACTAATGCTTGGTCATGAGATTCACAATAACCTATATTTTTTTCACCAGGGCGTCTAGTTGTAAGTTCATACCACATTTTACCCAAATCCCAATTTTCATCAGATAAGTTAGAAATAGTTTTTATCCAAAAATCTGGGACACCCATTGCAAGTCTATAGTCAAATCCAATTCCACCATCTTTTATAGGTATACACATACCAGGCATTCCACTCATATCTTCTGCAATACTTATTGAGCTAGGTTTAATCTCTTTTATCAATTCATTTGCAAATTGGAGATATGTTATAGCCTCAATATCTGTATTCATACTAAAATATTTTTTATAACTATCAAATGAAACTCCAAGACCATGGTTATGATATAACATTGAGGTTACACCATCAAATCTAAAACCATCAAAATGATACTCATCTAACCAAAATTTTATATTTGAAAGTAAGAAATGGATTACTTCAGGTTTACCATAGTTAAAGAGTTTTGTACCCCAAGCAGGATGATTTCCTTTTGGACCTGAGTGGAAGAATTGATGTTCACTTCCATCAAACTCATTTATTCCCTCTAGAGTATTTTTTACAGCATGAGAATGAACTAAATCTAATAAAACAGCAATTCCCATGGAATGAGCAGTATTTATAAGATTTTTTAAGTCTTCAGGAGTACCAAACCTAGAGGAGATTGCATAAAAATTTGAAACTTGATACCCAAAAGATGCGTAATATGGGTGTTCCATAATAGCCATAAGCTGAATAGTGTTATATCCAGATTTTTTTATTTTAGGAAGTATATTTTCAGTAAACTCACTATAAGTCCCAATAGATTCATTTTCAGTAGCCATACCTATATGACATTCATAGATTAGTGGAGAAGTTATGCTTTTTAAGTCAAACTCATTGTCAGTCCAAATAAATGGAATCTCTGGCTGCCATACTTGTCCATTAAATCCACCAAAATCTTTTTGAATTACTCTTTTTATATATAGTGGTATACGGTCAAATGTTTTTCCATTTGCAATGACTTGTACTTTTACCTCTGACTTATGAGGTAAACTATCTTTGTTGGGAATAAATATTTCCCAATTACCAGAATCAATTTTTTTTAGAGGATGAGATTTTCTATTCCAATTATTAAAGTCACCAATTAATGATAAACTGTCTGCATTTGGAGCCCATTCCCTGTAAAACCATCCATCATTTGTCTGATGAAAGCCATAGTAAAGATGAGCATTTGCAAAAGAACTAAAATCTTTATAATTGGTTAATAATTTTGCTTTAACATCTTCATAATGTTTCATTCGCTTTTTTATATCAGATTCAAATGGTTGTAGGTATACATCAATATCTAAAATTTTAAATCTTTTTTGACTTTTCATTTTGTTTCTCCTCCATAATAAATATTACGTCTAAAAAATAATATTTATCTCATACTATCTTCTCTATATAATTGATATATATTATATAATCCTAATAAAAAGCTTAAGCCACCAATGATTAATTTCATAATTTACCTCCTTAGTATTTACACTTATATATCATATTCATCAAAATTTAAAAGTTTGTTTAAAACTCTTTTAATAATATCATAATCAAAGCCTTTATAGGAAAGATGTTGAGAAATTTTTTGATATATTTTCTTTTTATCTTCCTTCTTTACCCTTTCAAACCTTTTCTTTGCTAGATACATAGCATTTTCAAATTCAGTATCCTTATCCAATTCAGACACAGCTTCATCAATTGTACTTCTATTGATACCTTTATTGTATAGATTTTGCTTAATTCTGTTTTTGCCACATCTATTTAAATTAACATTTGTATTAACTATTTTTTGAGCCAATACACTATCATTTACGAGATTATAATTTTTAAGAAAATCTATAACTCTATCAATTATGTTTTCATCAAATTCTGCTGATAACTTTTCTTTTATTTTTTTTTCGGACTGGTCAGCATGAGATAAAATATTTAGTGCTTTATTTTTAGCTTTTATATACATTTCATCGTCCAAAATAGGTTTTAATTCGTCTTCATTTATTTCATTCCCTTTTTTTAAGTTGAATGTATAAACAAGTTCTTTAAATATAGCAATAAAAAATTTATCATCTACATAAATATTAACTCTATCATCATTTCTTTTTTGTTGTTCTATCTTAGTAATTATACCCATAAATCCTCCCTTTTTGTATGTAATTATATTAACAAAAGCAACTAATAAAATTTAATAAAAAACTTACATTTATATGTTATATTTTATCAAAATTAAGACAAAATAGTAAAAAGTTATTTTTATTAAAAAGTAAAGTAAAAACATGTTAAATAATTATTTTTTAAAGCATTTTTTATCATATAAATATAATTATATACCAAAAAAAATAAATTATAAGCTTTAAGAAATAAAAAATAATGGTACAATAGTATTATAACATTAAAAGGAGACAAAATATGAAAAGCGAAAATCTAGTTAAGAAGGCGGAGTTGAAAAATACTGAAAAACTAGAGAAATTTAATCGCCATAAAGGCAAAATCAAAATAGGTATATTGGGAGGTACTTTTGACCCTATACATTATGCTCATTTAGCAACAGCAGAGTTTATTAGAGACAAGTATGACATTGACAAAATTATCTTTATACCATCAGGAAATCCACCACATAAGTTATGTATCACTACAGACAAGTATGATAGATATAATATGACACTTCTAGCAACTGAAAGCAATGAAGATTTTTTAGTTTCAAAAGTAGAAATCGAAAGAAAAAAAAGGACTTATACAATAGATACATTAAAATACTTGAAGAAAAAATACAAAAATGCAGATATTTATTTTATAACAGGGGCAGATGCTATTTGTAGTGTTGAAGAGTGGAAAGATGTAAAGAAAAACTTTGAGTTAGCTACCTTTATAGCTGCAACTAGACCAGGAATTAGTTTGTTAAGGTCACAAGAGACTATAGAAAAACTAACTAAAAAGTACGATGCTGACATTATAACAGTTTATGTTCCATCACTGGATATATCATCCACATATATAAGGGAACAGCTAAATGAAGGCAAGTCAATACGTTACTTAGTACCCGAAAATGTAGAAAATTATTTATATGAAAATAAACTATATCAATATGGAGATGATTAAATGAACTTAGAGAATATTAACCAGAGACTAAATCAAATGTTACCAGTGGGGAGGCTTAGCCACTCAAAAAATGTTGCAAAATGTGCTGAAAAATTATGTGAGATTTATGGGTGTGACAAAGAAAAAGCTTGTTTAGCAGGAATGATTCATGATTGTGCAAAGTATTTAAGTGATAAAGAAATAGAAGATTATGTAAATAAGTATGAAATATACTTAGACCCAATAGAGGATGGAAATCGCTCTCTATCTCATAGTGTAATTGGGTCATACATATGTCAGTATGAGTTTGGAATAGAAGATGAAGATATTATAAATGCAATCAAATATCATACAACAGGAAGAGAAGATATGTCTCTTTTAGAAAAAATAATTTACATAGCTGATTTAATTGAAGAAGGTAGAAAATTCCCAGTTGTAGATACATTAAGAGAGTTGGCATATGGAGGAAAGCTTGATGAAGCACTTTTAACTTCTTTTAACAATACCTTAATGTTTGTTATTAATAAAAAAGAAGAGATACATCCAAGAACAGTTATGGCAAGAAACTATCTAATTAAACAAAAGTTATTATAAAAAACATATATAAAGGCAAATATATTAATAAATTTAAAATTGACTATGTTACAAAGTCGTATTAATATGTTACAATAACTAAGTGTATTTTAATTAGGAAAGTGAGGAATTTTATATGACAGTGGAACAAATGACAAAAATAGCATATGATGCCATAGAAGATAAACTGGGTCAAGATACAGTTATAATAAATATAGGAAAAGTTTCTAGTTTGTGTGATTACTTTATTATCACTACAGCATCTTCTCAGAGACAGGTAAAAGCTATTGCTGATAATGTAGAAGATGAATTAGCAAAACTAGGACTAGAGCCAAGAGGAAAAGAAGGACAAAGCACTCAAACTTGGGTACTTCTTGATTATGGAGATGTAATGGTTCATGTATTTAATGAGGAAAACAGAGGATTTTATAATTTAGAAAAATTATGGAAAGATGCGCCTTATATAGATATTGACACATTAGCATAAACATGATAATATATGTTATTATAGTTAGAAAATTTCAAAAATTATATTAAATTGAATAGACTAGAGCAGTAAAAGATTATATTTTTTCAGAGAGTTAGTGGAAGGTGAGAACTAATATTATATAACTTTGAACTTACTAGATTGAAATCTATTCTCCATAGCTGGATTAAAAGCTATCTAAGAGAGTCTATATAATGTAGACTAATTAGGGTGGTACCGCGAAGATTTATCCTCGTCCCTAAACGTAAGTTTAGTGATGGGGATTTTTTATTTTCAAGGCATTATTTGGAAATTATAAGTAAATAATATTAAATAAGGTAGTTGAACACAACTAAAATAGGAGGCAAAATATGAGCGTATATAATTTTAAAGAAGTAGAATCGAAATGGCAAAAAATCTGGAAAGACAATAAGCAGTATAAAATGGATACAGCACAAACTGAAAAACCTAATTATTACACATTAGAAATGTTCCCTTATCCATCTGGAAAGATACACATGGGTCATGTTAGAAACTATTCTATAGGTGATGTTGTCGCAAGATTCAAAAAAATGGAAGGGTATAATGTACTTCACCCAATGGGATGGGATTCTTTTGGTTTGCCAGCTGAAAATGCTGCTATAAAACATGGTATACATCCACACAAATGGACAATGGAAAATATAGAAGAAATGAAAGAACAATTAAATTTATTAGGTCTTAGCTATGATTGGGATAAGGAAGTAGCAACTTCAACTCCAGAATACTATAGATTTACTCAAGAGATATTTTTGAAGTTTTTAGAACATGGGCTTGCATATAAGAAAAAATCTTATGTTAACTGGTGTCCTTCTTGTGAGACTGTTCTTGCAAATGAGCAAGTTGTTCAAGGAGCATGTGAGAGATGTAAAGCAACAGTATTAAAGAAAGATTTGGAGCAATGGTATTTTAAGACTACTGAATTTGCAGAAGAATTACTTAATGATTTAGATACATTAGATGGATGGCCAGAAAAGGTTAAAATAATGCAAAAAAACTGGATAGGCAAGAGTACAGGAGCAGACTTAGTTTTTGATATAGATGGAACTGATAAGTCTATGACAGTGTTTACAACTAGACCAGATACAACTTATGGAGTTACTTATATGGTACTTGCTCCAGAACATGAGTTAGTTAAAGAATTGGTTGCTGGTACTGAATATGAAGCAGAAGTTGAAGCTTTCGTTCAAAAAATGCATACAATGACAGAAATAGAAAGAACAGCTGCTGATGTAGAAAAAGAAGGAATGTTTATAGGTAGATATGTTATAAACCCTTTAAATGGTAAGAAGGTTCCTTTATGGATAGCTAATTATGTATTAGTTGAATATGGAACTGGAGCTATAATGGCAGTTCCTGCACATGATGAAAGAGATAGAGATTTTGCTGAGAAATATAATTTAGATATAATAGATGTAATAACAGAAGATAACAAAATAATAAATTCAGAAGAGTTTAATGGATTAGATGCTTCAGAAGGATTTGAAGGAATAATAGATAAATTAGAAAAAGAAGGTAGAGGAAAGAGAACTATTAACTATAGATTAAGAGACTGGTTAGTTTCAAGACAAAGATACTGGGGTTGTCCTATACCTGTAGTTTATTGTGATGAGTGTGGAATAGTTCCAGTTAAAAAAGAAGATTTACCAGTTCTTTTACCAACAGATGTTGAGTTTACTGGAAAAGGTGAATCTCCACTTACTACTTCAAAGCAATTTATGTCAACAACTTGTCCTCACTGTGGAAAACCAGCTAGAAGAGAAGTTGATACTATGGATACATTTGTAGATTCTTCTTGGTATTTCTTAAGATATGTGGATAGTAATAATGAAAGTGAGCCATTTAGTAAAGAGTTAGTTAATAGATGGCATCCAGTAGACCAATATATAGGTGGAGTGGAACATGCTATAATGCACTTATTATATGCAAGATGGTTTGTAAAAGCATTTAAGAGCATGGGTATGGTAGATTTCGATGAGCCATTTAAAAACTTACTTACTCAAGGAATGGTTCTTATGGATGGTTCTAAAATGAGTAAATCTAAAGGCAATACAGTATCACCTATGGATATAATTGATGAGTATGGAGCAGATACTGCAAGACTTTTCGTATTATTTGCAGCACCACCAGAAAGAGATTTAGACTGGTCAGAGCAAGGTGTTGATGGATGTTTTAGATTCTTAAATAGAGTTTATAGATTGGTTGATGAGTTAGCAGATGTAGTTAAAAAGGATGTAGAGTTTGGAGAATTAAATTCTCAAGATAAAGATATGAGATATACTATACATTCTACACTTAAAAAAGTTACTGCTGATTTAAGTGAAAAATTTGGATTTAATACTGCTATATCAGCTCTTATGGAATTAATAAATGATATGTATAAATATAAAGAATTAGATAATATAAATGAAGCAGTTATAAAAGAAGGTGTACAAACTATAGTAACTATAATAGCACCATTTGCACCTCATTTAGGTGAAGAATTATGGACTATGATAGGTAAAGATGGAAGTGTATTTGATATAGACTGGCCTAAGTATGATGAAAAAGCTTTGGTAAAAGATGAAATAGAAGTTGTTGTACAAGTTAATGGAAAAGTTAGAGGAAAATTAACTGTTAACTCAAATATATCTAAAGAAGAAATGGAAAAAGTAGCTTTAGAAGATGAAAAAATAAAAGGATTAGTTGAAGGTAAAACTATAGTTAAAGTTGTTGCTGTACCTAAGAAGTTAGTCAATGTAGTTGTGAAATAAATTAAAACTATAAGATAAAATAAGACCCCTATTACAAATTAATTAAAAATTGTAATAGGGGTTTATTATTTTAAGATTTATTATAATTAACAGTAGATTCCTTTTTCAAAGAAGTCTTTGATTTCATCAAGATTATCAGTTTTCCCAAGTGCTAAGATAAGTTTTATTCTAGCTTTTTGACCTGGAAGGTCTCCGCCAAATATACATCCAAGATTTTTTAAATCTCTACCAGAACCATAATAACCATAGCTATCAAACACTCTACCTGAGTGGCATCTAGAAACTATAACAACAGGAAGTCCTTTTTCTCTAGCATATTCAACTCCAGAAAGCATATGAGGAGGAATATTACCTCTACCCATTGCCTCAATAACTATACCTTTATATCCACTATCAACAGCAAATCTTATAAAATCTGCATTCTCTCCTACATATGCTTTAAATAAAGCAACTTTAGATTCTACCTTATCAGTATCTATAATTGTTCTATTTACAATATCTCTTGTAAGAACAAGTTCATTGCAGTCAATTATTCCTAATGGACCACTAGTTAAAGATTTAAATGTATTTAAAGAAAGAGTATTTGTCTTAGTAGCCTCAGAAGCTAATAATACTTCGTTATTTAGGACTACAAGAACACCTTTGCCCATAGCATCTTTAGATACAGCAGTACAAACTGAAGCAGATAAATTACTTGAACCATCATATCCAAGCTCAGAGCTACTTCTCATAGCACCTGTGACTATTACGGGTTTAATGTTATCAATTGTAAGGTCTAGAAAATAAGCTGTTTCTTCTAAACTATCTGTACCATGTGTTATTACAACTCCTGTAATATCTTTTCTTGCTAATAAATCATTTACATAATTTTTTAATTCCATCATTCTATAAGGCGTTATATGAGGTCCTGGAATTTCATCAAAGTTAAAGACCTCCACATCTGCGACTTTATCAATATTGGTAACCATTGATAATATTTGTTCCCCAGATAAAGTTGGTATAGCAGCTCCTACTTTATCATCCACTGTCATAGATATAGTTCCACCAGTAAAAACTATGGCAACTTTTTTCTTAATACTCATACTATTCTCTGCCTTTCATAAATAAAATTTATAATTCCGATAGGATTATATCAAAAAAAGTAGCTAAGGTCTACATAAATTCTTTTATTCATATAATTTAGATATTTCAGTGTAATATAACTATTTCTTAGTTTTTTGCCATTCAGTAATGTAACCATTTAGTATTTCTCTGATAGCTTTTCCTATCTTAGTGTAAGCCTCATCATATAAATTTGCTAGAGATATTCTGATTGACCATTCAGGACCATAAAATCCATTTCCACTAAGTAAGACTACAGAATAGTCATTAGCTAATTTATAAAGAACATCCACTGGAGCAGAAATTTTACTTATAAATTTAAATAAATCTTCTCCATAGTTTAATTTAGCCCATTCTTCAATATCAAATTGAGTATAATATGCAGCATTATTTTTACTTTCATTGATTGGAAGCTCTAAAGCTTCAAACAATAGTTTTTGACGTCTATGACAGATACTCATATTAAGTTTTTTGTAGGCATCAACTTTGTCAATTAAGGCAAATGCAGAGAAAAATGCCATTTGTACTTGCTGAGGAGTAGAAAGACCAGCAGTATGATTAAGAGCAACAAGTCTACTATCAGCAACAACTCTTTCCATAAATGAAAGACTAGAAGGATTAAGACTCATATCACTGTAACGCTTATCTACTGATTTTTTTAATTCTCCAGTTAAATCATTTATTTTCTTATCAAAAACATTCTTCTTATGAAGTGCAAATGTACCAAGTCTCCATCCTGTAACTCCAAAATATTTTGAATAAGAATAAACCCCAACAGTGTTATAAGGAAGTTTTGACATCAATGATGAAAAGTCTTCTACAAAAGTTCCATACACATCATCTGATATTATCATTAAATCTTTATTATAATTCTCAATCACATCTATTAGGTTATTACAAGATGTGTCATCCATAGCTATAGATGCAGGATTATTAGGATTAACAACAAATAAAGCTTTAATAGACTTGTCACGAAGTTTTTCTAATTCTTTTTTAGTGTATTGCCATGTATGAGCACCTTTTTCATCAACTGCATTAGCATTTATATTTACAACTTTAAAATCATAACGAGGAAGATTAGGTATTTCAAGATAAGGTGTAAATATTGGAGTCATCAAAGCTATAGTATCACCTTTTTTTAGTAGTTCATTAGCCATTAATGAATCAAAAATATAACACATGGCAGCTGTAGCACCTTCAACAGCAAAAATCTCTACATCACCATATTTACCTGATATATCATATTTCATTTCTTGAACCAAGTAATCATGCACTATTTTTTCCATATGAGGTAACATTCTATCTGGAAGTGGATAGTTATCACCAATAATTCCATCAGCTAGTTCATGGACAAATTCATCTCCATCAAATCCAAGTTCATTTATACCAAAGTTTATAATATCTCTAGCTAAGTATGCTCCAGGCATATCTATATTTTCATTTATAAATTTAAAAAATCTTTCTTTTATACCTTTCTTTTGAGGCATTCCAGCCAAATGACCTAAATCCCAATTAGAACGAGTTTCAGTAATAGCAAAATGACCAAAAGTAAAAAAGGCTTCTCTAGCAGTTGAACAAGTCCAATTTGGATTACCACGACCTGCATCAAGTAACTCTCTGTTATTTTCTTTTGCAGTGTATTTTGCAATATCTATTAATTTGTCCTTAAATTCAAAAGGGCTTATTTTTCCATATATGTTTTTGATTTCTTTATAAGTATTATTTTTCATGTTAAATTCCTCCTTATGTAATAAGTTTCACATTTTTATAATAAAATAAACAAGTTAGCAAAATGAATATACTTTAATTATAATAGGTTTATAGAAAAAGTAAAGTATAAAATTAAAATAATTATTCTATTTAACCTTATTAAATGTATATTAAAATAAAAAATACCTTTTAATAAAAAATGATTGTTATATAAAAGAAATCTTCAATTTGATTGGTATTTTAGTTTTTTTATTATATTTTATTATTAATGTATAGTTTTCTAATT
>NZ_JBJOCA010000016.1:0-94226 GCF_045898275.1 Clostridioides sp. GD02404
ATTGGTAAGACATATTTCAGTATGCAAGATTCTATGAAGCAGGAACCCTGTGACTTTAGTCATGGGAGGTTCAGGTATCTTAAATGAGAATAATATTGTAAAACTAGGAGGTAAAAAATGAAAAGCATCAAAACATCAAGTACAAAAGAAAAGATAGATGAAAAGGTTTTAAGAGAGCAAGTAAGTTCTATAATAGAAGATATAAGAAGAAATAAGGATGTTGCACTTAGAAAATACAATGATAAGTTTGATAAAAATACAAGATATGAATTTAGAATTACTAAAGAAGAGATAAAAGAAGCTTATAAACATGTAGATAATGAATTTATAAATAATCTGAAGATTGCTGCTGAAAATATAAGAGAATTTGCTAAAGCTCAAAAATCAAGTTTTGAAAATTCTTTTGAAAAAGAAATTTATCCAGGTGTAATCTTAGGTCAAACTAATATTCCAATAGAATCATGTCTTGCATATGTTCCAGGTGGGCAATATCCATTATTTTCAACAGCACTTATGCTTATAATACCTGCAAAAGTTGCAGGTGTAAAAAGAATAGTAGCATGTTCGCCAACTATGAAAAGTACTGAAGATATAAATCCTAAAACATTGGTAGCTATGGACATAGCAGGGGCTGATGAAATATATGCAACTGGAGGTGTCCAAGCTATAGCAGCATTTACATATGGTACAGAAAAGATTAATCCAGTTGACATAATTGTAGGACCAGGAAATAAATTTGTAACTGAAGCTAAAAGACAGTGTTATGGTCAAGTGGGAATTGATTTTGTAGCTGGTCCAAGTGAAGTTCTTATAATAGCTGATGAAACTTCAAATCCAGTTTATATTGCAGCTGATTTATTAGCACAATGTGAGCATGATTTAAATGCAAGAGGTATATTATTGACAAATAGCTTAGAAATAGCAAATGAAGTTGAGAAAAATATAAAAATTATGTTAGAAGATTTGCCAACAAAGGATATAGCATCTAGTTCATGGGAGAATAATGGAGAGATAATTTTAGTTGATGATATTGAGGAAGCCATTAAAATAAGTAATTTTTATGCACCAGAACATTTAGAAGTTGCAGTAGAGAAGTATGATGAGATTTGTGATAAATTAATTAACTATGGTTCTCTATTTATTGGAAATCTTTCTGCAGAAGTATTTGGTGACTATGTTTCAGGTACAAATCATACATTACCAACACTTAAAGCATCAAGATACACAGGTGGTGTTTGGGTTGGTACATTTATAAAAACTTGTACAAAGCAGATATTGAATGAAAAGGCTATAAAAGCGTTAGCTCCTGTTGCAGAAAAGTTAGCAAAAGAAGAGGGACTGTATGCTCATGCAAAGGCAGCTGAAGTTAGGTTTAAAAAATAGATTTTAAAAGACCTGTTTTTTAATTAGCTATTTCAATAGAAACGTCATTTCATAATAATTTTGGATTATATTGAAATGGCTTTTTTATTGAAAATTTATTGACAAACTTGTATTACAGATATTATACTAAACTTAATAAATAAAGTTTATAAAGTAAGGTGTTGTTTATGAAAAATATAGTTGGAAAGCCACAAACGATAAAAAAAGTAAATGAAGATTTAATAAAAAACATTATAAAAAATGAAGGTCCTATAACGAAGCCAGAAATTTCAAGTATTACTGAATTGAGTTTAGCTACAGTTAATAAAATTGTAGAACAATTAGCTTTAAAAAATGAGGTCAAAGTACGTGGATTAAGTGAGTCTACTGGAGGAAGAAGAGCACAATTATTTGAAATAAATGCAAATTTGGAACACATAATAGCTTTATATTATTATAGAAATAGCTGTATAGGAGTAGTTGCAAATTTATTAGGGGAGATAACTTATCAAGAGGAATTTGACATAAGAATGGATACCTATGAAAACGTTAACCAAGATACTTTTTTTGTTATAGATACTTTAATAGAAAAGGTAAGAGAAAACAGTATAAGAGCTATTGGGATTGGAGTTCCAGGAGTTGTAAAAAATGGTGTGGTTAAGAATATACCAACTATAAAAAGTTGGGAAGGTATAAACCTAGAGACTTTAATAAAGAGTAAATACAATACTAAAGTATTTATAGAAAATGATACAAATATTACTACTATTGGAATTTACCAAAAACAGTATAAAGATGAATATAAAAATATGGCTCTTATGTATTTAGAAGATGGTATTGGTTCAGGGATAGTTATAAATGGCGAGTTATATTTAGGTTCCACAAATTTTGCTGGAGAATTAAGTTATTTAAATATGGAGTTTAATAAGTATAATTATGAAAACTTAAATATTGAAGATTATATTTTAAGTTTAAGAAAAAGATATTTGGAGAGCAAGGATAATAATTTTAAAAAAGAAGTCTTATCAATAATATCAAATTTTGTAAGAACTCTTGTATGTGTCTTAAATCCACAAGCTATGATTATACAATGCAGTATATTAACTGAGGCTGATATGGAATTTATAGAGAAAGATGTAAGTAAGAGTGTGGGAGAAGAAAATTTCCCTAAATTAATAAAAGTAGAGTCACTGAGAGAAGGAAGTATAAATGGAGTAATTAGTATGTGTTTAAAAGAAACTGACTATCAATATTCCTTGTCTAATAAAAAAGGAGGATATTAATGTGAGATATTTGATTTCAATAGATGGAGGAGGAACAAAAACAAAATTTTGTGTAAGTGATTTAGATGGAAACATACTTAAAGAGTACACTACTGGTTCAACTAATTACAAGTCAGTTGGAATACAAAAAACATATGAAAATATTAATAATGGGTTTGAGAAAATATTAAAAGATTTGCATATTAATTATGATGATATTGAGTACACTGTATTTGGGATATCAGGATGTGATTCTCCTAATGATTATAAAATTATAATGGATGAAATATTAAAAATTGGACTTAATAAAGAAAAAATGTATCTAGTAAATGATGCAGTGTTAGCCTTTTATGCACAAACTGATACTCCTGGTTTAGTAATTGTAGCTGGGACAGGTTCGATTGTATTAGGAATTAGAGAAGATGGAGAAATATATAGAGTTGGTGGATGGGGATATAATTTTAGTGATTTGGGTTCTGGATATGATATAGGAAGAAAATTATTAAAGAAGGTCTTACTTTATTGTGATGAGTGTCATGAGTATAGTGATTTATTTAATTGTGTCTTATATTTCTTTAATGCAGATAGCTTTGAAAAACTTACATATATGATTACTGAAATAAATAACAATGTTGAAATAGCAAATTTAGCTTCATTAGTGATTGATTGCGCTGAACAAGGAGATAAATTAGCTATTGAAATATTAAGAGAGTCATCAATTGAATTATCTAAATTAGCTCAAGTAATATTAAGTAAAATCTATAATTCAATGAAAAAGGATAAAAATGAAATAAATATAGTCTTGTCTGGTGGAACATTAAACAGAACTATATATGCTCAAATGTTAATGAATAATTTAAAAGCAGAAAACATAGATAAAAAATTAAACTTTATACTTCAAGAAAATCAGCCTGTATATGGAGGTATAAGACTTGCTATGGCATTAGCTGATAGGAGGGTCAAACATGGATAGAAAAAAAGTGATAGTACAAATTTTTACAGGTGGATTTAAAAATAAAGAAATAAAATTTAATGATATAAAATGTAAGCTATTAGAATTGATGGAATATATTGATGTAGAAAAGGTTATCATGGGTTGGAATGTAGATAAAGAGTTATATATAAAAACTAAAAAATTGTTAAATAAATATAGTGTTGAATTATATCTTTGGTTACCATGCTTTTCGGAAATAGGATTGCTTGAAAAAAGTAATTTACTAATTGATTATACTGGAAAAGAAGTTAAGGGATATACTTTACAAGAAGATGAGAACTTTGAATTTTATTGTCCAAATAATAAGGAAAATATAGAAAATGTAAAGAAAATATATAGTACTTATTTTAGTGAAATTGAATTTGATGGAATTTTTCTAGATAAGATAAGGTATGGTTCTTTTTCGAATAAGTTAAATGGTGTTTTTAATTGTTTTTGTAAAGATTGTTTAAATATATATGAAAAAAATAATATAGATAAAAAGTCATTAATAATAGAAATGAATAATGTATCTAATAAAGTGATAAGTAATAAAGATACTCCATTTGGCATAACAGAATACATTAATGGAAAATACAAATTTAAAAATAAAATATGGGAAAATTTTTTCGAAATAAAAAATCAAAGTATATACAATGCATTAGTAGATATAAGTAGTTATTTTAAAGATAAAGGATTGAAAATAGGCATAGATACTTTTTCTCCCTTTATTTCTTACTTTACAGGTCAAGATTTAGAAAGGCTACAAGAGGTAGCTGATTTTATAAAACCAATGATGTATAGAATTACAAAAGCTCCAGCAGGTTTACCATTTGAATTTGAAAAACTTATTGATGAATCTGTACAGGAAAATAAAGAGATTGTAAAACAAAAATTCTTAGATATTTTAGGGATTACAGAGTATGAAGGGGATGTATATCCCATAAAATTTGTACTAGAAGAAATAAATTTTATGACAAAAAATCTTACTAAAGATATATATGTAGGCATTGAAATTAATAAAAAAGAAATTATAGCTCCTGTTACACCTAAATATATAAGTGAAAATATTTTAAATATAAATAAGACAGCAGTAAAAGGATATGTTTTATCTTGGGACTTGTTATCAGCACCAAAAGAAAATATTGATGAAATTATAAAATGGTTTAGGAATTAGTGGGGTGATATAGTGAGTAAAATATTAGAAATGCAACAAATATTTAAAAGTTTTGGAAAAGTAGATGTTTTAAATGGTATAGATTTCGAATTAGAAAAGGGAGAAGTAAGAGCTCTTTTGGGAGCTAATGGTGCAGGAAAATCTACACTTATTAAAATTTTAGGAGGAGTTCATGCTCAAACTAGAGGTAAAGTAATCCTAAAGGGTAAAGAAATTATGTTTAAAAATCCACATCATTCTAAAGAAAATGGTATTAGTATAATTTATCAAGAATTAAGTTTAATACCAACACTTACAGTTATAGAAAACGTTTTTCTTGGTAGGGAAACTTTAAAGGGAATTGTGTTTTTAAATAAGAAAGATATGCTAGAAGAATATATGAAGATTTGTGAAGATTTTGATTTTAATATAGACCCACATATAGTAGTGTCCAATCTGAGCGTAGCAAATCAACAAATGGTTGAGATAATGAAAGCAGTTTCATGTAATTCTGAAATTATCATAATGGATGAGCCAACAACATCACTTACTAATAATGAAAAAGAAGGACTGTTTAAAATAATAAACAGATTAAAATCTAAAGGTAAAACTATAGTTTATATTTCTCATATATTAGAGGAAGTGTTTAAGGTATGTGATAGTACAAGTATAATGAAAAATGGAGTTATGATTGGAACTTATGATGTAAAAGATTTAAATAAATTAAAAATAACTCAACTTATGACAGGTGATGATAATCACAAACTTATTGAGAAAAAGGATTATACATTTGCAAAGTATGAAGAACCCCCAGTACTAGAAGTTGAGAATATAAGTTGGTCTAATAAAATAAAAGATGTTTCATTTAAAGTTTATAGAGGTGAAGTTGTAGGTCTTGCAGGTCTTGTAGGTTCAAGAAGAACTGAAATAATAAATTTGATATTTGGGATAGAGAATAAAGATAGTGGAGATATATTTATTAATGGTAAAAAAGTAGATATAACATCTCCTAAAATTGCTATAAAGAATAAAATAGGATTGATTCCTGAAGATAGAAAAAATCTGGGGTTAATTTTAGAGCAGGCTATATATACTAATTCAGCATCAGTACAAATTGACAAATTTAAGAAACTATTGTTTATAGATAGAAATAGAGAAATTGAATTTTCTAAAAAAGGAGTTAAAGAACTAGGAATAAAAATTAGTGATGTAAAACAAGAGGTAAAGGAACTTAGTGGTGGAAACCAACAAAAAGTAGTAGTTTCTAAATGGCTGGACAAAGATTTAGATTTAATAATATATGATGAACCGACAAAAGGAATAGATATTGCTGCGAAAGAAGATATTTTTAATACAATAAAGGAATTTTCAAGTAAAGGAATAGGAGTAATATTTATATCTTCTGATTTAGAAGAAGTAATAAGAGTAAGTGATAGAATTTTAGTAACTAGAGAAGGTTCTATTGTAGATGATTTAAAAAATGAAAATATAAAGGTTCAAGACATAATGAACAGTATATTTAATGTATAAAAAATGAAAATGGAGGACTGAGATGAAAAAGGCTTTTGAGAAATTGAATTTAAGAGATTATGGAGTATTGCTAGGTTTTTTGGCTTTATGTATAGCCATAAGCATTGCAACTCCATCATTTTTAGGTAAGCAAAATATACTTAATCTTTTACGACAATCTTCTATAATTGGAATAATTTCAGCAGGTATGACTTTTGTTATAATATCTGGCAACTTTGATATATCAGTTGGAGCAGTAGCAGCTCTTGCAGGTGCTATAACAATGAAATTTGCAACTGGTGGAACTAACTTGCTTGTATCTATGTTTTTAGGTATAGCAATTTGTGCAGTAATAGGATTAATCAATGGGATAGTAGTTGCCAAGATAAATGTACCATCGTTAATAGCCACTATGGCTATGGTCACTATTGTAAGAGGATTACTATTGATGCTTACAGGAGGATATCCAATTACTGAAAATATACCAATACTTGATTACATTGGAAATGGATACTTGTTTAATATACCAATACCAGTAGTAATTTTCTTTATAGTAGTGTTAGTTTCATTTATTGTACTTAATAAAACTAAGTTTGGTAGATATGTTTATTCTGTAGGGGGAAATCAAGAAGCAAGTAAACTTAATGGTATAAATGTAGATTCTCATAAAATAAAAGTATTTATTATTAATGCTATACTTGCAGGGATAGCTGGTATTGTACTAACTGGAAGACTTGGGACTGCAACTGCAATTGCAGGTGAAGGGTATGATATGGATGCAATTGCATCTGTAGTAATAGGAGGTACATCAGTAGCAGGAGGCTCTGGCTCTGTACTTAAAACTGTTATAGGTGTGTTACTTATGAGTGTTATAAACAACAGTTTTAACCTTCTTGGAATAGATGTATATTTCCAATACATATTTAAAGGATTAATAATTTTAGCAGCAGTTGGATTTGATTCTTATAGCAAGAAGAAGCTTGCTTCAAGATAAAAAATAAGGAGGGATTTTTTTATGAAAAAATTAATGAAACATTTAGCATTGTTGCTATCACTTGTTATGATATTTGGTTTGGTTGGTTGTTCAAATGGTGGTGACAAAGAAAAAAATGGAGAAAAGAAAATAGCAGTATTACTACCAGGTTCAACGGGTTACTTTGTAGCAACTAAACAAGGTATAGATGCAAAATCTAAAGAATTAGGTGTAAATGTAGAATATGCAGATGCTCAATGGGATGCTAGTAAACAATTGTCACAAGCTGAAGATTTTATGGCTAAAGGTGTAGATATGATTGCATTGTGTGGAGTTGATTCTGCTGTGAGCGAGAGAATAGTTAAAGCTGCTAATGATTCAGAGGTTCCTATAATAGCATTTACAAATTCTATAGGAAGTAACCCAACAGGAGAATTTAAAGGTTTAGTTACATATATAGGACAAAATGAGGAAGAGACAGGAGCTTTAACAGGTAAAATTGCTAAAAACTTGTTAGGAGAAGCTGGTGGAAAAGCTGTGTTAATAGAAGGTGTTCCAGGGACTACTCCACAAGTATTAAGAAAAAAAGGTCTTGAAAAAGAATTAAAAGATAGCAATATACAAATAATTTATAATCAAACTTCAAATTGGGAAAAAGAACAAGCTTTAAAAGTAACAGAAGACTTAATTCAAAAGAAAACTGATTTTAATGTTATAATATGCCAAGACGATAACTCTGCTACAGGAGCAGGACAAGCCTTAAAGGATGCTGGTCTTAAAGATAAAGTTAAAGTTATAGGTTTGGGTGGAAGTAAAGATGGATTAAAAGCTATAACTGATGGATTAATAGATGGAACAACATATATGTCTGCAGTGGAAGAAGGAGCATTAGTTGTAGAAAAAGCATCTAAGATTTTAAAAGGTGAAAAAGTAGAACCTGTTACACAAATTAAGCAAGTTGAAGTTAACAAGGATAACATTTCAGAATTTAAAGGTGAGTGGTAAAAGATAGTAAATAAAATTTGTAGAGTTACTTTATATAGTTTCTAAAGTAACTCTTTTTTTGTGGACTTAGTTATAGATTGTTGGATAGTATTTCTAAACAAATAAAAAATTAATATAAACAAAGACTTAATTATACTAAATTATAAGTCAAATTAATATAAACTTTTGTAAAAAAGGAAAACGTCTGAGGTGTTGGAATGACTGTGTTATATACATAGGTTGAAAAAAACATGAAAAAACATAAAAAAATTGTTGAAAAAAACATAAAAATTTTGTATAATTAAAGATTCGAAAAGTGCGGTATACAAAGCCATTTCTTTTGTATATAATATATATAAATTAAGAAAAAGGAAGGGATATGTATGGCCAGGCGGTTATTTTTAGAAAGGATTGGACTTATATTTTTAGGTTCAGCAATATTGGCATTTGGAGTTTACAATTTTTATTATTTAAACAACATAACAGAAGGTGGAGTGTTAGGTATTTTACTACTGCTAAAAAATTTATTCAATATACAGCCAGCAATAGCAAATGTTGTAATAGATGGTTTACTACTTTTAGTAGGATATAAATTTTTCGGTAAAAAATTCCTTATATATTCAATAGTAGCTTCTATAACTTTTTCAGTGTTATATGATTTATTTGAAGCTATAGGACCTCTGGTACCACAATCACAAAATATGCTTTTATCAACTATTTTGGCAGGTGTAACTGTTGGAACTGGTGTAGGTATAGTAGTAAAAGCAGGTTGTGCATCAGGAGGAGACGATGCTTTAGCATTAGTAATTTCTAAGACTACATCTTTGAACATAGGGCAAGTTTATTTAGCAACAGATGTTATTGTATTGTTGTTATCATTATTTTATCTATCAGCATTTGATATATTTTATTCGTTAATTGCTGTTACAATTAGTGGTAAAGTAATTGATTTTATTTATTATCATGGCAAAAGTTTAGATATGGATATAAGTAATGACATAGTTCCAGAATGTTAATATAAATTAAATAACATTAGCTTTTATTAAAGATGGCAAATTTGCCATCTTTTTTTGCGTTTATATATTTGTAGTAGGTATTTCTTAATCGAGATTTTTATAAATTTAGGATAAGAAATTGTATTGAAATTGCTAGGAATACGGTTGCTAGATGTATATTTTAAAAACTCAATTTTATATTTATGAAATACTAATCAGTAACAGATGTTTCTTAATCCTATCTTTATACCTAAAATGATAAGATAAATGAAGTAGCAATACAAAGCTAAAATTTGTAAAAGAAATTAAAGTAAATGGAGGAGTTAAAATGTTGGATATAGTTATGATAGCATTGTTACTCATAGGATTTATTTCCATGAAGTTGCTTGCTGATTGGTGTGGGAAACAAACAGAAAAAAAATAATGTAATGTATGGAGGGATTACCTATGTGGTTTCTGGCAGTTGTAATTATAATGTTAATAATATATTTGGTGTATGCGCTTATTAATCCTGAAAAATTTTAAATAGTATAAGGCTAATAAGTAAGCTGAATTGGGGGGAACAATTTTTATGGTGCAGATAGTAATAGTGTTAGCGATTTTTATGATTTTAGTAATACCTATGGGCAAGTATTTATACCATATAGCTACTAATCAAAAAACATTTGGAGATAGACTATTTGATAAAGTAGACAATTGTATATATAAGGTATGTAGTATAGATAAGAAAAAAGAAATGAACTGGAAACAGTATGCCTTAGCTTTAGTATTTACAAATGCAGCTATGGTATTTATAGGATATATCATACTTAGAACTCAAAGTATGCATATCTTTAATCCAAGTGGAATTAAAGGTATGGAACAAGGTTTATCATTTAATACAATAATAAGTTTTATGACAAATACAAACCTTCAACATTATTCAGGTGAATCAGGTCTTTCATATTTTAGTCAGATGACAGTAATAATATACATGATGTTTACATCAGCAGCAACAGGATATTCAGCAGCTATGGCATTTGTAAGAGGTCTGGTTGGCAAAAAGAAAACATTGGGAAATTTTTATGTAGATTTAATTAGAATAACAACAAGAGTACTTTTACCAGGAGCTTTAATTGTTGGAATTATATTAGTTACACAAGGAGTACCACAAACTTTTGCTGGAACAGAAACAGTGACTACTATAGAAGGAAAGCTTCAAGATATAGCTAGAGGGCCTGTAGCAGCTCTTGAATCAATCAAACATTTAGGAACAAATGGTGGTGGATTCTTTGGTTCAAATTCATCACACCCATTTGAAAATCCAACTATTATATCAAATATAGTAGAAATGTTGTCTATGATGATATTACCAGGAGCTTGTGTTGTTGCATTTGGGCATATGATAAAGAATAAAAAACAAGGTTGGGTTGTGTTTGGTGCAATGTCAATCATATTTTTAATAGGTCTAGTAGTTTGTTTTAAAGCAGAGAGTGCAGGAAATCCTATTTTATCACAATTAGGACTTAGTCAAAGTATGGGAAGTATGGAAGGTAAGGAAGTTAGATTTGGTATAGCACAGTCTGCATTATTTACAACAGTAACTACTTCGTTTACAACAGGTACAGTTAATAATATGCATGATACCTTAACTCCTTTAGGAGGTTTAGTACCACTTTTGAATATGATGTTAAATGTCGTGTTTGGTGGTAAAGGTGTAGGTCTTATGAATATGTTGATGTACGCTATAATAGCAGTATTTTTATGTGGATTGATGGTAGGAAGAACTCCAGAATTTTTGACTAAGAAAATAGAAGGAAAAGAAATGAAGCTTATTGCTTTACTTATTATATTACATCCACTTTTGATACTTATGTTTTCTGGTCTTTCAGTTGCATTACCAGCAGGGCTTGAAGGAATTTCAAATCCTGGATTCCATGGATTATCACAAGTATTATATGAATTTGCATCTTCAGCAGCTAATAATGGTTCAGGATTTGAAGGTCTAGGAGATAATACTATGTTTTGGAATATAACAACAGGCATAGTTATGTTCTTTGGAAGATATGTATCTATTATAATACTACTTGCGATATCAAGTTTATTGGCATCTAAAAAAGCTGTAAGTGAAAGTATAGGAACACTTAGAACAGATAATTTCACATTTACAATAATTTTAGTACTGGTTGTTTTAATTGTTGGTGCTTTAACATTTTTCCCAGCCTTAGCGCTTGGACCTATTTCAGAGCATCTAGTGTTATGGCACTAAAAAATTGGGAGGGAGTAAAGTTTTATGGAAACTAAAAAAACAAAGTTTATTACAAAAGATATATTCAAAACTTCCATTATAGAAGCTTTTAAAAAGTTAAATCCTAAATATATGATGAAAAATCCAGTTATGTTTGTTGTAGAGATTGGATTTATAGTAACATTGATACTTACAATAATACCTAGCTTGTTTGGTGATGAAGGTAATAATTTAAGAGCATATAATGGGATTGTGACAATAATATTATTTATAACAGTTCTTTTTGCGAATTTTGCTGAAGCTGTAGCTGAAGGTAGAGGAAAAGCCCAAGCAGATACATTGAAGAAAACTAGAAAAGACACAGTAGCAAGGGTTTTCGATAAGCTAGGAAATGAAAAAATGATAAGTGCAAGTGAATTAAAACTTGGCGATATTGTTTTGGTAAATGCAGGAGAAGTTATTCCAAATGATGGAGAAGTTATAGAAGGAATAGCTTCTGTGGATGAATCAGCAATAACTGGAGAATCCGCACCTGTTATGAGGGAATCTGGTGGAGATTTTGCTTCTGTTACAGGAGGTACTACAGTTGTAAGTGACTGGTTAAAAATAAAAATAACAACAAAACCAGGAGAATCGTTCTTAGATAAAATGATAGCTCTTGTGGAAGGTGCTTCAAGACAAAAAACACCAAATGAGATTGCCTTAAATACCTTGTTAGTAGGCTTAACACTTATATTTATGGTTGTTTTAATCTCTCTTTATCCAATGGCAAATTATGCAGGTGTAAAGATTCCAATTTCTACTATGGTAGCACTTTTGGTTTGCTTAATACCAACTACTATAGGAGGCCTATTGTCAGCCATTGGTATTGCAGGTATGGATAGAGTAACTAGATTCAATGTAATTGCAATGTCAGGAAAAGCAGTAGAAGCTTGTGGTGATGTTGATACTATGATTTTAGATAAGACAGGTACCATTACTTATGGAAATAGACTTGCGTCAGAATTTATAGCAGTTGGAAATGCAGATTCAAAAGATTTAATAAATTATTCTGTTATGTGTTCATTAAAAGATGATACACCAGAAGGAAAGTCTATAGTTGATTTAGGTGTGAAGTTAGGTTCAACAGGTAAAACAAAAGAGGCAGCTGAAGCTGAATTCATAGAGTTTTCTGCACAGACTAGAATGAGTGGAATTAATTTAGCTGATGGTAGAGCTATAAGAAAAGGTGCTTATGATAGTATAATAAAACGAGTAAAAGAATCTGGTGGGGTAGTACCAGAAGATTTAGAAGAAAATGTAAACAGAGTGGCTAAATTAGGAGGAACACCTTTAGTAGTGTGTGTGGATAATGAGATATATGGGATTATCTACTTAAAGGATACTGTAAAATCAGGGCTTGTAGAAAGGTTTGCTAGACTTCGTGAGATAGGAATAAAGACAATAATGTGCACAGGGGATAATCCCTTGACAGCAGCTACAATTGCAAGAGAAGCTGGAGTAGATGGATTTATTGCAGAATGTAAACCAGAAGATAAAATAGATGCTATAAAGAAAGAACAATTAGAAGGTAAAATAGTAGCTATGACAGGTGATGGAACAAATGATGCTCCTGCACTTGCTCAGGCGGATGTAGGTCTTGCTATGAACAGTGGTACAACATCTGCAAAAGAAGCAGCAAATATGGTAGATTTAGATTCAGACCCAACTAAGATATTAGAAGTTGTTGAAATAGGAAAACAACTTTTGATAACTCGTGGAGCTTTGACAACTTTTAGTATAGCAAATGATGTTGCAAAATATTTTGCAATTATACCAGCTATATTTACTCTTGCGATACCTCAGATGGAGATATTAAATATAATGAAACTTTCTACATCATTTAGTGCGATATTATCAGCTTTAATATTTAATGCTATAATAATCCCTTGTTTAATACCTCTTGCAATGAAAGGTGTAAAATATAGACCTATGAAGTCACAAGCTATGTTAATGAGAAACATGATTATATTTGGTCTTGGTGGGGTTATAGTACCATTTTTAGGAATAAAATTAATTGATTTATTAATTACACCTTTAGTAATGGTTCTTAATTTAGGTTAATAAATGGAGGATATAAAAATGAAAACATTAAAACCAGCATTGCTTGTAAGTCTTGTATTGTTAGTTGTTTGTGGACTTGTATATCCACTTGCTTTAACAGGTGTAAGTCAAGTTGCATTTAGAGATAAAGCTAATGGAAGTATGATAGAAGTAAATGGTGTAAAAGTAGGTTCAGAACTTATTGGTCAAAACTTTACAGATGCAAGGTTCTTTAAGGGAAGAGTATCATCAATAAACTATAATACTTATACAAAAGAAGATTTAATACCAGATAAAGATGGAAATACATCTTATGGAGGTGTTTCATCAGGTTCTTTTAACTATGGAGCAACAAATCCAGAACTTCATGATAGAGTACAAAAAGATATAGAAAAATTTTTAAAGGATAATCCAACTATTAAAAAAGAGGATATACCAACAGACTTGCTTACAGCATCAGGTTCAGGACTTGACCCTAATGTAAGTCCAGCTTCTGCAAAAGTTCAGATACCTGCTGTAGCAAAAGCATCAGGAATATCAGAGAGTAAATTGCAAAAAATTGTAGATGATAATACTTCTAAAAAACTTTTTGGAGTATTAGGTGAAGATAGGGTAAATGTGTTAAAGGTTAATGTAGAGATTGCAAAGATATTAGGTCTTATATAGTATTTTGTAGAGGTTCTATAGCAAAGTACTGCGTATGGCTTAGTTTAAAGCTTTATATTTAAAAGGTGAAAATCGATAATGATTTTCACTTTTTTTGTTTGAACATTACTAATATTTGGAATAAAACGATTGTAAGTATAAAATCCAAAAAAAGGTTGCATTATCAAAATGATAATACTATAATATATTTATCGTTATCAATTTGATAATAGATTTAGACATATAGGAGGAAGTAGTATGTTATATAATAACGCATTAGAGTTGATAGGAAACACACCTGTAGTAAGGTTGAACAATTTAGGATGTACTAACGGGTGTTCTAACATATATGTAAAATTAGAAAAAGTAAATCCAGCAGGAAGTATAAAAGATAGAGCAGTGTATGAAATGCTAGAAGGATTAGAGAAAAGAGGAGAATTAAAAAAAGGAGATGTATTAGTAGAAGCAACTAGTGGAAACACTGGTATTGCATTATCTATGATAGGAAAATTAAAAGGATATGAAGTAGTAATAGTAATGCCTGAGACTATGAGTGTTGAGAGACGAGATTTGATGAAGGCTTATGGAGCAAACTTGGTACTTACAGATGGAAAAGCTGGTATGGCAGGTTCCATAGAAAAAGCAAATGAGCTTTTAAGAGAAAATCCAAACTATAAGAGTTTAAAGCAATTTGAAAATAAAGATAATCCAAACGCACATTATAAAACAACGGCAGTTGAAATTATGAATGATGTTAAAGATTTAGATATATTTGTATGTGGAGTTGGAACTGGGGGCACTTTAATAGGAACTGCGAGATATTTAAAGGAGCAAAATCCAAATATAAAAATAATCGCGCTTGAACCAAAAAAATCTCCAGCTATATCAGAAAACAAAACTGGACCTCATAAAATACAAGGAATAGGAGCTAATTTTGTTCCTGAAAATTATGATTCCAGTGTAGTTGATGAAGTAATATTAGTAGATGATGAAGATGCATTTGACACAGTTAAATTACTTGCAGCAAAAGAGGGGATTCTGGTAGGTATATCTTCTGGAGCTAATATATTTGGTGCTATGGAAATGGCGAAAAAATATCCAGATAAAAAGATAGTAACAGTAGCTCCAGATGGAGTAGATAAGTATATGTCCATGGGACTATTTTAAAAATTTTATTTGAGGGAGTGAATACTTTGTTTAAGAAAATAAATAAAGATATTGAATATATAATGAAAAATGACCCAGCAGCTAGATCTAAAGTAGAAGTCTTTTTACTTTATCCATCAGTACATGCAATGATAATGCATAGGATGGCTCATGCTCTTTACAAGAAAAAGATGCTTTTTACAGCAAGATTAATATCTCAGATATCCAGATTTATGACTGGTATAGAAATACATCCTGGAGCTAAAATGGGAGAAGGTATATTAATAGACCATGGAATGGGTGTTGTAATTGGAGAAACAGCAGAAGTAGGTAACAGAGTAACAATATATCAAGGAGCTACTTTAGGAGGCACAGGAAAGGATACTGGAAAGAGACATCCAACTGTTGGTGATGATGTATTGATTGGAGCTGGAACAAAAATACTAGGACCTTTAAATGTTGGTTCTAATTCAAAAATTGGTGCAAATTCAGTTGTTGTCAAGGATGTACCTAATGGAGCAACCGTTGTTGGAATACCTGCAAAAATAGTAAAAATAAGAAATTTAGAACCTGTAAAAAAGAATAAAAAAGAAGTGTCCTATGAGTATGATGAGTTAGATAATGTGTATTATATATAGATTTGATATGACTATAAAATAAATTTTATGAAAATTATTTTAAAAGGTATTTTTTTCAAATCTGAGGACATAATAAAAAAGAACTAAATGTTAAAGTTTTGGTTCATAAATCTTTGACAAATAAGATTTTAAATTTGTAGCGTTTAGGAGGATTTTATTATGAAAGCAGATGTTAATCAAGATACTTGTATAGGTTGTGGATTATGTCCATCAATATGTCCAGAAGTATTTGATATGAATGATGATGGTAAATCACATGTTATAGTTGATGAAATACCAAGTGATGCTGAAGAATCAGCAAAAGAAGCTAGAGAAAGCTGTCCAGTTGATGCAATAGATGTGCATTAATAAAATAAATGCCTATAAAAATTGAATTTTCGATTTTTATAGGCATTTTTCTTTTATTGGGTTAAAATTTCAAATCCTGTTTCTGTAATTAAAACCATACATTCCCATTGAGCAGATAATTTACCATCTTCTGTATAGATAGTCCAATTATTTTCTTCATCAACAAAAATTTCATGAGTACCCTCATTTACCATTGGCTCTATTGTAAATATCATTCCAGGAACTAATAACATTTCAGTTCCTTTTTTAGATACATAACTTACAAATGGGTCTTCATGGAAGCTTAATCCAACTCCATGACCACCAATTTCTCTGACAACAGAGTATCCATTTTCTTGAGCATAGGAGTTAATAGCATCACCTATATCACCTAAGAATCCCCATGGTTTAGTAGCCTCAAGACCTTTTTGAACACATTCTTTAGTGACCTCTACTAATTTTCTTGCATTTTCTTTAACATTTCCTATCATAAACATTCTTGAAGCATCTGAGTAGTATCCATTAAAAATAGTAGAAACATCTACATTGATAATATCTCCATCTTTTAAAATAATATCTTTACTAGGAATACCATGACAAACTTCATTGTTTATAGATGTACATACACTCTTAGGAAATCCATTATAGTCTAAAGGAGCAGGAATAGCTCCATTTTGTAGTGTAAAGTCGTGAACTAATTTATTTATATCTTCTGTAGACATTCCAATTTCAATTTTATCTGAAATATAATCTAAAATTTTTGTATTTATTACTGCACTTTTTTTTATTTCTTCAATTTGCGTTGGATTTTTTATAATGTCATGGGTTGGCACAATATGACCTAACCTTGCAAATGAATCTATTTTATTATCCATATCCATATGGCATTTTTTATATTTTTTAGTACTTCCACACCAACAACTATCATTTCTATTCAACTTCATAGCTCTTCATCCTTTTTCTATTATTTATTTAAATTATGGGTCACATAAACTATTTTAAAACATAGCCACCATAAATATTATAACATAAATAATAAAAATCTTTTAATGATAGTACTTTATTAAAAATATAAATTGTATCATTGTGTCATTATTGATAAAGAGAATATAGTTAAATGTATTATTGGAAGTTAGAGTATTTAATATTCTAATTCAAGCTGTTCAAGAAAATCATATGTTAAAGGACAATTTTCTTTTAAAGTATTTCTTGAAACATCATCGAGATAGTAGTGTACAAATGATTCTGCAAAAAATTCTTCTATAAACTTACTAATGTAGGCATGTGCAACTTGTTTTGGGTCGTAAAGTTTATATCTTTCTTGAGCAAATATTTCCATAAATTCCTCTGAACTCGATTTTTTGTTTAAAACATTTTTATCTATAGCATGTGCAGTCTCATGTAGTTCTAAATTTTTAGCTGAATGTACATTTGCATAACTAGGATTACTGTAGCCTATTTTAACTACTATAGAATTGTTTCTATATATGCCAGGCACATCTTTCCAAGTTTTACCTGATTTTACCCAGCATGGTGGTAATTGATGCTTTAAATCTTTAAATTCTGGCTCATCAGTTAAGTTTGAATTTATCAATTTTATTTTTATATCCTTTTCTTTAAGTGTTTGCAAATACTTAATATTTATATTTGCAAGCCTATTTTTCATATTTTCGACTTCATCTTTATCATAGTCTAAATCGTTTGGAAGTATAAGCATTTGTTCAATTATGCCTAGGTTATTTTCTTTTATATCTTTATCTTTTTCACCAAATTCAGATTGAAGAGTATCATTTTCATATATAGTTATGTTTGTACTGTTTTCTATAGTATAAGAGTGGATATTTTCTAAATCTAAAATATTCATTTGATGTAAAATATTTTTTGTTTCACCACTCCAAAATACTAAAGAAAGTGAATTAAAGTCAATCAAAGGATTTTCTTTTAGTTTTGTCTCATGACTTATATCAACATCAAATACATATTCAATACAGTCTTCTATACTAAGAACATCTGTATTCTTTTTAATGTATAAATATGCTTGTTTTAATTCTATATAAATGTCATCTAAAGATTCGTCATAAAATTCTGATAAATTTTTTCTGAAGAGTTCTTCACTTAAAAGTTCATTTTTATCAGTTATACTTTCGATTAAAGTGTTAATTTCTTTTATCATATAAGAGATACTTATTTTTCTATTTGCTTTTTCATTAGATACATTGCATGGCGCAAGAGCAATGCAATAAAAATCTTTTTCTTTTTTGTAAAAGGCTTTAAGTGATTTTGACAAAAGTGTAAAATCTACACCTATCTGTAGATTAACTTTAATTAATTCCTTTTGAGTTAATTTAGTATTATTGCTTTTAGCTATAATTAAATTGTTTTCCATAATCATTGCCCCCTTTTTATTAGGGTATCATAATTTTTTTATATGTGTCAATTTATTTTTTTGAAAATTATAATTTTTTTGAAAATTTTATTTTTTATAATTTGTGAATTTTTTGTTACAAAAATAAATACGTTATTATTATGTCAAAATTTAGCGTTAGACTTATATAGAATAGATTTTATACACATGTATTAGATAAAATTAGTCCTAAGAAGATTGCATATGCAAAATACATACCATTTCATCAATTTTATAATATAATGTTTATATATTTAATAAGGATGTGATTTGAAATGTATTTTACATATATTATAAGATGTAAAGATGACTCTCTATATACTGGATATACCAGTAATATAATCAGAAGAATGAATGAACATAGGTCGGGAATTAATTCAAAATATACAAGAGCAAAAGGATTTAAAAAACTAGAAGTTTATTTTGTAACCAACACGAAAAGTAATGCAATGAAATTGGAATGTTATATAAAGAAATTAACTAGAAATAAAAAATTATATATAATAAAAAATCCAGAAACGTTTATAGATTCAATTGATAATAAAGATGCTTATCTTGTTGGAAAAGAAATAGAACAATTAATGTAAACATTAATATTATAATAAGTGTATATTATGTAAAAACTTGACAATAAATACTATTGTACTATAATGAAGTTATAAATAGAATAAATTAAAGTAGCTAGGGGAGCCAAGAGCTGAGAGGTATACCGACCCTTACACCTGATCTGGATAATACCAGCGTAGGAAAGCTTAGTATAAAACTTAAGTGTATATTATTTACTATATATGCGATTTATAAGCTATACCTATTGTAGGTATAGCTTTTTTAATTAAGTTATTTAAATTAAACTTTAGGAGGGAATAAATGAGTAATTATAAAATACCAACACTTACAATAGCTGGGTCAGATTCATCTGGAGGAGCTGGAATTCAAGCTGATTTGAAGACTTTTAGTGCAATTGGTACTTATGGTATGAGTGTAATAACAGCTATAACAGCACAAAACACTCAAGGGGTTCTTGCAGTAGAAGATTTAAGTAAGGACATAATAAAAAAACAGATAGAGGCAGTATTTGAAGATATACCTCCAAAAGCTGTAAAAATAGGAATGGTTTCAAGTCCTGAGATTATACTTGAAATAGTTGAAAATATAAAGAAATACAATCCAAAATATTTGGTAGTAGACCCAGTAATGATATCTAAAAGTGGATATTATTTATTAAAGCCAGAAGCAAAAGAAAATTTAATTAAATACTTGATGCCACTTGCATACATAATTACACCAAACATCCCAGAGGCAGAAGAAATCACAGGAATAAAAATAAATAATATAGATGATATGAATAGAGTAGGAAAAGAAATACTAAAGCTTGGTCCTAAGTTTGTCCTTATGAAAGGAGGACATTTAGATGGAGAAGCAGTTGATATTTTAGTTGGTAAAAATATGTTTAAAGTTTATAAAAGTGAAAGAATTGATAAAAAAAATACACATGGAACAGGATGTACATTATCTTCTGCAATAACCTCTTATTTAGCTTTAGGTTATGAAATAACAGAAGCAGTAAATTTAGGCAAAATCTATATAACAGAGGCAATAAAAAATAGTTTTGATATAGGTCATGGAGTAGGACCAGTGCATCATTTTTATAAATTTGAATAATAAAAAATTGTTGGAGGTAGACTATGTATAATTTAATTGAAGATGTAAAAGAATCAAATCCACTGGTAATTCATTACACTAATAATGTAACCATAAATGATTGTGCTAATGTAACCTTAGCCATAGGAGCAAGTCCTCTTATGAGTTTTTCATATGAAGAAGTAGAAGAAATGGTGAGTATAGCGAACTCTGTAGTAATAAATATAGGAACAATGAATTCAAATATGTTAGATTTATTTTTATTAGCAGGAAAAGCGGCAAATAAGTACAATAAACCTGTTATATTAGACCCAGTTGGAGTATTTGCAAGTAAAGCTAGGGCAGAACTTACAAGCAAACTCTTGAATGAAGTCAAATTTAATGTAGTTAAGGGTAATATGGCGGAAATAAAGTTTATAGGTGGTTTTGATGTAAGGGGAAAAGGTGTAGATTCATTTGATGAGGAAGACGATTCTACTGATATAATAAGAAAAGTTTCTGAAAAACTTGAATGTATCGTAGTAGCAACTGGAAAAATAGATATAATAACAAATGGTAAAGATACATATAAAATAAACAATGGAGCTGATAAATTAAAAGGCATTACAGGAACTGGATGTATGACTGCTAGTTTAATTGCAAGTTTTATGGCTGTTACTGAGCATACATTAGAAGCAGCTACAATGGGTGTTCTTACGATGTCTTTAAGTGGAGAGTTGGCAAATTTAGACAATCCACCAATAGGAACATTTAAAGAAAATCTTATGAATACTATTTATAAAATGAATATAGATACTTTAAGCAAAAATTCTAATATTGAATTTTTAAACGAATAAGGCTTTAAGAGGAGAATTAAAATGATAGATAAAGAAAACTTAAAAAAAGACTTAAAATTATATTTAGTAACTGATTCTGAAATGCTTGAAGGTAGAGATTTCTATAAGTGTATTGAAGATGCAATAGCTTCTGGAATCACAACCGTACAACTTAGAGAAAAAAATGCTCCTGGGAGAGAGTTTTTGAAAAAAGCTATGAAACTTAGAGAAATAACTAAAAGATATGGAGTTAAGTTTATAATAAATGATAGAGTTGACATAGCACTTATCTGTGATGCAGATGGAGTACATGTAGGTCAAAGTGATATTGATGCGAGAGAAGTTAGAAAGCTTATAGGAGATGGTAAGATACTAGGAGTATCAGCAAGAACTTTAGAAGAAGCTATATGTGCAAAAAATGATGGAGCGGATTATTTAGGTATAGGGTCTATATTTACAACATCTACTAAATTGGATGCAAAATCCGCTTCATTTGAAACTGTCAAAGAAATTAAAGAAAAGGTAGATATACCATTTGTACTAATTGGAGGCATAAAACTAGACAATGTAGATAAACTTAAGAGCTTAGATAGTGATGGATATGCTATAATATCTGCAATATTAAAGGCTAAGGATATATCTAAAGAAGTGGAAAAGTGGACATTAAAAATATAAAATTAGTTCTAATAGTGTAAAAAATGGAAAAATTTGATATAATTTAAGAGTGAAATTTAAAAAGTTATAAATGATAAACTTTTCTACATATACTTTTTAATCAAGATATATGTAGATTTGATTAAAAGGAGTTATGAATGATTAGGATATTGTTAGTATGTGTTGGAGGTATGTCTTCTACTCTATTGGTAAATAAAATGGAGAAAGATGCAAAAAAAAGAAATATAGATTGTAGAATATGGGCAATTGGAGAAGGAGATATAAAATCAGAACTTGATAATTTTGATATTTTACTTCTTGGACCACAGCTTAGATTTATGTTTGATGATGTAAAATCTATAGTAGGAGATAGAGCTCCAGTATCTGTAATAGATATGGTGAACTATGGAACTTGTAATGGACACGCTGTGTTAAATTCAGTTTTAGAAATATTAAAATAAAGCATCTAAAGTGAACTCTACATAATAGAGTTCACTTTTTATTATAGATTAGTAAATTAACTTACCATTTCCTTTTTTAGCCTCCACATAGCAAGTGAGAAACTTGCACAGCATAATATTAAGAATAGTAGAATAACAGGTAATATATCTCCAATAAGAATAGTCTCACCAAATATTAAACTACGTAAAGCATTAATAATATGAGTAAATGGATTGAGCATAACGGCTATTTTTAATCCTCCAGATAAGTTTTCTATAGGGAAAAGAGCTGAGCTTAAAAAGAAAATAGGAAGTACAATTGCAGTCATAATTGTTTCATAAATTATTTCATTTGGTAACAATAGACTTATAGAATATGCTAGACTTGATAAAAAAAATGCAGTCATAAATATTAGTACTATCATAAGCATAATTCCTCCAATACCAGATTCTATCTTTACTGAGAAGAATATACTTACTACACATAAAATAGTCACTTCTAAGAAAGAAACTAAGATAGCTTCTAGTAATTGACCAAAAACAATGGAATATCTACTAATCGGTGCAATCAAAACCCTATAGAAACTTCCACTGTTCTTCATTATGAAGTTGATGATACCACTACTACTACATGAGGAAAATACAACTAGTATAATAATACCTGGTAGTATAAAAGCGGTATAATTACTAATATTCATATTATTCATAGTTTGATTTGCAATAGAACTATAAAGTACAAGCCAAAGAAAAGGTTGTAATATAGTAACTATAAATGATATTGGATTTTTAAAACGCCATTTCATACTACGCCATAAGATATTTAACATTCCCATTCCTCCTTTAAGCCTTTTTTAGAACTTGTTAATGCTAAAAAAACATCTTCAAGACTTGGTTCTACAATTTCTATTGCATCAAATTTTATGTCATGTTCTAAAAGCCACTTATTTATTGAAGTAAAAGCAACTCTACTATCCTGTACACTTATAAAAATAGAATTTTCTCTTATACTCATAAACTTGACCAATCCAGTATTTTTAATTTCATCTTTATATTTTTTTATATCTTTTATATCATGAAAAACTATACGCAGTATATTTTGTCTAATGTAACTACGTAAACTGGATGGCGTTCCATGTGCCAAATCTTTTCCATTTTTCATAATACAAATGCTATCACTCAATTGTTCAGCTTCTTCAAGATAATGAGTAGTTAGAAATATAGTTGTGCCATATTCATCTCTAATTTTTAATAACATATCCCACATAGCTTTTCTTGAATCTACATCCATACCAACAGTTGGTTCATCCAGAAATAGAATTTTAGGAGATGATACCATATTCATAGCTATATCTAATCTACGCTTTACTCCACCAGAATATGATGAAGTGGGATATTTTAAGTAGTTAGATAACTCAAATTTATCAATTAAAGATTCTATTCTTTGTTTTGCAATTTGTGGTTCTACTTTATACATCTTGCTTTGAAATACCATATTTTCCATAAGAGACAGGTGTTCATCAATAGAGACTTGCTGTGCTACACAAGCAATTTGAGTACGTATCCAAGAAGGATTATCTACTAAATCTTTTCCAAAGACTGTTACATTTCCAGATGTAGGTTTATAAAAGGTGGTCAAAATGTTGATAAGAGAAGATTTACCAGCTCCATTAGGACCAAGTAAAGAAAAAATCTCTCCAGCATTTACATTAAAACTTAGACCATTTAAAGCTTTTACACCATTTTTATACTCTTTTACTAAATTGTCTATTTTAATCGCTAGCATATGTTATTCCTCCTCTTTAAGTGGAAATATGATTTCTGTAATATATTTATCTGGATTTCCTTTTATCAGCATACCTGGTCCTTTAATGAATACTTCTCTCCAAGGAGTTTGTATTTCTATATTATTTTCATGAATATATTTAAATATCATTTCATACGTTTTTTGCAAATTACTATAGGCTCCTATGTGAGTAAAAAACAAAGCTTTTGTTTTAGGAAATTCTTTTATGGTTACACCAATACGATTTGGAGTTTCTGAAGTCGGAACACATAGTTCCATTTCTCCAATACCAGTTTTTTGGTCAACATTATAGTAGCAAAAGAAAGGAGCTCCATTAGATTTTCCTTTTATAGATTTAAATACATTTGGAAAGTATTTTGTTGCTTCAGTCATAGGGCCATTATAACGCATAGTAGCTACTGTGACTGGTTCAATATTTTTAATTTCAATTTTATAACTCATTTGTTTACCTCCTAATATATACCAATATTCTTATTAGATTTTTAATTGTTAATACATATAAAACTTTTAAATGATTGATAACATATAATCTTATCTCATTCACTTGTTTTCAAGTCTAACATAACATAAAATATATATCCTCTCATTTGATGCTCCATTTTGTAAAGTTATAATTCAAGCTTTACTTTCAATGCCTTAATAAATTAAAATAAAATGTAAATTATAAAAAGGTGTTTACAAACTAAGTGTATTAATCGTATAATACACTTAATAGAATATTAAATAAAATACGAGCTAAAGGTGTATTTTTTTAAAGCAAGTGTACTAACGTATTAATACACTAGAATAGGAGGAAGCATGAATTTTGAACTAGATAATACAACACCCATTTATTTGCAGATAATAAAATATATAAAAAGACAAATAGTAATTGGAGCTTTGAGACCAGGAGAGACGATACCATCGAGAAGAGAAATGGCACTTAATCTAAAAGTAAATCTAAATACTGTTCAAAGAGCATATAAGGAGATGGGTGATATGAATATAATAAATACTTTTAAAAACTATCAAAGTAGTGTAACAGTTGATGAAGATATACTAAAAAACTTAAAATTAGAATTGATAAATGAATCTTTATCTATTTTTATAGAAAATATGAAAGCAATAAAGGTTACTAAAGAGGAAGTTTTAAAGATAATAGAAGAAGAATACTAGTCTTTTAACAATTATAAAACTTAATTAAAAAAATTTATTGTACGAGCATATTAAATATGGAGGGTACTAATTATGATAGAAGTAAAAAATGTCAGTAAAACATATAAAAGGATGCAAGGTCTTAAAATAAGAAAGATAAATGCTTTAAAGAATGTAAGTTTCAATATAGAAAAAGGTAAAATAACTGCATTACTTGGGATAAATGGTGTTGGTAAATCAACAATGTTAAAAGCAATAGCAGGTCTTATAAATATTGATAGTGGAGAGATTCGTATAGATGGAGAAAAAATAAATGAAAAGATATATAATAAATTAGCATTTGTTCCAGATGTAGAATCTCACTTTAGTAATACGACAATAAAAGAAACCTTTGAATTTATGGAGATTTTTTATCCAAAATGGAATAAAGAGAAGTCAAAAGAAATGATGAACATATTCAAATTAGATGAAGATGAAATAATAGATAATTTATCAAAGGGAAATATTGCAAGAGTAAAATTAATTCTTGGATTTTGCCAAGACCCAGAATATATACTACTTGATGAACCATTTACAGGAATTGATTTATTTAAGAGGGAAGAATTTATAGGAGTAATAGCACAATATATGGAGGAAAATCAGGCTATTATCATCACTACTCATGAAATAGTAGAAATAGAAAGTTTAGTTGATGAGGTTGTAATTCTTGATGAAGGTAATGTTATAACTTCATTTAATGCAGAGGAATTAAGAGAAATAGAAGGTAAATCTATATTAGATAAGATGAGGGAGGTATATAAGAATGAATAAACTTCTATATCTAATAAATGTAGATTTAAGAAGAAGTAATAAATTTTACATAGCTTATATATCATTTTTTTCATTAATTACGCTTAGTTTAAATTTATACGAAATGAATAAACTTAAGAATTCTAAATTTATTCTAAACTTAGCAGTAGAGAATTTTGGTGGTATATTTTATGGAATAGGGATACTTAGTAATATTAGATTTATCCAACATATTCTATTCTTTGGGATGTTGGGAATGTTTGTATACTATGTTTTTATGTGGAAAAGAGAGTTTTTTTCCAAAAATCAAAGTATTTACACTCTTATGATGCTACCTCAGAATAAGTTTAAGATTTGCATATCTAAGTCAATTGCTTTGATAACAATGATATATGGTTTTTTGATAAGTCAGATAGCGACATTGTTTGTATGTAAGTGTATATTTAATTTTATCTTTAAAAATGTGCCAATAATAAAGGTGCCTTTTGCGCAAGATTTATATTATTCAACTTTGAGGAGTATACCTGTTGATTTTATATCTTTCATGGTGATTTATGTATTTTTATTACTTATAGCCATTTCTCTTGTAAATTGTTGCATATTATTTATATTTTCTTATATAAATAAGTTTTATGTGCTTTTAGTTACTTTTGTAGTTCTAATAGGTCTATATTTTTCAACAGTATATATAAATATAATCAATTTATTTAGGAAATATTATGTGTTCATTGGAACACAATTTAATACTTTAGTAGCTGGTGTGCTAAGTTTTTTAATTATAATGTTTATTCTAAATGGAATATCTTATTTACTAATTAAAAAGAAAGTATCTCTTTAGGAGGGGTGGTATGAAATTAAAATCTAAAACACCTATACTTATTATATTTTTGACCTTAGTAATATATTTTAGTATAGGTTTATTAAATAATGAAGACAATTTGAAGATAAAAACTATAAAAGGTGACCCAGATGAATTAGACTATATAAACATAAAGTTTGGATATAATTTTAATGGATATATAAATTCATATTATACAATAAATGGAAGTAATAAAATTAAAAAGACTGAATTAGTAAAACCACAAAAAGAGAGTGAGAATATAAATAATTTAATTGATGTATCTAGTGGTTCCGATTTAATTACTCATGTTGGTTTTGAAATGAATGATAATTCAAAAGATATAAATTTTGTTATAGATGAGAAAAAAGAAGATTTGGATAAAGGAGTATTTGCATCTGAAGGAAGTGATAAAGACATTGAATATGAAAAATTAGATATGAATAATTTTAAAAGAACAAAATATAAGGTAGATAAAAGTACTGATGATTATTATACAAAGGTACTATCATCAAAAAGATATAAAAAAGACTTATATGTGTCTGTATTTTATGGCGCGATAGGCGATTCGTCAGAAATCAATAAAAAAGGCTTAAGCACCATAGATATAATAAAAATTAACCCAAAAAATAAAAAAATACAGACGGTAAAAAGTATAAATTTAAGTAATTATTTTTTTGAAAAATACTCAGATGTTGATACTATTCGTGTAGGTTATGCTAGTAAAGGACAAGATAAAATGTATATTTTAATAGAAGTATTAAAGGCAGATATGGATGGTAATAGTAACTCTGAAATTACTTTACTTGAGCATTTACTTGAGTATAATGTTGAAGAAAATAAAGATAAAATAATAGAATTAAAAACTGATGATAGAATGAATAATTTAGTAAAAGCAAGTCTAAAAGATAATAAATTATATATGGTAATGTCAAATGATTATGATGACAGTCCAGGCACAAAGTTAAGTTTATTTACCTATAATGTGATTGATAACAGCATGAGTGAAGATAAGTATGTTTTAGAGGACAAAGAAAAAAGAGGTATTAAAAATGTTGAAATAGACTCAAATAAAATCATTGTATATACATCAAAACTAGACCCTGTGTTACATTGGGATGATAAATTTATGTTGTATATAATAAATAAAAACTCTAAGGAAATAGTATACGAAGGAAAATTACAGTTTAACACTTCAAATAGTAATTTAGAATTTGAAATAAAGTAGGTGAATTAATGAAAGATTTAATGAGATTATTCGAATTTGAATTAAAAAGAAATATAAAAAATTATATACTTATAATTATTTGTTGCTGTTCTTTTGTAATTTTAAATATAGTAAAGAATTTAAATGACTATAATTATATAATAGAAAATGCAGTTAAAGATGAGCAATTAACGAAAGTAGGAAATACAATAGAAACAATAAATTTTACAGGTTTCTCAAGCTTTAGAAATATAATGAGTTCTACAGAAGCATGGTTTATGTTTGGTATAATTGCATGTATTTGCTATGCTTTTTTTATTTGGTATAGGGATTTTGATGGTAAAAGTAAATCTATATATACACTTATAATGCTTCCAAAAAATAGAATTAATATTTATACATCTAAGTTATTAAATATATTATTTCTAGTGTATAGTTACACAATAATATTTACAATAATTTTATTTGTTTTAAATAAATTATTACCTAATTATATGCTTGGAAATATTGCAAGCTACGGTTTTGTGCAAGATACAATATATAAGTTAAAAATGTTACTTCCATATAGTTTTAAAATACTATTTGTGGAGTATATATTTTTACTGATAGGATTTGTGTCTGTAGTGTTTACATCAATTCTTATAAATAAATCTATTTATAAACTAAGAACTTTAATAAGTTTCATGTTTTTAGCTTTGGAGATTTTAGTATTTATAATCTCTGTGGAATTTGTTATACCTTATGAATGTAGTAATATATTTATTGTCCTGTATTCAAGTATAAACATATTTATATGTAGTTTTATATCCAATAAACTTTTGAAACAGAAGATTGATTTTTAGGGGGTGTATTATGAAAGAAAAAAATATAGGAAAATATACAATATGTTTTATAATAGTGTGTTTATTGATGATTATAATGACTTCAATATTGAGTTATTTTAATAAGGACAAACTATCTGTAAATACTTTAAATGGTAATATAAAAGATATAGGAAAAGTAAGTTTAGTATATACACCTAATATAAATAAATTTTCTTATGAAGAGGTAATTGTAAGTAAGAATGGAATAAAAAATGATACAAGTCCTAAATCAAGAATTGGAAATGATTATTTGAATATCGATAAAAAATACAGTGATTTTATTAATAATAAAGGATATGAATTTGTATATAAAGATGATTTAAATATAGGAGAAGCATATACCTATATTAAGCCTACTTTGGGACAAGAGAATAATAATTTAAATGATTGTATAAAGATTTCAAATAAAAATTTAAAAAATGGTGTAGAAGAAAGTTTTGATATTAGTTTAAAACAATCTGATTTTAAAAAAAATAGTTGGCAAACTGTGTTTAATAAAATATATAAAGGAAACTTATATATGGTAGTTAGTGAAACTAATCTTTCAGGCTCTAAAGTCAATAATATTTGCATATTAAAGATAGATATAAAAGATAAGTCTTATAAATTATTAAATAGATTTGATTTAAACTTACATAATGACTATAAACAAAATATACATGAAATTAAATTTTCTATAGGAAGCAAAATCTATTTGGAAATGGTAAGTAATAAGAGTACAAACGGAGATATTGAAGGGCATGATAATTATTCTAACCTTATTATATATGATATAGAAGATGATACTTTTAATATTAGTAATAAATTTATGGATAATCTAAATCAAGAAAAAAATGCCAATTCAAAAGAAATGGGTTTATTAAGCAAAACGAAGTTAGATTATATTGTTAAGAACAATAAGTTAAATCTTATAGCTACAGATAGGAGTAATTTTGTAATCAATCTTGTTTATGATATCAACTCGAATGATATTAAGCTAGAGGATTATGAGATACTTGATTTTAAAGTAGATTATAGTGATACATCATCTGGAATTAGGAAAGTTAAGTTATTAGATGATAAGATATATTCTATTTCAAGCATAAAAGATACTCTATCAGGAGGAAGAAAGGGAAGTAAAGAGGTTTTTGATGTAATTGGAACGAAACCAGTAAAATTTCAGGTATTCGATAAGAAACTTAAAAAGACATTATATGAAGCTGAGTTAATAAATGGAGATGTAAATATACACGATAAGTTATTTTTTGTTGCAAATTAGATGATATTATTAATTGCATTTCTTTAGATTGATATATATTTGCTATATATTAAATAGAAATAAGATGGGATAATCTTTGATTATTTCGTCTTATTTTTAAATTTAATATAAAGGTGCTTTTTAATATTTTTTTATATTGTATATCATCATTTAACTTGTATTTAATTTACTTAGATTTGAAATAGGATGAGTATAGTGGTAAAATTAATTATTAGAATATTAAAAATAATAAATAAATAAATAATACATTATACTTAAAAAGGGGGAGCACTTTAAAATGAACAAAAAATATATTAAAGCAGGAAATCTAATTGATGGAACAGGAAATAGCATTATGAAAAATAAGGGGGTAATTATTGAGGGAGATACTATAGTTGAAATTGAAGACATAAGAGAAGATTTGGATGGATATGATGTATATGATTACTTAGATAAAACTGTTATGCCAGGAATTATGAATTGTCATGTTCATTTGACAATGGAGCCAGTTGGAAATCCAAAAGTTTATTATGAGAATGTATCAGATGTAGAGCTTGTGGTAAATACAATAAAACAACTTGATGCTTACTTGGATTCAGGAGTAACATATATTAGAAGTTTAGGTTGTCCTAAATATGTGGATGTACAACTTAAAAAACTTGTAGACAAAGGGTCTATAGATGGTCCTGGTATAGTTGCTTCAGGTCCAGTTATATGTATGACAGGAGGACATGGATATTACTTTGGGATTGAGAGTGATGGTATAGATGAATGTAGAAAATCAGCTAGAACAGTCTTAAAGAATGGAGTAGACTGTGTAAAGATAATGGCAACTGGAGGTGTAACGACTGATGGTGTTGAGCCAGGTTCACCACAATTGACTTTGGAAGAAATGAAGGTTGCTGTAGAGGAGGCTGTAAAAGCAGGAAAAATAACTGCTACGCATGCACAAGGTAGAACTGGTATAAAAAATGCAGTACTTGCAGGAATAACTTCTATAGAACATGGTGTTTATTTAGATGATGAGATAATTGATTTGATGCTAGAAAGAGAAACATACTTAGTTCCAACTGTGGCTGCTCCATATTTTATTCTAAATGCAGGAAAAGAAAGTGGAATAACTGAGGCGACTCTTAGAAAGTGTGAAATTGTCGCTATTCCACATAAAGAATCATTCTTAAAAGCGTATAAAAAAGGAATTAAAATTGCAGTTGGCTCTGATGCAGGAACTTCTTACAATGAACATGGGAAGACATATTATGAAATGAAACTAATGTCAGATTATGGTATGGATAATATGGATGTAATAGTGGCTGCTACAAAAACTGCATCTGAACTTTTAAGAATTGATAAAAATTATGGAACTTTAGAAAAAGGAAAGAAAGCAGATGTTATAGTTGTAGATGGAAATCCTATAGATAATATAGATGTATTAGCTGATGTATTAGCAGTATTTAAGCTTGGTAAAAAAGTTAGATAGAAGTAATATAAAAATAAAAAAGAGCGTCTAAAGTTATTTTTACATAGACACTCTTTTTTATTAACAATAATCAAATATTTTATATTTTAAAAACCATATGCCATTTTATATTTAAATATAGTACTTTAAAATTGTTTTATGCAATATAATCTATAGAATCTACACATACAAAGTATATTCTTGAGTCATTAGAGTTTCCAAGTACTAAAACATCATTTTTCTTACCTAAAACTTCAACACCAGTTAGAACTAAACTACCAGCTACTACAGTAACTTGATTATTTATTTTAGAAGTATAAAGGTTGTCAAGTATACCTTTATTACAACAACAATCATCACAATCACAGTTGCAATTACAATCTTTATATTGTTTTTTATCAAGATAATATCCTAAAGCTGCCACAAAATCATTATAATCTCCAGGTGCAACATTAAAAGCAACAGCTTTAAGAGAACATAATGATGCTAAATCTACAGTTGTTAGTGGATTGATTGTAGCAACTATATAATCAATTATATCATCAAGTATTGAATTTAATATACCTCCTAGGTCTATATTAGCAGGTACTGCTGCCTCTATAAGAGCAACTAATTCAGCTATACCTGGAATAGTGCCAATTGAACTAACTAATCCGCCAAGTGTCAATGGAATTGGTTTAGGATAATATATTTGACCAGATATATCTATTAAATCGCAGTTACAAGCTGAAAATCTTTTAAAAGTAGCATTAAGTCCAGATAGATTATCTTTTGGAGGTAGAGAGTAATCTATACCTACTAAATAAGCACCAACTATAAAGAAATCTGAAATAAAAGCAAACTGATTAAAATTAACAAAAGGTCTTATAGCATCATATCTTAAAAGTTCTAATGCATCTTTCATACTTTTTTTGCAGCAGCAATGTTCAGCTACTTTAGGTTCTTTACATTTGTTTGGATAATTATAGTATCTATCCTCTGTTTGATAATTGTCATAATATCTATCCTCTATTTGATAGTTGTCATAGTATCTATCATTTGTATTTATATAACCTTCTTCATATTCTTGAGAAAATCTAAAATTTTCTCTACATTTATTATTTTCCATTAAATGAACTCCTTTTATATTTTGATTTGAATATATAGATGATTAAGTTTATCTATATAGTAATATTATATTTAATATGTAAAAAAATGTTACAAAATATATTATAAAAGAATAAAAGAAGGTAATTTGTCAAATGATAGTGTGAATTTCTAGGGATACTATATTTTAAAACAAAAAACTTTATATAAAAAAGGTTTATATGTTATATTTATATAAATATATCTATAAACAAGAAGGGAGCAATTTAATAAATGATTGAGGTTAATAAATTATGCAAGTCTTTTACAAGGGTCGTAAAAGATGATAAGAATAAAAATTCAATAAGAAAGTTAAAGAAAATAAAAACTAGAAAAGAAGAGTTTCTTGCTGTGAATAATGTTTCTTTTAAAGTTGCAGAAGGAGAGATTGTGGGAATATTAGGTCCAAATGGTGCAGGAAAAACGACTTTGCTTAGAATGTTAGGAGGAATATTAACACCAACATCAGGAGATATAAGTGTTTCTGGATATGATTATTCAATGGATAGAAATTCAGCAAAAAAAGAAATAGGATATTTGTCTGGAAACACAAAGTTATATGGAAGACTTTCTCCTAGAGAGCTTCTAACAACTTTTGGAAGTTTATATGAAATGACAAAAGAAGATATAGAAGAATCGATTGAAAATGTTATAAAAATAATGGATATGAGTGAATTTATAGATAATAGAATTGAGAATCTATCAACTGGTCAGACTCAAAGAACGTCTATAGCTCGTTGTTTAATACATTCTCCAAAGGTGTACATTTTTGATGAACCAACATTAGGGCTTGATGTTTTAAGTAGTGCATCTATAATAGACTTTATGAAGAATGAAAAACTAAGAGGTAAAACAGTTCTTTATTCAACTCATTATATGGAAGAAGCAGAAACTTTATGTGATAAGATTTTTATGATTCACAATGGAAAAATAATTGCATCAGGAACACCAAATAGTTTGAAAGAGGAATCTGGAGTAAACAACTTGAGAGACGTATTTATAAAACTTGCTAGAAAGGAGGAAGTTTAGATGAGAAGTAAGATTGTAAAATACATATTTAAAAAAGAAATGTTGGATATATTGAGAGATAAAAAGACATTATTTATGATGATTGTTTTACCACTTCTTTTGTATCCTTTACTTATGCTATTAATGATGCAGGTAATGAATATGTCTGCAAATAGTATGAATAGCAAGGATATTAATATAGCCTTTGATAATAAACCAAATAAAGTATTAGTATCGATGATTGAAGATAATAATTTAGGTAAAGATACTGAAAGCAAAGATAATGTAAATGATAAAGGAAAAATAAGAATACTTGATGTTGATGATTATAAAAAGTCATTAGAAGAAAATAAAATTGATGCTTATATAAAGATAGAAGAAAAACAAGCATCTACAAGTTATAAAATATATATGAATTCTTCTCAAGAAAACTCTTCTAATGCAGTAAAGAGAATAGAAACTGTTTTAGATAAATACAAAAGACTTACTGTAGAAAAAAAATTATCTGATAAAGGTTTAGATGTACAATCTACATTAGAGCCTTTAACATATAGCACTGTAGATGTTGCAAAGACAGAAGAAGTAGCAGGCTATTTTTTAGGACAAATATTGCCATTCATACTGATAATAGGAGTCTTGCTTGGTTCAATATATCCAGCAATAGATGTTATGGCTGGGGAAAAGGAAAGAGGTACATTAGAAACTCTATTTACGCTTCCAATATCAAATTTAGAATTGGTTATGGGAAAATACATGGCTGTTTCTCTTAGTGCAATAGTAACAGCAATTTTAAATATTTTATCTATGGGATTGACTATGGCATTTATTTTAATTAGTGGAGGTCTTAGCAGTCAACTTGGCTTTGGAAATTTCAATTATGGAGATTTAATTTTACCAATTGTAACTACTTTAATCTGTATATGTCTGTTTTCAATGGTAGTAGCAGCAATAAGTATGTGTGTATGTTCACTTGCAAAAAGTTTTAAAGATGCTCAAAACTACATAACTCCTCTTATGTTAATTATTATGATACCATCATACGTCTCTATGATACCAAATATAGTGTTGGATAGGGTAACATCTGTAATACCTGTGGTAAACATATCACTACTTATAAAAAGTGTATTATCTTTTAAAAGTGATTTAAATTTAATAGCTTTAGTTTTGGTATCAAATATAGCTTTTGTTATATTGGCAATCATATTACTATCTAAGATGTTCAATTCAGAGGAAATACTTTTTGGTAATAGTAAGAGTTTTTCTTTTTTAGAGAAAAGATGCAATATAAAAAAAGGCTCTATACCAACTATAAGTGATGGTATTATTTTATACGCAGTGGGATTAGTTCTTTTAATTTATGTTGGTTCTTTAGTACAAATTAAATTTGGTATGGGTGGTATCATAATAACACAATTTATGATAATTTCATTACCATTAATATTTGCATACTATATTAAAGCTGATTTTAAAGAAGTGTTTAGCTTGAGAGTTCCTAAGTTAAAACATATACTTGGCAGTATTGTACTTTGGATTGGTGGATATATTCTTATTATGATTATAACACAACTAATTTTATTCTTGTTTCCTCAAAACATGGAAGTTGCTGAAAGTTTAAACGAAACCCTGTTTATGAAAGATAAGTTTTTATTAAATTTACTAACAATAGCTTTATTACCAGCTATATGTGAAGAAATATTTTTTAGAGGATTTATATTTTCTTCATTTAGTAAATCAAAGGATAAGAATAAGTCTGTTAAGTTGGCTATAATATGTAGTGGAGTATTATTTGGTATTATGCATATGGATTTTATAAGAATAATTCCAACATCTATACTGGGTATTATATTTGCATATAGTGTATATAAATCTGGTTCCATATTTGTATCGATGTTATTACATTTTTTAAATAATGGTATAGCAATTGTAGTAAGCCATTATACAACTGGAAATGTAGCCAATCTGTATAAATTTATTGAGGTCGATTTTGCCAATTTAAATATACTTAAATTTGTCTTAATTCTTTTAATAAGTTTTATATTAGTTGCATTGGGAGTAAGAATTTTATATAGAAAATCTTTAAAAAGTTAAATGTAGATTTACTATATATATTAAATATTGATTAGCACTAAAGTATATAAATATATCTTATATATAAAATACTTTAGTGCTATTTTATATATTCTCTTTATCTTTTAATTATATAAACTCTTTATTGTTTCATTTATATAATATTTTCATTATATAAATGAAACAATAAAGAGTTTTAATTTTATAGATTTATAGTTAAAAAATCAATTATGAGGAGATATATTAAAAAAATTAAATTAGATATTTTTTAATTTACTTAGGGATAAAATTTAAAAATTAGTTTGTCGAAATAAATATAGAAAGAAAAAACAGAAAAAATAAAGTATGAATATGTTGCAAATACTATATTTTGGAAAAAAGTAGTCATTTCTTGTAAAATGGATAGTTTATATTTATTTTAAATTTCATGAAATTTTCAGTTACTATAATTATAGAATGTAGTATATTAGTTGTCTTAACTATTGATTTATACATTTCATATCGGTATAATATAAAATAAATTGGATTATTTTGGTATATAATTATTGATAAAAGATACTTATTTTTCTTCGAATTATCTGAAAAATTTTATTTTTATATTATAATTTTACTATTTTCTTTTCAAAACTATCCATTTTACAAGAAATGGAAACTTTTGGGATATGCTTATTTGCTAATGGTTTATAATAAAATAGAGGTGTTTTAATGGGAGGAAATTTTTATGAGGAATTTACAAAAAAAATTAATGTTTTTTTTATTTATATGTATAATTTTACAGATTATACATACAATACCAGTTTATTCTTTAAATGAATTTTATCAAAATAACTCCCTAAGCAACTTTGAATCTATTATGTTTAATAATCAATTTATTAGCAAATATTCATTACAGATAATATGTATTATGGCTATGATATGTATAATGCTTATACTATATATAATATATGATAAATTAAGGTTTAGAATTAAATTGCAAAAGGTAGCTTATACAGATGGTCTTACAGGAGCAAGTACTATGGATAAGTTTGTGATTGATGCTAATAAGATATTATGCAAAAATACTCAAGAGAAATATGCTTTATTGTATATAGATATTGATAAATTTAAATATATAAATGACCTATTTGGATATGAAGTTGGAAATGAGATTTTACGTAACTTAACTAAGATTATTAAAAATAATATATTTGAAGATGAGATATTTGCAAGAATATCTGCTGATAATTTTACTATAATTATGAAATACATAGAAGAAAAAGATATAACAAATAGATTGAACATTATATTTGAAGAACTAGATTTATTTAATAATGATCAAGAGGAAAAGTATAAACTGGTTTTGAGTTGTGGAATCTACTTTATACTTTCAGAAGATAGAGATATTAATTCAATTATAGATAGGGCTAATATACCTCATAAAATGGCAAAAGGAGGACATAAAAGTTCCTATGCATTTTATGATAATAAGATTCATGACCAAGAAATAAAAGAAAAAGAGATGGAAAATACGATGTTTTCAAGTTTGGAAAATAAAGAATTTATTGTACATTTGCAACCAAAAATAGAACTTGATACAGGAGAAATACAAGGTTCAGAAGCTCTTGTTCGATGGAAAAGTTCTAATAAAGGTTTAATACCTCCAAATGAATTTATTCCATTTTTCGAGAAGAACGGTTTTGTAATAAACTTAGATTTATATGTACTTGAAGAAATATGTATACAGCTTAGAAAATGGATTGATGCAGGTATAAATCCAGTTACTATTTCGGTTAATGTCTCAAGGATACATTTATATTGCAATAATTTTATAGAAACATATAAAAATATAATTGATAAATATGAAATACCTGCAAAGTATATAGAACTTGAACTTACAGAAAGTATTATATTTGATAATTTTGACATCTTAATTGATATAATGAATAATTTAAAAAAAATAGGATTTTTGATATCTATGGATGATTTTGGTTCAGGGTACTCATCATTAAATATGTTAAAAGAAATTCCTATGGATATTTTGAAGCTTGACCAAAAATTTATTATGGAAACTTATAATAGCAATAGAAGTAAGATAATTGTTACTAAAGTTGTAGAAATGGCAAAAGAATTAGGAATGAAAGTGGTATCAGAGGGTGTTGAGACAGAAGAGCAGTTTCAGCTCTTAAAGGAAGTAAAATGTGACATGGCACAGGGATATCTGTTTGGAAAGCCAATGCCAATTGAAGAATTTGAAAAATTGATTATGTATAGCTCAATAAAATAGGAATTAATCTATATTATAAAAAATCTAATAAATTATGTTAAAAATGAACTCTAATACAGTGTTCATTTTTTTGTGAACTTTTTTATATACTTTTTAAGATAGTAAAATTATTTAAGATTAAAAGGAAATTAATATAAAGATATTGTGCTAACTAAAAAGTAAATTGATAAATCTTTTAATATATGGATGAATCCATTTTAAAAGGAAATAATTATAGCTTTGATTATAGTTATATAGTAGGCATTTTTATAAAAGCATAGTATGAAAAAATATAAAGAAATATTTTCATAATTTTATTTAAAAGTAATTGACATATAAGCTGTATTATTATATTATTGTATTAAGTTATTAATACAATAATATAAACAAGGAGGTATAAACATGGAATGGGAACTTGATAATAATAAGCCTATATATATACAATTAGTAGAACATTTAAAATTGAAAATAATTTCAGGTGAGATTGAAATAGGATCTAAACTAGAAACAGTAAGAGCACTAGCAGAAGATGCTGAAGTAAATCCAAATACAATGCAAAAAGCTCTAACAGAGCTTGAAAGACAAGGATTAGTTTATAGCCAAAGAACTAAAGGAAGATTTGTAACAGATGATAAGGAAAAAATAAAAGCTATGAAAGCGGAAATAGCTAATGTTGAGATAAATACATTAAAAGAGACTTTAGAAAAACTTGGGTATGATAAAGATGAAATGATAAAACTTATTACAGAAAATTTGAAAGGAGAATTATAAAATGGATAAAAATATAAATAATATTTCTCAAGATGGAATAGTTGAATTTAAAGGTGTAAATAAAAGTTATGGAACTAAAAAGGTTTTGAAAAATGTTGAATTGAATATACCAAAGGGAAAGATAGTGGGATTGTTAGGTCCTAATGGAAGTGGCAAAAGTACAATGATTAAGCTAATAAATGGATTATTACAGCCTGATAATGGTGAAATTGTAATAAATGGAATGAAACCATCAATAGAGACTAAGAAAATAGTATCTTATTTACCAGAAAGAACTTATTTAAATGACTGGATGAAGGTATCAGATTTACTGAAATTTTTCTATGATTTTTATAGTGACTTCGATGTTAGAAGAGCAAATGAGATGATTAAAAGTTTAGATATTGATGTGAATGAAAAGCTAAAAACAATGTCTAAAGGAACCAAAGAAAAGGTTCAACTTATCTTAGTTATGTCAAGAAAAGCAAGTATATATATCCTGGATGAACCTATTGGTGGTGTTGACCCAGCTGCAAGGTCATATATACTTAAAACTATATTAAAAAATTATTCTGAAGATAGTACTTTACTAATCGCTACTCACTTAATAAGTGAAATAGAGAATATATGTGATGAAGTAATATTTATATCTAAGGGACAAATAGTATTGCAAGGAGATGTTGAAACAATAAGAGAAGAAAAAGGAAAATCTATAGATGCATTATTTAGGGAGGAATTCAAATGTTAGGTAAATTATTAAAATATGAATTAAAGGCAAGTGGAAGAACATTTATACCATTATATATAGCTATATTGGTAGTAGCTGTATTCAATGGAATATTTATAAACACAGATATATTCCAAATACAGGGAATAGGAATACTGGTATTGACGAGTCTTTTCATGGCATTAGGTGTTTTAACTATTGTAGTTACAATTCAAAGATTCAGAAAAAATCTTTTGGGTGATGAAGGGTATTTAATGTTTACTCTTCCTGTTAGTACTAGTTCACTTATTTTATCTAAATGTATAACAGCACTTATATATGCTGTACTTAGTTTTATAGTTGCAATGTTCACATTTGGAATGCTTATGCTTTTTAGTGCTTCTGGAATACACTTACCTGAATTTTTAGATTTTTTTAATACTGTTTTTACAAAAGGTTCTGAATATTTTTTAGATGTTTTATTATTTTTAGTAACAATGCTTATTTCATATTCATCATTTATTTTGTTATTATATACATCAATTTCAATGGGTCAATTGCCAAGATTTAACAAGCATAGAAATATAGTAGCATTTGTTTCTTTTATAGCTATAAATATAGTAATATCAAGTATTGGAAATGCTATAGAAAGAATTTTACCACATAAAGATACAAATATGATATACCATTTTTATCAAAGTCCTCATTTTGCACTCGCAATGCTTGGGAGTATTGCAGTTGTAGTAATATTATTTTTCGCTACAAAATATATATTAGATAAAAAATTAAATTTAGAATAGATATTTTTATAGAGAGCCATCTTTTGAGTAATGTTCAAAGATGGCTTTTTATATTTAAGGAGTTAATTTATATATATAACAGGAATGAAACTTTATTTCTAGTTAAATATGTATATATGTAGTATAATGAGACTATATGTTAAAATTTGTAATAAATAGATGTATACTTGATATAATTACTTAGAAAGCATGAATTTTATAGAGTATATAAAGAAAATTTAAAGCTATGTAGATTTGAGGGAGAAAATATGAAAAGTTATACAAAGGCTAAATGGAGTGTTTGGGGCATAATTACATTTTCATTCATTTTAGTCTTATTTTTAAGGATGTCAACTGCTGTTGTTTCAGATAATTTATCAAATGAGTTAGGTTTTAATTCTATACAAATTTCAAATATAGCATCTTTTTGCCTCTATGCATATGCATTTATGCAAATACCAGCAGGAATCTTAATTGATAAATATGGAGCAAGAAAAATTAGTAGTCTTGGAATAATAATGGCAAGTTTAGGTTCTATTTTATTTGGATTGATTCAAAGTATAGAGTTAGCATATATTTCTCGTATAGTTGTAGGTGCAGGGACATCAGTAATATTGCTTTGTATTTTAAAAATTCAGGGTAGATGGTTTAATAAATCAGAATTTGCTTCTGCAACAGCTAAATTTTCATTTGTAGGGAATTTAGGGGGAGTTCTTGCTACTTTTCCACTTGTATTTCTATCTGAATTTGTTGGCTGGAGAAATTCATTTTTATTGATAGGCATAATTGGTGTTGTAATCGGATGTTTTATGTATATTATTGTTAGAGATACTCCAAGAGAATACGGATTCAATATAGATATGGAACCTAATGAAGAGCCAGAGAAGATTGGTATTGTTGATGGAATTAAGTCTGTTATAAAAAATAAATCAACATGGTATAACTCAATGATAATGTTCTCTTTTGTAGGTCTGACAAGTGCATTTACAAGTCTATGGGGAGTGAAATACATAATGGATGTTTATGGGGTTAGTAAGAGTTTTTCTGCATTTATAGTATCATTTTTTACATATGGATTTATATTTGGTTCAATAATTATGGACTTTGTATTTGCTAAAATAAGCTCTAGTAAATTTAATATAATCAAATATGGAGCAATAATAGATTTATTTATATGGATTCTAATTGTAGTTGTATATAAAGTAAAACCACCAATAATGATTTTACCAATAGCATTTTTTATTATGGGATGTATAGTGATGTCTCATTTACAAGTTTTCAATGATGCTAAGTATAAAAATAAAGAAATTTATTCTGGATTGGCAACTAGTGTCATTAATACTTTCGAATTTATAGGGAGTGGTATTATTAATTTAATTATAGCAGTATCTTTGCAAGTAAATTCACATAATGTAGTTGATGGATATAAAAGAGGATTTGTGATATTTATAGTACTCAGTATTATAACTATAACAGCATCTCATGTAGGTGTAAAAAATGATAATTCTAAGACTGAATAGAATATTATTATTGATTCAATTTAATGCAATATTTTGTAGATAAAAAAGAATTTATATTTATTACAAGGATATATACCAAGATATAATTGGAATATAAATCTTGTTTACTATGTCGAAATGATATTGTATTATATTAAATAGAAAATAAGAACTTTAAACTATAATATTGGTTCTAAAAATATAAAGTAAGGAGTTTTTTATGGATACGACAAAAATAGATGATATAAGCAAGTTGGATTTAAACAATCTAGATATTAATAAAATGGATATGGGAGGTATAATGGAAAGCTTTTTAGAATGGGCTACTACGAGTGGAGTAAAACTTATAATAGGTATACTGATACTTTCCATTGGATTTAAAATAATAAAGAAATTTGTAAACCATGTAATGTTATTACTTGGAAAAAGGGATATTGATTTAACCCTAAGAAGGTTTTTGAAATCTCTTCTTTTAAGTGTGCTTAAAGTTGCTGTTGTAATCATTGTTTTAGAATATTGGGGAATGAGCTTATCTAGCTTTGCTGCTGTGATAGCATCAGCAGGGGTAGCTATAGGTTTAGCATTACAAGGTAGTTTATCAAATTTTGCTGGAGGATTTATCATACTTTTGATTAGACCTTTTAAAGTAGGAGATTACATAGAAGCAGCAGGTCATGGAGGAACAGTTGAGCAAATAGGACTTTTTTATACACAATTGGTTACTCCAGATAATAAGCAGATACTTATACCTAATGGCTCTGTATCAAATGATAGCCTAACAAACTATTCAGCAAAGAATACTAGACGAGTTGACTTAACTTTTAGTGTAGGATATGAAGATGATATAGTACAGGTGAGAAGAGTATTGAAAGAGATTGTGAATAGCCATAAATTAATAATAAATGAACCAGAACCATTTATAGGAATAGTGGAACATGGAGATAATGCCATTAAATTTGCTGTTAGAGTTTGGTGTAATACAGAAGATTATTGGACAATTTATCTTGATTTATTGGAAGAGGTTAAAGTTAGATTTGATGAAGAAGGAATTACAATTCCTTATCCTAAGATGGATTTAACATTAAGAGAGCTAAAAAGAATTTAATATTATAAAGTCAAGGCACCTTTAGATTTAATCTTTGGGTGCCTATTTTTCATTTTTTTCTTATGAAGGCTGATTTAATATCTATAAGAATCTTATGTTTTGACTTAAAACAATTAACTACTTATATATTATATATAAGAGTTTTTTATATTTTATTAAAAAAATATTTTGTTTTTATACAATTTAATGTCGTTAAATGATTGGAAATAGTTTTTGTTTTCGACAACATATAATATGTGCTTGTTATACAATTTAATTATGAAGTATTAATAAGGGGGGGAATATTGTGAAATCAAAGAAATTATTATCGTTAGGGATAGCTATGTCAATGTTTGTTGCTGGTTGTCCTATATCTGCAAATGCACTTGATAAAATTCAAGGTGCAGATAAATATGAAACTGCTGGACTTATTGCAGATAGAGAAAACTATACTACTGCAATACTTGTAAATGCAGATAGTACTATGGCTGATGGATTAAGTGCGAGTGGTCTTGCAGGAGTAACAAATGCACCAATTCTTTTAACTAAAAAGAATAATATACCAAGTGCAACTATGAAAAGAGTTGAAAAAGCTAATAAAGTGTACATAATTGGTGGTGAAAGTTCTATTGATAAAGCAACTGAAAACGTTTTGAAAGGTAAGAATATAGAAGTTAAAAGACTTCAAGGTAGTGATAGAATTAAGACAAGTTATAATGTAGCAAAAGAAATAGGAGCTATTAACAAGGTTAGTAAGGTTATATTAACTAATGCTTTTAAAGGTGAACCAGATGCTATGAGTATTGCTTCTGTAGCTGTTAGAGATAAAGCACCTATAGTATTAACTGATGGAAAGAGTGTACCATTTAACACTACTGGAACAGAAAGTTATATAATAGGAGGTACTTCATCAATGAGTGATAACTTAGTAAATGATACTAATTCAACTAGATTGGGTGGAGTAGATAGATATGATACTAATAAGAAGATAATAAATAAGTTCTATAATGGAGCAAAAGAGTTTTATATAGCTAGCGGAACAGATTTAGTGTATGCACTTGTTGGTTCTACAATAGCTAAAAATACTCCAACAGTTTTAGTTGATGATAATAGCAATAAGATTGTATTAAAAAGTGCAACTAAAATAACAGCAATAGGAAATCTAAATGATAGTATATTACAGCAGTGTTTAAATGTAACAAAAAATATAGGAAATTCAGATACTGGAAAACAATATACAGTAGATGATGCTGCCAATGCTGTGAAAAAATTGCTAGGTGTTGATAAACTTTATTATAATGAAAATTATCCAGAAGATGAAGACTTAATATTTTTATTAGATACTAGCTTTGAATATTCAGGAAAACAATTCTACATATTTGGTTATGTCACAGAGAATTCTGAAGGTGATGTTAGATATTGTGTAGAGAAAAATGATATGAGCAAAGTATATACATACAATGTTAGTGGCATTATGGAAGTATGTAACCCAGCTGACTATGAAAATAGAAAAATGATAAAAGAAGATAAAGCAAAAGAATTAGCATTAGCAGAATGTGCTAGAAAGCATAAGGTTAGTGTTAATTTATTAAGAGTAAATACTGCTTGTATCGATGATATTAATAATATAAAAGTATATGCTGTAAGAATAGATTCAAAGCCACAACCAAAACAGACTTATGGATGGTATTTCATAGATGTTTATAGTGGATATGCTTATAAAGATATTTGGAATAACATTTAAAAAAGTATTTTTAAAAATAATTACAAATATATTCCTTCTGTAAAAGATAATAAAGCAATAATTAAAAGTATTAATCGAATAATTTTATAATTACAATTAAGCATTCTCATACTGGGGAATGCTTTTTTTATTTATACAAACAACATATTTTGTTTTAGTAAATTTATTTTAGTAGATATAAATTTTATAGTCTTAAAACTAGCAAAGTAGGAAGTAAATTTAATATAAAAGGGTAAATAAAGGGTTTAGAGGGCATAATATAGAATAAATTAAGTATTTAAGGAGGTTTTTTTATGTGTAAAAAAACATATTTATTAGTAGTAAGTATACTTGTTGCAGGTTTATTGACTGCATGTAGTGGAAATCCAACTACAGATTCAGGACAGGCACAAGATAATACGAAGAAAGAGACAAATGCGTCAAATAAGGATTTAAAAGATGAAAAAAATAATGAAAATTTAAATGAACAAGATTTTAAAGTACCATATACAGATGCAGTAAGCATATTTAAAGATAAGTATAAAGATGCTGATATAGTAGATTTAAGCCTTGAAAGAGACTTAAATAAATTTGTTTATACTGTTGAAGGTGTAGATGATAATAATGAGTATAAGATGAAAATAGACGCTAATACAAAAGATGTACTACAGGATAAAACAGAAAAATTGGATTCAGAAGATTTAAATGGAGTAGCTAGAAAAGAAAAATTAGACTTAAATGATATAATAACACCTCAAAAAGCTATGGAGATTGCATTAAAAGAACAAAATGGAAGGGTAAAAAAATGGAGTTTAGATAAAGATTTAGATGTTACTTTTTATAAAATAAGAATAGATAAAGATAAAAATGAATATGACATAAAGGTAGATTCTAAAAAGGGAACTATATTGGAGGTAGAAAAAGAAGATTAGAAGCTTTAAATTACTTTTGTAATAATTTCTTTTTTAAATAAAATTTGTTTAAAATATAACAAGCAGGGTATAAAAAGATTAAATAACTATTTTAGGAGGAGTACGGTATGTCATTGAAATCATTAAAAATAAAAGAAAATTTATATTGGGTAGGTTCACTTGACCCTGACTTAAGAGTATTTGACATAATTATGTATACACCTTATGGAACTACTTATAATTCATATGTATTAAAAGGAACAGAAAAAACAGTTTTATTTGAGACAGTTAAAGATAAGCATTTTGACAATTATATTGAACGATTAAATGATTTAAATATAGATTTTGAAAAAATAGACTATATTGTTGTAAGTCATACTGAACCAGACCATGCAGGAAGTGTTGAAAAACTTTTGGATTTAGCTAAGAATGCAAAAGTAGTAGCTTCAGAAACTGCAATTAAATATCTTAAGGAAATAGTAAACAAAGATTTTGAGTATATTGCAGTTGCAGATGGAGATGCATTATCAATTGGAGACAAGACTTTAGAATTCTTCTCTGTTCCTATGCTTCATTGGCCAGATACTATATACACATATATTAAAGAAGACAAGACTCTTGTAACATGTGATTCATTTGGTAGTCATTATAGTAATGATAAGATAGTAAACACACTTGATGAAGACGAAGAAAAGGATTACTTAGATGCTTTAAGATACTATTATGATTGTATAATGGGACCATTCAAGCCATCTATGGTAACTGCTATAGAAAAGATAAGAGACTTAGATATAGATACTGTATGTCCAGGTCATGGACCAGTATTAACTGAAAATCCTAGAAAAATTATAGACCTTTATTATAACTGGAGTGTAAATGAACAAATAAAATTAGAAAAAGAAGTTACAATTTGTTATGTTTCTGCACATGGATATACAAAGATTATGGCAGAAGCTATAAAAGCATATATTGAACAAAACAGCAATTATAAAGTAAACTTATTTGATGTAATAGAGAATAAACAAGAAGATATTTTAGCAAAGATAGCAGTATCACAAGGTGTATTGTTTGGTACACCAACAATATTAGGAGACGCATTAAAGCCTATATGGGATATTTTAGTATCCTTAAATCCAGTTATTCATGGTGGAAAGGTTGCTTCAGTATTTGGTTCATATGGATGGAGTGGAGAAGGTATAGAAAATGCTATGGAGAGAATAAATCAGCTTAGAATGAAAGCTGCAAAACCATTTGCTGTTAACTTTAAACCATCAAATGAAGAGTTAGAAAAATTACATTCTTATACAGGTAAATTCTTGGATAAATTAAATTCTACTTTTGGAAGTAAAAAGAAAACTAAGAAATTTAAATGTGTAATTTGTAATGAAGTATTTGAAGGGGATAGTGCTCCTAGTGTATGTCCTGTATGTGGAGCGAAAGAAGACCAATTTATAGAAGTTGAAGAAGATGAAGTTACTTTTAGAAAAGATACTGATGAATATTTTGTAATAGTAGGAAATGGAGCAGCTGGTTTTTATGCAGCAGATGCTATAAGAAAAAGAAATAAAACTTGTAAGATAACTATGATTTCTAATGAAGATGAATTAACTTACTATAGACCTGCACTTTCTGATGGCATAAATGAAGAGCTTGGTTCAGATTTTTATATGGAAGATAAAGCTTGGTATGACGAAAACAATATAGTAGTAATATTAGGAACAAATGTAGATAAGTTAGATGAAGTAAATAAAACTATTATAGTAAATGATGGTGCCATTAAATTTGATAAACTTGTAATAGCTACAGGAAGTAGAAACTTTATACCACCAATTAAAGGGCATGATTTAGAAAATGTGTTTACTCTTAGAAATATAAAAGATTTATACAGTGTAAAGGAAGCCTTAGAAAAATCTAAGAAAGTTGTGGTAATTGGTGGAGGTCTATTAGGACTTGAAGCTGCATGGGAATTTAGATTAAAAGGATTAGAAGTAGTAGTAGTTGAAGCGATGGATGGTATACTATCAAAACAACTTGATAAAGAAGGTAGTAAAATATTAGAGCAATGTGTAAGAGATACAGGAATAGATGTAAGATTAGGTGTAGCAGTTGATGGTGTCGATGGAAATGGAAAAGCACAAAAAGTTATATTCAAAGATGGAGATAGTGTTGAATGTGATATGGTAGTATTTTCTATTGGTGTAAGAGCAAATACACAAATAGTTCAAGATACATCTGTAAAAACTGACAGGGGTATTGTTGTAGATAAGACATTACAGACAACTGTTAAAGATATATATGCTTGTGGAGATGTTGCACAAGTAGAAAATACTAGTTTAGCAATATGGCCATCCTCAGTGGAAATGGGAAAAATAGCAGGTGCAAATGCAAGTGGAGATAATTTGACATTTGAAAGTGATGTGTATCCAGTTTCATTAGATGCAATGAATGTAAAAGTATTTAGTATTGGTAATATACAAAATTTTGATAAAGAAATTTCATCAAAAGATGAAGGAAAGAGAATATACAAAAAATTATTTATTAAAGATGGTTCATTAGTTGGAGCTATACTTATAAATGATTTAAGTTGTACTGTTAAATTGATAAGATTAATATCTGAAAAGGGTGATTTTGAAGATATTATGAAAGCAGATATACTATAGTTTAAATATAAGACCGAAAAAGTCTTAAAATATGACAATTCATATTTTAAGACTTTTTTGTTATAATATATAATAAAATAATCATACCTTAACTGTAAATTTATATAGATTGTTTACTTTTTAATGTTAGATTCCTTTTTTGAGATTGGTATATAATAACAATATAGAGTATATAATAATAGTTAAAGTTAAAAAAGGGGAAAAGCAATATGCAGTATATACAAGAATTACTTGATTTGACTCAAAACTATTGGGTACTAGCTACAATAATTGGTTTGTTAAGTGCATTTATAGAAAGCTTTATACCAGCCCTACCACTTGTTGCCATAGTTACAGCAAATGCTGCAATACAAGGGTTATTTCTTGGATGTTTGTTATCATGGATTGGCTCAGGACTTGGGACAACCTCATTATTTTTATTAATAAGCAGATTTAATGACAGTAAGCTTTTTAATAAGTTGAGAAATAGTAAAACTGAAAGGGCAATAAGTTGGATGGATAAACAGGGATTTAAGTTATTGTTTATAGCATATGCCTGTCCATTTATGCCTGGTTGTTTAGTTACTATTGCATCAGCTTTTGGTAAAAAAGATATAAAAGATTTTGTGCCAGCAATGTTGGCAGGCAAATTTGTAATGTTTATAGTAATAAGTTATGTGGCAAGTGACATAGAAGGATTTATAACAAGTCCTTTAAAGATAGCATCATTTATATTGCTGGTGTTTTTATCATGGAAGATTGGAAATAGAGTCAATAAAAACCTTGAAAATCATAATTATGAATTTCATCATAAAAAACACAATGATGATAGAGATAATAGAAAAATTTAGTTTTCTAAAAAATAAAAAGTATCAAAAAATAATTAACTTACAAAGCATTATTTTAAGATACTTTTTATTTTTTTGTTTATTAGGTACAATATCTTTTAAGAACTATTAAACAAAATATGAGTTGACAAACGTAACTATAGTAAAATATAAAATTGATATCCAATCAAAAAAATAACTATGAAATTTAAGAGCTTAGATATGAATTTTTCTGTTTTTGAGTTAGTTTTTATAGGGAGTAAAGAAATGTTTATGGTAATGGGGTAAAACAGTTCAATACCTTCTTTAGTAATAAGGTCAAGGCACAGGTGAGATAGATACCCTATTATAAATCCACTAGACAAACATGAGAAAACTATATTGTTGTGAGTAAAGATTGTTAGAGATTTAAAAAAACTATAAAGAAGCAATAAAGCAATTAGGCTATGGGTAAATCCTCTATGTCTAAACCTGCTTCCAAATAATTTGTATATCAATATAAATTTTTTACTTATATGAGAACCTCGCATATCTATATCTGGAAACAAAGACCCTAAATATGCAAAATAAATATAAACCATAATTAATACTATTTTATATGTAATATCGTATTTGACTAGATATATATTGTTTATAAAGGGGAGTATCAAAAGTGCAAATATATATCCTCCCCTTTCATGTGTTTCTTTTATCATATAAAAATCCTCCTGAATCGTCACTATAAACATAATATTGGTAAATTTAGACTATCTTTTATTCTATTATATAGCAAACATAAGTTTTTTTCAAAAGGATTTTAATATTTAATTAATCTTGAGATTTTAAATTTTTATAGTTTTCTAAAGCTCCATTCCAATTTATTACATTAAACCAGTTGTCAATGTATTCATTTCTTCTATTTTGATATTTTAAATAGTAAGCATGTTCCCAAACATCAAGTCCTATTATAGGAGTTAAGTTTTTACTTATAGGACTATCTTGGTTTGGAGTAGTTATAATGGATAATTTACCATCCTTAGTAGCTACAAGCCAAGCCCAACCAGAACCGAAAACATCTAAAGAAGCTTTTTTGAATTCTTCTTTAAATTTTTCAAAAGAACCAAAGTCTCTATCGATTGCTTCTTTTAAAGATTCAGAAGGGATAGTTTTTTCAGGAGTCATTATATCAAAAAAGAATTTATGATTGTAAGCACCTCCTGCATTGTTTCTTACTGCTGTAACAATATCTTTAGGCAAAGAGTCTAAATTTTGCAATAATTCACATAAAGAATAATTGTAAAGCTCAGGATATTTTTCAAGAGCAGCATTTAATTTATCAACATAAGCTTGATAGTGTTTATCATGATGCAATTTCATAGTTTCTTTATCTATATAAGGTTCAAGTGCATCATATGCATAAGGTAATGGTTTAACCTTAAACTTATTGTTTTCAGGTGTAAAAGCAAATGAAGTTATACACTGTGAAATTATAAATAAAGACATAATAACTGGTATTAACATTTTTTTCTTCATAAAAATCACCTCCTAATATAGTATTTCTAGAAATAAAAAAAATATGAAAGATTAGCAAATAATTTATAAAAATTTGATAGTAATTTTCTTTTAAATTGAATAAGTTTTAAATCTAAAGACAAAACTATGAGATATAGAACAAGACTAAAAGATAGGAAGGAATTTTGATAGTATGGATGGCAATATTTCAATTTATTATAAAGGAGATATATCTAAAAAAGAAGATATTAAACTTAAAAAAAAAGAGTCTATAAATAATATTAATAATGTAAATCTCGATAGTAGAGAAAAATTTAAAAATGATGAAAAAACTTTTGATTTTGAGAGATTTGATGTAATAGATGTTATTTGTGGGAATAAACCATTTGAAAAGGATGGAAAAGTTATTGTTTTTAATGGAAGCATATATAATTGTCATGAAATAAAAGCAGAATTGATTGAAAAAGGGCATACTTTTACTACTGATGATGATATTGAAATCTTATTGGCATCTTATATAGAGTTTGGTAAGAATTGTGTACATAAGATAAAAGGTATGTTTAGCTTTATAATATATGATAAAGTAAGTGAAAGTATATTTGGAGCGAGAGATTTATTTGGAATAAAACCACTTTATTATATAAATAATGAAAAATCAATCATTTTTGCCTCAGAGTATAAATTTATGCTTGAATATATAAAAAATCTAAATATAAATGAAAGAAGTTTGCAAAGCTATTTTTCATTTCAATATGTACTTCCTGAAGATACTATGATACAAGGAATAAGGTTGATACCAGCAGGTCATTTTTTTAGAGTGGAAAATGGAATATTATCTTTAAAAAGATATAACAAACTTGAATTTAGAAGTAGTACAAAATTTTTTTATACTAAGAATCATTTAGGGAATAGAGATGTAAGCGAAGAAGATGTAAGAAATGTGATAATGGATTCAGTAAAAAGTCATATGATAGGAAATAGAGCAATTGGAACATTTCTATCTAGTGGTATAGATTCATCTATTATAACTACTTTAGCTTCACAAATTAATCCAAATATAAAATCCTTTTCTGTAGGATTTAATGTTAAAGGATATAGTGAGTTAGAAATAGCAAAGAAAACAGCTGATAAGTTAGGTATAGAAAATATTCAAATTAATATAACACAAGATGAGTATATAAAAGCATTACCAAAAATAATTTATTCTTTGGATGACCCTGTAGCAGACCCTTCAGAAGTAGGACTTTATTTTCTAATCAAAGAAGCAGGTAAACATGTTGAAGTAGCATTGTCTGGAGAAGGTGCAGATGAATTATTTGGAGGATATAATATATATAAGGAATATAATAATATGAAATCCATTGTAAACTCACCTACGTATGTTAAAAGTATATTAGGAAGAGTTTCAGAACTTATGCCTAACATGAAGGGAAAAAATTACTTTTATAGAGCTACAACACCACTAGAAAAAAGATATATAGGAAATGCAAAGATTTTTGAAAATAGTGAAGTAAAAAATTTCTTTTATAAATATAAAGAGAAAAATATATATGAGTACTTGTTATCTAACTTGTATAGAGATGCACAGAAGCATAATTATGATTATATAAGCAAGATGCAACATATAGATATGAATACATGGCTTCAGGGTGATATACTTCAAAAAATGAGTAAAATTTCTATATGTGAGCAACTTGAACTTAGAGCTCCATTTTTATATAAAGATGTATTTGATGTAGCAAAGAACTTGAGGATGGATCAAAAGACAACAAAGAGTAATACAAAAGTTTTACTTAGAGAAGCATTTAAAGATATAGTTCCAGAACATGTTATCCAAAGAAAAAAATTAGGCTTTCCAACACCAATAAGAATTTGGTTAAAAGATTCTTTAGGAGAAGTTGTAAAAGAAACTATTTCTAATTCAAATGTAGATGATTTTATAGATAAAAAATATGCAATAAATCTTTTAGAGGAACATTTTAAAGGACATAAGGATAATTCAAGAAAAATATGGACTATATTCATCTTTTGTATGTGGTATCAAATATTTATGGAAGATAAAAATATTAAATACTAATCTTGTGTTAGATTTTTCTTGTATTGTATTTTAGAAATAGCCAGAACTAAATTTCTGATATATATTATTATCAAAAACTTAGTTCTGGCTATTTTATTAAAAGTTTATCCAGATACATTTATTTTATTATTTCAATAAAATTGTTGGCAAACATTTTGACAAGGTTACTTTCTACTGCTAAATTTAGATTTTGCCCATCATCATAACCAGCAGAAATCAACCCTAGTAAATTTCCAAACATATCTAAAAGTGCTCCACCTGAACTACCACTAGAGATTGGAGCTGTAAATTGTATCATTTGAACTGTTTCAAAATCACGAAAAGCTGAGATAATTCCATCTGAAACTGTATTGAAAAGACCTAAAGGGCTTCCGATTGCAACTATTTTTTGACCTCTTACAGGTTTTTTACTAACATTGATAGGTATTGGTTTACATTTTCTATCAACCTTTATTACAGCTAAATCATAATCTGTATGATACTTTATAATTTGGTAAGAAGTATAAACATTATCATCATTTTCAAATCTAACCAAAAATGAGTACCCATCATTAACTACATGAAGATTTGTAAGTATATAACCTTCGCTATTTATTACTACTCCAGAACCACTCTTGAATGGTTTTTCCTCACTATTACACACAACAATCATAACGATAGAAGATGATAACATTGCAAGTTCTTCATAAGAAAGTTCTATTTCTTTATTTTGTATAGGTTTTTTAGATGTATGTTTTGTGTTAATAAAAGTACTTTCAGAGTGAGGTCTATCTGTAGAAGTGTAGATTTTATTGGTATCTTCTTTATAGTTTATATTCGAAACAGATTTTTCAAAAGGTATTTCTAATATATCTGTACTCTTTTTAGAAAGCTCAAATAGAGTAGAAAAATTTGAACATTCAGGATATAAATCAATAATATCTTTACATGGGTTTATATATAAAATATCACATCCAAGTTGTGATAAAAAATATAAGAAAAAAAGTTCTTGTCTCTTAATATTTCCAAAGTACACTATTTTTGGTGAGATATTAGTTTTTGTTTTATTATAAAATAACTTAGGTAGAAAGTATTCTATCCAACACAAAAGTTTAACAGCAAAGTTTTTAACAATAGAAGGTGTTGAATTTGGCATACTTGTATCAAATAAATCTAAGGTATTTTTAAATGCAATTTTTTTAGTCCAATCTAAAGTATCATTTTCTATCTTGCATGGAAAGTCAATACTATATAAGTTCCAGCTATTAAATTTAACTTTATCATAAGTATTAAAAATCTTAAGCATATTATCTGTTTGTGATTTGTCAAAACTCATATTTAAATTACTTAATCTAATATAAGGAATTTTTGGATTATTAAAAAAATAATCGTCTATCTTTTTGATTTTTTCTATGTACTTATCAATTGAATATTCAACACCTATATATCGTGTAAAGTAGACTTCCTTAATGTATGAAGAACTTTTACTTGTATATGGCATATTAGACATAAATTCAATTAGAGGTTCATGTGATTTTTTTATTAAAATCTTTAATGGTTTAATAGTACAAAGCATATTTTTTCTCCTATAAAATAAGATGATATAATCTATTATAAAACAACTTAAAACAATATAGTACAAGAATTTTGTAGTTTCAAAATAAAATATGTACTTGTTCATACAAATGATATATAATTACATATTAAACATAGATTTTACATATTTAATAAAGTATGTAAAATCTATGTAAAAAGTAAGAAATATAAACATTTTTTTAATTATATTTTAAAAATATCAAGTAAGTTTTCTTCACAAATGAATAAAAAATGATATAATATGATTAAAGAAAAAGATAAATAATTAGCAAGATTTGTTTAGCTAAAATTAACAAGGGAGCGATAAATTATGGGTATAACATTATCAAAAGGCCAAAAGGTTGATTTAACTAAAGGAAATCCAGGCCTTAAAAATATTTTAGTTGGTTTAGGATGGGACACTAACAAGTATGATGGTGGATTTGACTTTGATTTAGATACAGCAGCATTTTTAACAGGAGCAAGTGGAAGTGTTACTAATGATGGAGATTTTGTATTTTACAATAATTTAAAACATACATCTGGAGCAGTTGAACATTTAGGTGATAACAGAACTGGTGAAGGTGATGGAGATGATGAACAAATAGTTGTTGATTTATCTAAGATTCCTGGAGAAATAAGCAAGATTTCTTTTACAGTTACAATTCATGATGCAACTGAGAGAAGACAGAATTTTGGACAAGTAAGTAATTCTTATATAAGAATAGTAGATAAAGATACGAATGAAGAGCTAATAAAGTATGAATTAGGAGAAGATTTTAGTATAGAAACTGCTATAGTAGTAGCTGAAATATATAAGCATAATGGAGAATGGAAGTTTAATGCACTAGGCTCTGGTTTTGAAGGTGGTCTTGCTGCACTATGTGGAAACTTTGGAATAAACTTATAATTTCAAATATAATAATAAACTAGAGGGGGTATTTTCCATGGCTATAGTATTAAAAAAAGGACAAAAAATTGATTTAACTAAAGGAAATCCAGGTCTTAAAAATATAAAACTTGGATTAGGATGGGATACAAATTCATTTGATAGTGGATATGATTATGATTTAGATGTAAGTGTTTTCATGGTAGGAGAATCACAAAGAGTTGAAAAAGATGAAGATTTTATATTCTATAATAACTTAAAACATACATCAGGAGCAGTTGAACACTTGGGTGACAATAGAACTGGTGAAGGTGATGGAGATGACGAGGAAATACTAGTAAATTTAGATGTAATGCCAAAGCATATTCAAAAGATAGCTGTAACAGTTACAATATATGAAGCTGCCGAAAGAAGACAAAATTTTGGACAAGTAAGTAACTCATATATAAGAGTCTTAAATTCTGAAAATGACGAAGAAATATTAAGATATGACTTGGGTGAAGAATTTAGTATAGAAACTGCAATTACAGTATGTGAGATATATAAGTATAATGGAGAATGGAAGTTTAATGCAGTTGGAGCAGGTTTTGAAGGTGGCTTAGAAGCACTTTGTAGAAATTATGGATTAAATGTTTAATTTGAGTAATATAATATATTAAATATAAATAACCTATACAAAAATGTATAGGTTATATTATATAAAATTTTGTGGAGGTTTAGTATGTCGATTAATTTATCAAAAGGTGATAAAATAGATTTGAAAAAATCGAACCCTGGACTGAGTAATATACTTGTAGGTTTGGGATGGGACCCTGTGCAACAAGCAGGGGGAGGATTTTTTAAAGCTCTGTTTGGTGGAGGACAAGCTGATATAGATTGTGATGCATCTGTATTTATGCTTAATCAAGAAGGAAAATTGAGTGGAATAAAAGATTTAATTTATTTTGGAAATCTAAAAAGTGCCTGTAAGTCAGTATTGCATACAGGAGACAATTTAACTGGTGAAGGTACAGGAGATGATGAACAAATCCTAGTTAATTTGGATAAGGTTCCATCAAATATTCACAAATTGTTATTTGTAGTAAACATATACAACTGTGTGGATAGAAAACAACATTTTGGTATGATAGAAAATGCCTATATAAGAGTTGAAGACCAAAATAATAAGAAAGAGATAGCTAAATATAATCTATCTGATAATTATTCTGAAAAAACTACTCTTATAGTGGGAGCTATATATAGAAAAGATGGAAGTTGGCAATTTAAAGCAATAGGTGAAGGAACAAAGGATGCGGGTCTTAAGGAAGTAATGCAAAATTTAGACAGGATTGAGTGTGCATATGGAATTTAATAATGATATCAAATATTATAATGTAGATAAAGAAGAGGTAACAGAAGACTTATCTGTTAACCCTGAAAAAGGTTTATCAGAACCAGAAGTCAAGAAAAGAAGAGAAAAGTATGGTTTAAATGAGTTTACACCAAAAGAAGAAGGAAGCTTTTGGGATGATTTAAAAGACAGTTTAAGTGAACCAATGATAGTTATTTTGATTATTGCAGCAGTAGTAAGTGCAGTAATTGGAGAAACTCATGATGCAATAGGTATAGTAGGAGCTATAGCAATAGGTATAGCAATAGGTATGATTACAGAAGGTCGTTCTAAGAAAGCAGCAGATGCTCTTTCTAAATTGACTGAAAACATAGAAGTTAAAGTATTGAGAGATGGAGAAGTACATCAAATCTCTAAAAGTGAATTGGTACCAGGAGATATAGTATATATCGAAACTGGTGACATGGTACCTGCTGACGGTAGACTTATAGAGACTATAAATCTTAAAGTTAGAGAGGATATGTTAACTGGGGAATCTGATGATGTATCTAAAAAGTGTGATGTAGTAGTTTCTATGGAAGAAATAGAATCTAAAGGAGCATTAGTAGTACAAGAGCCAATACCTGCAAAACAAATAAATATGGTATTTGGTGGTACACTTGTAGCCTATGGTAGAGGAACTCTAGTTGTAACTTCAATTGGAGATAGTAGTGAGATGGGTAAAATAGCTCAAAACTTATCAGATACAGATGAGCAAACTCCACTTCAGATAAAACTTGGAAATTTAGGTGGATTGATAGCTAAAGTTTCTAGTGCAGTAGCAGGATTATTATTTATATTTATGGTTTTTCAAATGGTAAGTAAGAATGTATTAAATGTAGATATGTCTGGAATATTACCATTTTTAGAATCAATAGACCCTGTTAAAACGGCATTTACAGTATGTGTTGCGTTAATAGTTGCAGCAGTACCAGAAGGTCTTCCAACTATGATAAATATGACACTTGCAATAACAATGCAAAAAATGGCCAAAATAAATGCATTAGTTACTAAAAAAGAAGCTTGTGAAACTATAGGTTCTGTTTCTGTAATATGTTCAGATAAAACTGGTACATTAACTGAAAATAGAATGACTGTAGAAGTTGCATATATTGATGGAAGATATATTGAAAGTTCAGAAGAAGAAATAAATAGTTATTTTGAAGAAAACTGTATGATAAACTCTACAGCTGATATAGAGCATAACGATGGTGATGTTAAGTATTTGGGAAGTGCTACTGAATGTGCATTACTTTTATACTATAAAAACGTAGACTATAGAAAATTTAGAAAAGATTGTAATATAGTAGCTCAAAATCCTTTTACTTCTGACTCAAAAAGGATGACTTCTGTTATGGGTAGAGATAATCATCATGTACTATTATCAAAAGGAGCACCAGAAGTTTTACTTGAGTTATGTTCACATATCCAAAGGGGAAAAGACATAGTTCCAATAACTGAAAATGTGAAACATGAAATTTTAGAAGAAATAAAAAAATTACAAATAAAATCAATGAGAACTTTAGGTTTTGCATATAAAGAAATCTCACAAGCTGAAGAAGAAGCAGCAGTAACTGCTGAAAGTGATGCTATGAATGTTAGTGCAATGGAAAGTAATTTAGTATTCAGTGGTTTTGTTGGTATAAGAGACCCACTTAGAAAAGATGTTATAGAGTCTGTAAATACAGCAAACAAAGCTGGTGTTTCTGTAAAAATGCTTACAGGAGATAATATAAATACAGCAAAAGCTATAGGTGAAGAATTAGGTTTATTAAAAGGAAATATGAGAGCAGTTGAAGCTTCATATATAGATACTTTAGATGATGAAGAATTAAAAGAAGAGATACAAACTATCTCAATCGTTGCAAGAAGTAAGCCAGATAGTAAAATGAGAATAGTTTCAGCTTTACAAAAGAGTGGAGATGTTGTTGCAGTAACAGGTGATGGTATAAATGATGCTCCAGCACTTTCAAAAGCAGATGTTGGTATAGCAATGGGTATCTCTGGGACAGAGGTGTCTAAAAATGCAGCAGATATAATTTTAACTGATGATAGTTTTAGTACTATTGTAAAAGGTATTAAATGGGGTAGAGGAATTTATGATAACTTCCAAAGATTCGTTCAATTCCAATTAACAGTAAATGTAATTGCCTTTTTAGTGGCTATAATATCTCAGGTAATGGGACAAGAGATGCCATTTACTACAATACAATTATTATGGGTAAACATAATTATGGATGGTCCACCAGCACTAGCATTAGGTCTAGAGCCTGTTAGAAACCATGTATTAAATAGAAAGCCTGTTGATAGAAAAGCTAATATAATTTCTAAATCAATGGTATATACGATAGTATTAAATGCAATCTATATAACGACAATACTAATGCTACAATCTACATTTAACTTCTTAGGAGTTGATGAAGCTCACAAAGGAACTGTAATGTTTGCATTGTTTGCTTTTAGTGCATTGTTTAATGCATTTAACTGTAGAGAATTTAATGCAGATAGTATTTTTCCAAACTTTACACATAACAAATTAGCATTACAAATAATAGTTTTAACAGGAATTGCGCAAGTAATATTTACTCAGCTATTCCAAGATTTCTTTAACTCTGTAGCTATGGATGTTATGACATGGGGAAAAGTTCTATGTGTAGCAGCAAGTGTAGTTGTAGTTAATGAAGTTGTAAAATGTATAATAAGACTAGTAAAACCAAAAAAAGCCGCTTAAAATAAATTTTTTAAAAAATAACAAACTGACTCAAAATATGTATTTTGAGTCAGTTCTAAATAAACATTTAAATTGGGAGGATAATTATGGGCGACTCAAAGGTATTTGAAAAAATATTCTCCAGCCAATCAGATAGAGGAAATTACACTCCTTCAAAAGGATATCTAAGTTATTTTATTTCATATATTGGTTTAGAAGATGAGGTTTTGTACAATCTTGAGATATTTAAGGCAAAACAAAATATTGATAGTAAAAAAGATATTGTTTTATTTACTGATGCTATAGCAAATCCTAGTGATTTTGATATTATAAATTATTTTAAAAATGGACTTAAAAAATATAGAAACAGTATGGAAGATGTAGATATAAATATTTTAGGGTTCGATGGGATTGATTATAAACTAAAAAAAGCTATAGATAAAGTTTTAAAAGAGGAAGAAAAAGAATTTACTAATGATAGAGTTAAACAAAATTTTATAGTGAAAATAATGGCATGGATAAAAATCTATATCGGTGCTTTAGATATAAATAAAAATGAGGCTCCAAAAGTAATATTTTATGGGGATATAAAAAAGCATGAAGTTTATCTACTCTTAATATTGTACTTGGCAGGCTTTGATGTTTTATATCTTAACCCAAATTCAAAGAGTAATATAGATATTTTAAACATAGAAAAATACAAGGTAGAGTTTGAAGAAGCCAATATAATAGAAGAAAAAGTTGCTTTTGAAGAAAGGGTTATCTTAGGAGAAAAAATAGATAAAGGTTCTGTAAAAAAAGCTTTTACTGTGGGAGCAGAAGCATCAAAACGTATAAGCGAAGAGTTATTAAATGATGCAGGATTTATAAAACCTTGGCAGCTTCAAGATAGAAAAATAAAAAATTTACTTTTAAGTTCAACTGTTGATGAAATATCAATATACTGGAATCAGCCATTAAAATTAAGACCAGGATTTAAGTTTAATGATGTTACTGTAGAAGTTCCAAATTTTCTCTCTAAGATTAATGGAATATATAATGACAAAAATGAGTATATTAAGTTTTTAGATTTATTGAGAGATTCGGAAAGTTCAACATTTATTGAATTTAATGGGGATATAGACAAATTTTCGAAAGAGTTTACAAGAGATGCTTTTAGTTTGTCTTTTTTACTGAATTCAAAAGGTGTTATAGATAAAAATTCTGTTTTAAATAATAAAGATTATTCTATTTCAACATTGGCATTAAATCAACAAATTATGATTTTAGAAAAGGTTGAAGAGTTATTAGAAGGAAATATGTTCTTAAATGGTTTAAGTGGAGAGGACAAGATAAAAGGTCTGTTTACAATACTTCATATGGATAAGAAGTTTGTTCATATGATGAATAATTTTGATTATTCTCTTATAAATCCAAAATTGATTATATATATGTACAAGAGTATAGTATTTGATAAAGAAATAGTTTTCCTTATGCTTTTACTAAGTAAAATTGGATTTGATATTATTATATTGTGTCCAGGAGGAGAAAATAATATAGAGAATGTTATAAATAACCAATTGATTGATGTACACAGATTGGATAAAATGGTATATGACCTTAGATTAAATTCACTTGAAGATGATATACCTTTACTTAAAAAAATTTTTGGAAAGAGGAGAAGATTTTAGATGGGGATAAATATAAATAGTTTTTCAAAAGATAAAAATTCTGTAGAGATTGCTGAAAATTTACCTACAGTTGTTGAAGAAGAAAATTTTGATATAATGGAATATACAAATAATAAAAAAAATGAACTGAGAAAGTCTAAGGAAGTTGAGGCATTAACGTCTCTTATAGAGGTAGAAAACCCAGATACAATTTTACAATTTGGTAGAAAAGCATCTGAAGGAGTAGCAAGGGTTTCTGATAGTCTTTTAAATACAATAAAACTAAATAGAAATGAAGAAAACTCTAAAATGTTGGTTCATTTGACTAAAATAATGGACAAGTTTGATTTAGATGATTTTCAAGAAACTAAGGAACCAAATTTTGTTCAAAAACTTTTCAAAAAAGCTAATAATGCTATTGAAATGATGTTTCAAAAATATGAAACATTGGGAGGAGAAGTTGAAAAAATCCAAATTGAACTTGAACAATATGAAAGAGATATAGCACTTTCTAATAAGCAAATAGGTTCTATGTTAAATGAGAACTTTGAGTTTTATAATGAACTTCAAAAATATATTGTTGCTGGAGAAATGGCAATAGAAGAAATGGATAACGAGATATTACCTTTCTTTAAGCAAAAATCGGAAACTAGTGGAGACCAAATGGATGTTGTTAATTATCAAGAGCTATTGAAAGTTTATGATATGTTAAATCAAAGAATATATGATTTAAGAATAGCAGAAAATATAGCCATACAGACAATACCTATGCTTAGAGGTATGCAACATAATAACTATGGTTTAATTAGAAAAATAAACAGTGCATTTGTTGTAACTTTACCAGTATTTAAACAATGTTTATCTCAAGCTATATTGCTTAAAAAGCAAGAATTGCAAGCAAAATCTCTAAAAGCACTTGATGATAAGACTAATGAATTATTGCTTAGAAATGCTCAAAATGTAAGTACTCAAAGTGCACAAATAGCTAGAATGGCTGGAACAAGTTCTGTTCAAATAGAGACATTAGAAAAAATGTATACTACTATTAAGTCTGGTATAGATGAAACTATGAGAATAGAAGAAAACAATAGAGTTTTAATTAAGGATAATACAAAGAGGTTGGAAGAATTAAATACAGCTATAATTTATAATAAGTAGTATATTAGGGGCTAATTTGTATAAAGTTGGCCCTTTCTATGTATATGAGGAGGCCATACATTGAAATATTTCGATTATATCTGCAAAGATGATTTGAAAAAAATTTTTTTGAAAGAGCCAGAAGACTTTAATGCTAAGACTGAAAAAGATGTATTGAAATATGCACTAGGTGCTTTTTTATACGTTCCAGCTACTCAATATAATATGATTTATAAGAGTATTATAGGAGATGTTAAAGGAGTTAGACCATTGGCTATTTGCTTAGAAGATGCTGTTGGGGTAAATGGAGAGTTAGAGGCTATAGAAAATCTTAGGTTAATTTTGAAAGATATTAGTGATGAAAGTATAACAAACAAAGATGGAATACCATTAATTTTTGTAAGGATAAAAGATGTGGAGCAATTGTTGAGGATTAAAGATATTATAGTTAAAAATAGTCATACTATAACAGGCATATTAATTCCTAAAGCAAATTCAGAGTTAATAGAAAATTGCATAGAAGCTTTGAGCTCTATGAATCTTCAAGATATGTATGTTATTCCAATAATAGAGACAAGGGAATTTATATATAAGGAAAGTAAAGAATTGAGTTTTAATAATTTATACAATTCTATTTTAAAACACAAGTCAAGAATACTCAGTATTAGAGTAGGTATAACTGACATATTAGGTATGTATGGCATAAGAAGAGACAAAAACTTTTCTATATATGACAATTTGATTTGCTCTTCATTTATACTAGATATAATTACGTATCTTCAAAGACCAGAGTTAGATATACCTATAAGTGGAGGAGTATCAGAGTTCTTTGATATGACAAATAAGGATATAAGAAGTAAGTATATAGAAGAAATATTGTTGGATAAATTTCATGGGTTAATTGGAAAGACAGTAATTCATCCAATGCAAATTCAGATTGTACAAGCACTATCTGCAGTGCCATATGAAGATTTTACTGATGCTTTAGAGATATTGAATAGCACAAATAGCAAATATGGTGTGAGCAAAGGTGTACTAGGAGAGAGAATGAATGAGACAAATCCACATTTTTTATGGGCTAAAAAAACATTGATTCTATCTAAAATATATGGTGTATTAAATAAAGGAGTAGACTATGAAGAATTGCTTAAATTTTAATTGTGAAATTGACATTATTGATAATCCATTAAATTTAGAATTAAATGATTTTTTAGATATAGGAATAAGAAACAATAGTAAGAGACGTTTTTTATTCATATCAAAGACACTTGGTAAGCATCTAGCATGCAAACCAAGTGAGATGGATAATTTGGGAAAATTAATAGCCACAATTTATAATGAAAAAAATAAAGTAACATCAAATGGTACTGTTATAGCTTTTGCTGAAACTGGTACAGCTATTGGGCATAGTTTTTTTGATTACTTATGTGGAGAATACGAATTTATTCACACTACTAGAGAACAGTTTGATGAGTTAGAGAATCTAGAATTTTTAGAGGAACATTCTCATGCAACAGACCAAAATCTATACTTTGGAATGCTTAACAACTTCAAAACTGGAGATGAGGTGATATTAGTTGATGATGAGATTACCACAGCTAATACATGTATGAATATAATTAGGAAGATTCAAAGTATTTATCCTAAAAAGAAGTACACAATATGTTCCATACTTAATTGGGTGAGTGATGAAAACTTAAGAAAAGTTACTCATTTAGAAAAAGAACTAGATTGTAAGATAGAATTTGTATACTTATTTAAAGGAAACTTTGATTTTGATATAAATGAAGATATTATTTCAAATTACAATGATAATTATAATACTGCTGAGTCACAATCTATTTCAAATGATAAAGTAAACTTAGTAGTAAATCACATTAATGTTGACCTAGAAGATTATATTGGGAATAAGAAATACGTAAAATATACAGGTAGATTTGGAATCAATAGAAGAGAACAGTTTAGATTAAAAGAAATTGTAAAGAGAGAAAGCAAAAAAATAACTATGGATAATAAAGAATCTTTAAAAAATGAAAATGAAAAGATTCTATTTTTAGGTACTGAAGAATTTATGTATATACCAATGTTGTTTGCTAAAGAAAAAGAAAATCAATATGATGTGTACTATCATTCAACAACAAGAAGTCCAATTATTGATATTGAAAAAAATAATTATCCTATTAGAAGTAAGTTTAAATTAAAGAGTTTTTATAATATAGATGTTCAAAATTATATTTATAATATAGATAAACATAATTTTTCTAAATGTTATTTATTTGTAGAGTTAAATAAGAGTAAAAATTCTTATCTGGAATTTATTGATATAATTAAAAATACAAGTATAAAAGAACTTACTATAGTATGTTGTAGCTAAATGCTTTAAGGAGAGTAAGATATATCACAGTTTTAAGATAGGAGTTGAATCATATGGCAGATTTTAGCACGTATTCTAAGGATGATGTTATCTTTTTATTAAAAGATATATCAAATTTAATTAAAGAAGAAGGAAATAAAGAGAGAGAATTAAAAATACAAAGTGGTAGTCATTATTCAGAAATGATACCAATAGAGTATGAAGTTAGTGAAGATTATCTGAATTTATATCATGATAAACTAGAGCAAAATAAAGATAAGCTTGCATTTTCAATAGGGGTTATGTGTGAAAAAATAATTAAAAAAAATGGGAATGATGTGGTTTTAGTTTCACTTGCTAGAGCAGGTACACCTATTGGAATTTTGGCAAAGAGATATCTGAAAAACAAGTATAATCTAAATTTACCTCATTATACAATCTCTATAATAAGAGATAAAGGAATAGATATGAATGCAGTTGAATATATAGTAAAGAATCATCCAAATTCAGAGATTCAATTTTTAGATGGTTGGACTGGAAAAGGAACTATATCAAAAGAACTTGAAAAGGCATGTGATGAGCTTAATAGTAAATTTAAAAAAACTTTTGACTCAACCCTTGCTGTATTGGCTGACCCTGCTGGATATTCAGGTCTTTATGGAATTAGAGAAGATTTCTTAATACCAAGTGCATGTTTAAATTCAACTGTTTCTGGATTAATAAGTAGAACTGTATTAAGAGATGATTTAATTGGTAAAGATGATTTTCATGGAGCTAAGTTCTATAAACATTTAAAAGATAAAGACGAATCTATAAATTATATAGAAACTATAGAAGCATGTTTTAAAAATCAATTTAAGAACATATCTGATGAAGTTAATAAATGGGAAAGTGATATTATAACAAAAGATGGGTATTTTGATGTTTTAAATATAAAGGAAAAGTACAACATAACAGACATTAACTTTATCAAACCAGGCGTTGGAGAAACAACAAGAGTTTTACTTAGAAGAGTTCCATATAAGATTCTAGTTAAAGACTTAAATGATAAATCTTTAGAGCACATATTTATATTATCTAAAGAGAAAAATGTTGAAGTTGAACAAATGGACTTAAAAGCATATAAATGCTGTGGAATAATAAAAAACATGAAAGATATTTAGAAAATATATTAGACAGGAGAATACTGAATGATTGTTTTTTCAGACTTAGACAGGAGCATTATTTACTCTGATAAATTTTTAGACACTGATAAGAAATATACTAATATAGAAATTTATAGAGAAAAAGAAATATCTTATATATCTTTAGATACTATAAATTTAATAAAGCAAATACAATATTATGGTATGTTTATACCTACAACTACTAGAACAGTAGAGCAATTTAAGCGTATAGAATTTAATAAATATGGGATTCACTTTCCATTTAGTATAACTTCAAATGGAGCAATTATACTTAAAAATAATGAAATATTAAAATCATGGAGTAAAGAAATAGATAAATTAAAGTCTAACTATGAACCCATTGAAAGTATGATTGTAAAATTTAAAGATTATCTGAATGTAGAAGGAATAACCAACTTTAAAGTTGCAGAAGATACATTTTTTTATATAGTTGTTGATTTTGCAAAATTTAATTTGGATTCAATCAGGGAGTATCTAGATATATTGGAATCAACAAATTGGAAATTCTATGTTAGTGGCAGAAAAATCTATTTTATACCAAAAGAAATCTCAAAAGAAAATGCTATAAAGTATTTGATTAAGGAATTAAAAATAGAGTCTTTTTATGCAATAGGAGATTCTGTTATGGATTATGGTATGCTCAATATTTCAAATAAAGCATATGTATTAAAGCATGGTGATATAAATAAAAATGAAACAGAAAGTTCATTTATATCGAGTACTTTTAATGGAATGAGTGGAACAGAAGAGATACTATCTAATATTTTAGATGAAAGTTGTCTGCTTAATATATAATAATAAATATATATAATTAATAAACTAAAAAAATCTGAAATAAATTAGAATAAAATTTGTCATACTAATTTATTTCAGATTTTTATTAATTTATATTCAAGTAAGAGTTCAATATATTAAAATGAAGGTGGAGTCATTGCCCAAACTGAGATACATACATCGTCATCATAATTTTCATATACATGTGGAATAGTACTATTAAAATAAAAACTATCTCCTTCTTCTAATACATATTCCTTATTTCCAAGTATTATCTTCATTTTTCCTTTTATTATATAACCACATTCTTCCCCTTCATGTGTTACAAATTCACTACTTTTTTTTGTATGACCATCTAGCGTAACAAGTAAAAATTCTATTTTCTTACCAGATAAATTAGGAACAAGAAGTTCGTAAAATTTTGTAGAATCATTAGTTACTATTTTTTTTCTATTGTTTTTCTTTACTACTATATCAGAGTCTTCTTTTCCAATCTCATCAAAAAAATAACCTATATTTATATCAAGAGCTTTTGATATTTTCCACATTGCTACAATTGATGGAACAACCATATTCCGCTCAATTTGGCTTATTAAGCCTGTACTTAAATCCGAGTTCTTTGCTAAGGTAGAAATACTGATATTTTTAGATTTTCTAAGAGCTCTAATTTTACTTCCGACATCTATATTCATTAGATACAAACCCCCTCAGACATGATTATAACATATAATTTCTAAAGAGTAATAAAATAAAAAAGTTTTATTATTCATGTATTTTCCATGTTATATTGAATTTTCTGAAAAGATGGATTATAATAAAACTAATATTCAATATATTGAATATTGATTTGAATATTTTAATTTAATGAAATAGGAGGTAGGTAAGATGAAGAGTTTTGTAAGTCCTGATAATATTTGGGTACTATGGGCAGTCATAACTGGATGGGCAGCATTTAGTATTTATCTGGAACAAAAGTACAACTGGGCATCGAAAATATCAGGGGCAATAATAGCTCTTGTAGGAGCCATGTTACTATCAAATCTAAATATCATACCAGTAGAGTCTGTTGTGTATGACCAGGTATGGGGATATGTTGTTCCTTTAGCCATAGCTTTACTGTTATATCAATGTAACATTAAAAAGATATGGAAAGAAAGTGGAAGATTACTTGTAATATTTCTTGTAGGCTCTGTAGGAACTGTTCTTGGAGCCATGGTTGGATTTTTACTATTAAAAAATGCAGTACCAGATTTAAATATTGTTGCAGCTATGATGACGGGTTCTTATATAGGTGGAAATGTAAACTTCGCAGCCATGTCAGGAGCATTTAATGCACCCGGAGAATTAGTATCAGCAACAGTTGTAGCAGATAATCTTTTAATGGCTTTATATTTCTTTGTTTTAATAGCTATCCCATCCATTGGATTTTTTAGAAAACATTTTAAACATCCACATGTAGATGAGATGGAACGTACTGATGTAACTGAAGGAGAAACAATAGCAGCAAACTATTGGGGAAGAAAAGAAATATCTTTAAAAGATATAGCAATAGCTATTGGTAGTGCATTTATAATTGTTGCAGTATCTGTAGAGTTATCAACTTGGTTCAAAGCTATAATACCAACATCAAATCCTTTTTTAGCAATGTTAAATACTCTATTCGGTAATCAATATTTAATAATAACTACTTTGACTATGTTATTTGCTACCTTTATGCCTAAATTCTTTAGTGATATAAAAGGAGCACAAGAGATAGGTACATTTTTGATTTATATTTTCTTTGTAGTAGTAGGTGTTCCTGCTTCTATAACATTAATAATTCAAAAATCACCACTACTACTTTTATACTGTGGAATAATGGTACTAATAAATATGTTAGTTACATTTATAGTTGCCAAAATATTTAAATTTAGTTTAGAAGAAGCCATTCTTGCATCTAATGCAAATATTGGTGGACCTACAACAGCAGCAGCTATGGCAATATCAAAAGGCTGGTCTAAACTAGTAGGACCAATACTTATAGTTGGAACATTTGGATACATAGTTGGTAATTATTTTGGCCTTTTAGTGGGAAATATTTTAATATAATTTTAATTTAATATAGTTTTTCGTGAATTAAAAAGTTTATTTTGATAAAGATTTTTATTTAACTGGAGGTTGTTATGATTTTCGATGGACATTCAGATACTTGGGCAGATGTAACAATAAGAAGACTTAACGGGGAGAAAGATGTATTTAGAAGAATTCATCTTGATAATTTTAAAAGGGCAAATATAGAAGGAGCTATTTTTGTAATATGGATAGACCCTCCATATGATAAGGAACCTGAAAAAAGAGTTAAACAAATTGTAAATTCCATAAAAGATGAAATTGAAGATATGAAAGATATTGTAAATATAGTAAAAAAATATTCTGATATAAGTAAAGGTATAAGTGAAAATAAAATAAATATTTTAATTGGAATAGAAGGATTAAGTCATATTGGAAAAAATATAGATTTAATAGATTATTTTTACAAGGAAGTTGGAGCAAGACATGCATCGTTAACTTGGAATGAGCAAAATGAACTTGCGACAGGATGTTTAGGAGATAAGAACAGAGGTTTAACTGAAATAGGGAAAAAAGCAGTAAATAAGATGGAAGAATTGGGCATGATTGTGGATGTGTCACATTTGAATGACAAGTCATTTTGGGATTTGATGTCTATTGTAAGTAAGCCAGTAATAGCTTCTCATTCTAACGCAAGAAATCTATGTGATGCTAAAAGAAATCTTACAGATGCTCAATTAAAAGAAATTTCAAAGACAGGTGGATTAGTAGGAATAAATAGTTTTAGAGGATTTACTAATAGTAATCCCAAAAAACAAGATTTGATGCACTTAGTTGACCATATAGACTATATGGTAAATCTTATAGGTATAGAACATGTATCTTTTGGGTTTGACTTTAGTGACTACTTGGGGACAGAAACTATAGGTTCTTTTACTGAAAATGCCAGTATTCCAAGTGTAGATGGTCTTGAAAGTACACATACAGCACATAATATAATAGTAGAACTTGAAAATAGAGGTTATAAAAAAAGAGATATAGATTCAATTTCTAGTGGTAATTTTTATAGACTCTTTAAAGATATATTAAAATAATATAATGAATAGCTTAAACGTATAAGATATTTATTATATTTAATGTAACACATACATATTTAAATTAGCATTTATAATTTATTTTATTAAATTAAATTTTAATGTTACTAGAAGTTTCAATTCTAGTAACATTTTTTATATGTAAAACAAAAAAATATATATATCTATTGACAATGATAATTATTATTGATAAACTGTAAAAGTAAAAAATGATAATAATTATCATTTTAAAAAAAGAAAAGTTTTTAAGGAGGGAGAATGAAAAAAAGGTATTTAGTCATAGGAATAATAATTTTGTCTTATTTTTCTTTATTTATAGGAGCTGAAGATATAAATATAATGCATCTATTTGCAAAAAATCAACATAAACTTATGGTATTTGTTATGAGTAGGATACCAAGATTGATAAGTATATTGATTGCAGGTGTAGGGATGAGTATAGCAGGTCTTATAATGCAACAGATAAGTAAAAATAAATTTGTATCACCTACAACAGGGGCTACAATAGATGCAGCTCAATTTGGTATAGTAATTTGTATGCTTTTAATACCAACTGCGTCTATTCTTACAAAGACCATAATAGCATTTGTATTTTCTCTTATAGGGACTTTTATGTTTATGAAAATAATAAGCAGATTACAATTTAAAAATATAATTTTCGTACCATTAGTAGGTATAATGTTTGGAAATATAATAGGCTCTATGACAGATTTTATTGCATATAAATACGATTTGAGTCAAAATGTAAGTTCTTGGATGCAAGGTGACTTTTCTATGATACTTAAAGGAAATTATGAGATATTATACATCACAATACCTCTTATAATATTAGCATATGTCTATGCAAATAAATTTACTGTTGTTGGCATGGGCATAGATTTTGCAACAAACTTAGGGTTGAGCTACAAAAAGGTTGTTAATATAGGTTTGGTAATAGTGGCCCTTGTCACAGTATGTGTAGTCGTTACAGCTGGTAATATACCTTTTATAGGTCTAATAGTTCCAAACATTGTGTCCTTATATATGGGTGATAATATAAGAGCAAACATATGGTATACTGGTTTATTTGGAGCTATATTTGTGCTTATATGCGATATTTTTGGAAGGATAATTATTTATCCATATGAAATATCTATAGGACTTACAGTTGGAGTCATAGGAAGTATACTATTCCTTTATTTGATACTAAGGAGGAATGTAAATGAAGCTTAGTCTTAATAAGAAAATTTATTTCATTAGTATATTACTATTAATATCAATAGTGATTTTTACAATTTATGGAATAGATATGAATAATATAGATTATGCACTATCACAAAGAATACCAAAAATACTTGCTATGATATTAGGTGGAGGGTGTATAGCATTTACTACTGTAGTGTTTCAAACAATTACAAACAATCAAATACTAACACCAAGCGTATTAGGATTGGATTCATTATATGTAATGATTCAAACTATAATAGTATTCATATTTGGTTCAACTAGCAGTTTGATTATTAATGAAAATTATAATTTTATTGTAAATGTTGCTGTGATGATTGGAGCATCAATGTTATTATATAAGATATTATTTGAAAAAAATAAAAATAATATTTTCTTTTTAGTCCTAGTAGGTATGATATTTGGAACCTTATTTAAAAGTGCAACAACCTTTATTCAAGTAATGATAGACCCAAATGAATTTCTAGCTTTACAAACTAGTATAATGGCCAGTTTAAATAATATAAATACTAATGTACTTTTAATAGCATTTATAATAATTATTGCCATGATACCTTTTATATATGACGAAATAAAGTATTTAGATGTATTATCATTGGGTAGAGAGCAATCAATTAATTTAGGTGTAGATTTTGATAAAGTAGTTAAAAAAATGATAATAGTAATAGCAATTTTAGTTTCAATATCAACAGCACTTATTGGTCCAATGACATTTTTAGGGCTTTTACTTGCTAATATATCTAGAGAAGTTTTTAAAACGTATAAGCATACATATTTAATTTTTGGTTCTATGCTAATAGGCATGATTACATTAATAATTGGTCAATTTTTTATACAACATGTATTTAAATTTGATACTACTTTGAGTGTAGTAATAAATTTCATAGGAGGAATTTACTTTATTCAGTTATTGTTAAAGGGGGCAAATAAGTGATAGAAATAAGAAATATATTTAAAAAATATAAGAACAAAAATGTTGTAGAAGATGTTTCTTTTAATATAGAGAAAGGAAAGATAACTTCTTTTATAGGACCAAATGGAGCTGGGAAAAGTACTGTATTATCAATAGTAACAAGGCTTATAGGTGGTGATAGTGGCGAAGTAATAATAGAAGGGAAAAACTTAGCTAGCTACACTAACAAGGAATTAGCTAAAAAAATAGCTATTCTTAAACAATCTAATAATATAACTTTAAGGCTCACAATAAGGGAATTGGTTGGGTTTGGAAGATTTCCGTATAGTGAAGGAAATCTAACTAAAGAGGATGAGAAGTATATTGACGAAGCGATAGAATATATGAAATTGACTGATATACAACATAAATATCTAGATGAGTTGAGTGGAGGTCAGAGACAAAGAGCCTATATAGCAATGGTAATAGCCCAAGATACAGAGTATATATTGCTTGATGAACCACTTAATAATTTAGATATGAATCATTCAGTTCAGATGATGAAAGTGCTTAGAGACCTTTGTGATGACCTAGATAAGACTATAGTGTTAGTAATGCATGATATAAACTTCGCATCATGCTATTCAGATAATATAGTTGCATTAAAAAATGGAAAAATAGAGAAGGTAGGTCGTACAGATGAGATAGTCAATGAAAAAGTTTTAGAAGATATTTATGAGATGAATTTCAATATTAAAAATATAAATGGAAATCGAATTTGTATTTATTTTTAACGAATCATCTATAAAATTCAAAGTATTATATAAAAACAAACGAATTTTATAAAAATTTAAATTAAAATAGACATCAATAAGAAAGAGGGAGATATCAGCATGAATAAAAAAGTAGCAATAGTAGCCACAGTGGTAATAGTAGTATTGGTGACAGTATTTGCATTAGGTGGAGGCAAAAAAAATGAATCTAAGACATCAGATAATTCAAATGATACTGTAAAGATAACTCATAGTTTGGGAGAAACAGATGTAAAGCTAAATCCTAAGAAGGTAGTAGTATTTGATTATTCAGCTCTAGATACAATGGATACGTTAGGAGTAGGAGAGAGCTTAGTAGGACTTCCAAAATCAAGTTTGCCAACATCTTTAGAAAAATATAAAGATGAAAAATATGCAGATTTAGGAGGATTGAAAGAACCAGACTTAGAAGGTATAAAATCAGCAAATCCAGATTTAATTATAATAAATGGAAGACAAGAAGATTTTTATGAGCAATTATCGAAAATAGCACCAACAATAAGTACAAGTAAAGATGATAAGAAGTATTTGGATTCTGTTAAAAATAATATAGATAAAATAGGAAAAATATTTGGAGTGGAAGAAAAAGCTAATCAAGAATTTAGTAAAATTGAAAAGAAGATAGAGACTTTAAATAAAAAAGTAAAAGAAAAAAACTTAAATGCTTTAACCCTAATGGTAAATGAAGGTAATTTAAGTGTATTTGGGGAAGAATCAAGATTTAGTATATTATACAATAGTTTTGGATTTGAAAATAAAGATAAAAATATAAAAGAATCAAGTCATGGTCAAAATATTACTTTTGAGTATATAGCTAAACAAAATCCAGAAGTTATGTTTGTTATAGATAGAGGAATAGCTACAGGTAGTGATGTAAAAGAGGGTTCAACAGCAAAGTCTGTTTTAAATAATGATATAATAAAATCTATGGATGCATATAAAAATGATAATATAATCTATCTGGATTCACCAACATGGTATGTGAATGATGGAGGTCTAACTTCTTTAAATAAAATGATAGATGATGCATCACAAGCAGTTAATAAGTAAATCTATTATTTACAATAAACATGTTTTATTTATTACTTATTTAATCAGCCACTTTAAGTGGCTGATTTTTTATGATTTAAATAATAATCTTAATTACAATATAAATCTATTCAAAATATAATAAAATACAAAGTTATACTGGACAAAAAGAATAATTTTTAAATATAATTGAACTATATAGATGTATGTTGTCGCAATTATATAGTTTTAAGCTATGTTTTACAACTAAAAGTAAGATAACTATATTTGAAAATAAGAATTTCTATATAAAAAACGTTTTTGTAAATGGATATAATTCTAAAAATAAACTATGTAAAATAAAAATTTCTATATCTTAACTGCATATAAGTTTTTATTGGAATTTCATGCATCTTATTTGAAAAATGATTATACACATGAAAAACAACATAGAGGATAGGGGTATTTTATGAAGAGAGTTTTGAAGGTAACTATCTTAGTCTTATTTATTTTATTAATTTCTATAAGTTCCATTTCGATTAAATTGATTCATAATATTGGGGACTATGGAAAACTTATTAATTATGTTGGCATTGTTCGGGGAGCTAGTCAGCGTTTAAGCAAATTAGAAATGAACAATAAACCCAATGATGAGTTGAGAGATTATATTGATGGGATTTTACATGAATTGATTACAGGGGATGGAAAGTACGGTTTGGTAGACGCTGATTGCAAAAAATATAATGAGTACTTATTTTTACTAGAAAAAAAGTGGAAAGATTTAAACACTGAAATAGAAAAAGTAAGGATGAATGAAGAGAATAATCATTTATTAGATATAAGTGAAGAATTTTTTAATCTTGCAAATAGTACAGTGTTTGAGATAGAAAATTTCTCTAAAGAAAAAAGTGATTATCTAATGACTTTAATAATCATTATATCTACTATAGGTATGTTAGCATGGATTATATTGATTATACAATATAATAGAAAATTAATTAGTTTGGAAAAACTAAATGTAGATTTAAAAAACATTGCATATAAAGATGAGCTAACAGGAGCAAATACTATAGAAAAGTTTAAGATAGATGCAAATCAAAATATTCACAAATATAAAGATAAGAAATTTGCTATATTCTATATTGATTTTGAAAATTTTAAATACGTTAATGATATATTTGGATATGATTATGGAGATATGATACTGAAAAGATATGCTAATCTTATGATGAATGATATTGGAAAATATGAGATATTCGCAAGAGAAATTGCAGATAGATTTATTGCTTTAAGATGTTATGTAGATAAGTCAGATTTAGTAATAAGGCAAAGAGTTGTAGATGATAAACTAATTAATATTACAAATGAAATTAAAAACAAATATAGTATCACTATTGTCAGTGGAATTTGTTGTATTGAAGATGTGATTGAAAAACTAAACATAGATGATTTAATAAATCGGGCAAACTTTGCACAAAAAACTGTTAAAAATAAACCAGGGACTAATTATGCTTTTTATAATGAAAATATTCGTAAAAAAATGATTGAAGAAAATACAATCAAAAGTAGAATACATGAAGCTATTGAAAATAAAGAATTTATAGTTTATTTTCAACCTAAAGTTAATTTACATAATCAAAAAATAGATTGTGCAGAAGCTTTAGTACGTTGGATGACTCCAGATAAAGGGATTATATCTCCTGCAGTATTTATTCCAATATTGGAAAAGGATTTTTTTATTGGTTTAGTAGATAAGTATGTTTTTGAAGAAGTCTGTATATGGATTAGAAAGAGATTAGATGAAAATAAACCATTTGTTCAGATATCAGTTAATGTTTCTAGAATACAGTTCTATAATACTAAATTTGTGGAAACTTACTCAAATATACAAAAGAAATATAATATACCCCGAAATACTATAGAAATTGAATTTACTGAGAGTGTTGCTTTTGAGAATCAAGAACACTTTTTGGAAATTATACATGATTTACATGAAAATGGATTTACTTGTTCTCTAGATGACTTTGGAAAAGGTTACTCATCTTTAGGTGTCTTAAAAGATTTACCATTTGATGTTTTGAAGCTTGATTCTATGTTTTTTAATGCTAGTTTAGACAAAGAAAAAGAAAGAACAGTAATAAAAAATATTATACATATGCTAAAAGAATTGAATATTACAACTGTTGCTGAAGGTATTGAATATAAGGAGCAAGTTGAGTTTCTAAAGGAGATTGGATGTGATTTAGTTCAAGGATATGTATTTTATAAACCAATGCCCATGTTAGAATTTGAGGAACTACTGGATAAAGAATGTGTTTATAATAGTTATCAAGTAAATACTTAATGAAAAAAGGGACTGTAAGTAAATTTACTTATAGTCCCTTATAAATACACTTATTTTCTTCCTGCAACCCATTTTAAGCCCCAATGGAACTCATTGTCCATTTCTCTATGACCTTTAAAGTATTTAATTACTTTTTCAACACTGAATGTCTCATCATTTACATTTTCTATCAAGGCTATTGAACACATATTATAGCCATTTTTATGTTCATCAAGTTTAACAACTAAATCTGAATCCTGTTTCTGTTTGATTGTTACAATTCCATCAGCCTCAGACCAATTAGCTACACCTTCATAGATAAAAGCATAAATAAGTATTCTTTTTATTTCTTTTATTTTATTACCATTTATTCTTATGTTTTCTCCTTGTGTATTGCTACCTGTTCTGTCATCTCCATCTAATTGAGCAAAAGGCGGATGTCCTAAACTACCAAAAGAATTACCTAATGCCTGTACAGCACCTTTTACACCATTTTTCATTTCAAACAAGCAACCTAAATCTAAATCTATATTACTGCTTTTTAGAGAGCCAAAAAAACCTTTTTTTTGTATTTTTTGATTCCAATTTAAATTAACTAAGATTTCACCTAAATCACTATTTTCTTTTTTTGTAAGGTTTATTTTTTGCCCCTTTTTTAATTCTATAGCCATAGTAATTTTCCTCCATAAACATAGATTTACTTAAATGGTAGCACTTAACAAGTCAATATTCAACAAGATTAGAATAATAATATTAAAATTATACTAAATATACTAGAAAACAGGAATTACAATGCCTTTATATTTCTCTTCAATTATACTTCTTGCTTTATCTGATGTAAGAACATCTTGTAGAACTTTAATTTTTTCACTATCTTTATCTTCAGTTCTAAATGCCAAAAGATTTGCATACTCATCATTTATAGGTGCTGTATAAAGTCCATTTTTCTTAGCATCAAGTCCAGCAGGTACTGCGTATGTAGTATCTATAAATGCAGCAGTTACATCTGGAAGAGAAGATGGAATCTGAGCAATATCCAATTCTTTAAATTGTATGCCTTTTGGATTTTCTATTATATCTTTAGGACTAACTAATCCATCACCTTTAGGTAAAGTTAAAAGTCCGATACTTTCAAGGTATCTAAGGTCTTTAGAACAAGAAGATGGGTTGTTACTTATTGCGATTGTATCTCCTTTTTTAAATTCATCAATAGATTTTATCTTGTAAGAGTAAAGGATTGCTGGGCATACATATAGTTTTTTTCCAGCCATTATTTTATATCCTTTAGCTTTAACAGCTTCTTTTAGATAAGGTTCATGTTGGAATAGATTTGCATCAATTTCTCCGTTATTTAAAGCTTCGTTTGGAAGTATGTAGTCATCAAAATTTTTAACCTCCAAAGTATAACCTTTTTCTTCGATAAGTGGTTTTAATTCTTCTAATAATTCTCCACCTGGTACTAAAGTAGCGCCAACAACAATTTTTTTATCATCGTTACCTTTAGAACATCCAACTATAGATAAAGTAAAAACTAGACATAATAATAAACTTAATAATTTTTTGAATTTCATATAAATTCCCTCCTGAATATGATTGATTAGTTAAAAATAAAATACCCTCTTTTATCACACTGCAAAATAAAATAAGCCTGAGTTTAAACTCAGGCTTTAAAAGCTAATTTAGACTCATCTTTCAGTATAATACTGCAGGATTTAGCACCAATGTATATAAAAATATACTGGTTGCTGGGTTTCATAGGGCCAGTCCCTTCACCACTCTGGATAAGAAGTATCAATTTTTAATTATGTTATAAATATTATCATGATTTTTTACATATGTAAACATAATTTTATAAATATTTTAAAATTTTTAATATTTCTATTTAACACCTAAGATTCCAGAAATTAGAATATCAGTGTCAGCTCCTAAGAAATAATCATTTATTTCAATGGAATCTAAAACATTCCTTAAAGCATTCTCTTCATGTTTCGTTCCAGCAAGTTTATCTTCCACAAATGAAACATCACGTTTTCCAAAAAAGTCTCCAAAAAATTTTATAGTAGTTATTATTCCCTTATCAACATTTAGATTAAACTCAACATTTCCACCAGAATATTTTAACTCATTTGAAAGGGTATATTTTGGGGAATTACCAAAGTTCCAATCCCAAGTTTCATATTTTGACTTAGTAAGTTTTTCTATTTGTTCTATGTCATAATCACTTAAATAATAATTAGTATTATCAGTGTTAGTTTTAGAGAGATAATTCATTATTGCGTCCTTAAATTCTAGTATATCCATTTTAGATTGTAGATGTTCACTTATATTAGTTACACGAGATTTTACAGACTTTATGCCCTTTCCTTCAAATTTTATAGGTTTTACCTTTAGAGCTTTTGAAAGGTCATTTATCTCAGATGAAAATAACAGTGTACCATGATGCATCACCTTATTTTTGTAGTTGTATTGAGCATTTCCAGAAAACTTCTTACCATCTATAAGAAGGTCATTTCTTCCAGAAAATTCAGCGTTTACATCTAATGTCTTAAGTAAGTCTATTATTGGTTGAGTGAATCTTCTGAAATCACTAAAGCTATTATTATTGCAGGCTATGAATGTAAAATTTATATTTCCTAAATCATGAAATACAGCTCCACCACCAGATTGTCTCCTAACAACAGGTATAGAATTTTCTTTTATATATTCTAAATTTATTTCAGAAAGTGTATTTTGATTTTTTCCAACAATTATAGAAGGTTCATTCCTCCATAAAATAAATAAGTCTTCGTCAAAATTTTTTAGAAGATATTCTTCCATCGCTAAATTGAAGTAAGGGTTTGTCTTTTCATTGTAAATTAGTAACATTAAAGTAATTCCTCCATATAATTGATAAAATTTTTTTGTTATTTTTAGTACAATTAATTTTATAATTCGACAATAATGTAAAAAGTCCTTTAAATTAGAAGATTTAAAAAAGAAGACAATCTTATATTAATAGAAGTGTATATTAAACATAATTAGAGAAGTTTGGGATTTTATGTAAAAAATAAAAAGGAATTTTAAAAACTAACTTGCAAAGTTTAAATAAATAATATATACTCAAAATATACTTAATAAAAGTGAATAGAAGGGTAGAGGCGCAATAATCTATCAGTACTAATAATGAGTTAAGCACAGAGATTTATTAGGAAAGGAGATATTGCCGAAGTTTTATAATCGATGCTTTAAGATTATATTGCTGGGGGTACATAGAAAATATGTACAACTGTCACAGGTTTATTTGTGGTGAGCTATCATTTAAGGAATTATATTATATTTATTTTAATATTGTTGATGTATTGTAATTTTCAAGCCTTGAGTGTTTAGCACTTAAGGTTTTTTTAGTTTTATCAAATACCCTGTATAATTCACAAAACTAAAAAAAGAGAGGGAGATTTATATGAGAAACAAAAAAATTAATATTATTTTTCTGACGACAATTATGTTTATAATGTCAACAGTAATGGTTTTTGCAGAGGAAGATATAGACACTATCGCACTAGCTAATGCAGAAAAATTTGGAATCTTAACTTTAATACCACCATTAGTTGCTATAATACTTGCATTCATAACTAAAAACGTAATAATTTCTTTACTTATAGGGATTCTTTCTGGGAGTTTTATAATTAAAGCTAGTGGTATAAACGTGTTTGCTACATTCATACAAGCATTTTTAGACTTAGTGGATAGAGCTTTGGTATCGTTATCAGACCCGTGGAATGCAGGGATAATACTACAAGTTCTAGCAATTGGAGGGGTTATAAATCTTGTTGCAAAGATGGGAGGAGCTAAGGCTATAGCTGAGGCACTTGCCAAAAGAGCGAAATCAGCGAAAGGTACACAAATTATAACATGGTTTTTAGGTCTTTTGGTATTCTTTGATGATTATGCAAATTCATTAATAGTAGGTCCTATGATGAGACCTGTTGCAGATAAAATGAAAATATCAAGAGAAAAATTAGCCTTTATAATAGATGCTACAGCAGCACCAGTTGCTGGATTAGCTATAATATCTACATGGATAGGTCTTGAAGTTGGTTTAATACATGATGCTTTTGAAAGTATAAGTGTAGATGTTGATGCATTTGGTATATTTTTAAATACAATACCATTTAGATTTTATAATATATTAATATTAGCATTTATTGTAATATCAGCATTATTATTAAAAGAATTTGGGCCAATGAAAAAAGCAGAAATAAAATCTAGAAGTAGAAAAGTTGGTACAGACCTTGATGAAGGTGTAGAAGAATTAGATGATTTAGCACCAAAAAATGGAGTAAAATTGAGTGTGTGGAATGCTATAATCCCAATAGGAACATTAATAATAGTTGCTTTGGCATCATTCTATTATAGTGGATATACGTCTATAATGGGTGGTGAAGATAAAGCTCTAATACAACTATTTACAAATTCACCATATTCTTTTGGAGCAATAAAAGAAGCATTTAGTGCATCTGATGCATCTAGAGCATTATTCCAATCTGCACTTGTTGCAAGTTTAGTTGCTATTATAATGGCTGTAGTTAAGAAGATTTTTACAGTGTCAGAAGCAATTGATGTTTGGATAGATGGTATGAAAAGTTTAGTAATAACTGGTGTAATATTAATACTTGCATGGTCATTAAGTTCAGTAATAAAAGAATTAGGTACAGCTAAATTTTTGATACACTTATTATCAGGTTCACTACCTCCATTCTTATTGCCAAGTTTAATATTTGGTTTAGGAGCAATAATATCTTTTGCTACTGGAACAGCTTATGGAACAATGGGTATACTTATGCCACTAGCAATACCACTAGCTTACTCATTAAATCCTGATATGTCTTATGTAATAGTGAGTACAAGTGCAGTCTTAACAGGTGCAATATTTGGAGACCACTGTTCTCCGATTTCAGATACAACAATACTTTCTTCAATGGGAGCTGGTTGTAATCATATAGACCATGTTAATACTCAAATGCCATATGCTATATTTACAGCAGTAATCACTATTGTATTTGGATATATACCAGCTGGATTAGGATTGCCAATATATATAGTATTACCAGTAGCTATAGCTGCTGTATTTGTTGGTATTCAAATAATTGGTAAGAGAGTTGATGAAGCAGAGATAGAACTTGCAGAATAAAGATATAAATAAATTTCACCTTTTATTATCATTCTTTTGTTAGTTTTTAGATAATTTTAAAAAGTTATTGAAAATAATAGCGAAATATAGTAAAATAAAAGAGTGATAAGCGGATGTGGCGGAATTGGCAGACGCACTAGACTTAGGATCTAGCGCCATTGGCGTGGGGGTTCGACTCCCTTCATCCGCACTCTACAGTACTTAGTTGTGCTGAAAAAAACTGGGATTGCTGGCTTTCGGAGTGGGCTATCCCGTTTTTATTTTTTGATAAATCGAATATAATATGAATATATTTCTAAGGATATTTTATTAATAAATATAAAAGCACATTGAGTGCTTTTTTTGTTGTTTAAAATTACAATTACATATAAGTTCTTAGATATTTGTCAATAAGATAAAATCTTATTTTTCACAAAGATAAATTTGCAAACGATTCTATTGCATGTATAAATATATCTTTAACATAATATAGTAAATTACAATATAACTTTACTTTTAGTGTTTTATATGACATGCTAGTAATAAATTAAATAAATATATTATTTTACATTAATATATAACATATATGTATAAAAGTTAATATTATAAAAGTAGTATAATTGATAATAAAAACTTAACAAAAAAATTAATACATAAAAAAAAATAAATATAATGTGTTGACATTTAATTGAAATATTCATACAATAAAAATGAAAATAAATATTTCCAAATGAGATTAGCGAGAGAGATCTTTATATAAAAAGGCGCCGAAGAAGCAATTTAAGAAATGCCAATTCTTAGAGAAACTTTCAGGCAAATATATCGCTAATTGATGGGACTCTGGAGAGACTTAGGTTAATAGACTATAAGTCACCGAAGAAGCAAAATAATATTAAATTATTAAATCTTTCAGGTATACAAACAGGGATATATAGGCTAGGATTATTTTCTATGCTGATATATCTTTTTTTTATGAAAAAGTACAGGACATAATATCGAAATTACTTAAATATAGTGGGTCTAAATTTATAGGGAGGGTTATATATGAATGAATTGAAAAGAGTACCTTTGTATAATATACACAAAGAGCTTGGAGCAAAACTTGTTGAATTTGCTGGCTGGGAAATGCCTTTAGAATATGAAGGAATAAATAAAGAGCATGAAATGGTTAGAAAAAGTGCAGGTATATTTGATGTATCTCATATGGGAGAGGTACAAATAAAAGGTGTAGATTCAGAAAAATTTATACAAAATTTAGTTACAAATGATATAAGCACATTAAAGATAAATGACATTATATATACACCTATGTGTTATGAAAATGGAGGAGTAGTTGACGATTTATTAATATATAAATTTGGTGAAGAAGATTATTTATTAGTAATAAATGCAGGGAATATAGATAAAGATGTAGCATGGATAATAAAACAAAGTGAAGGATACCATGTAGATATAAAAAATGTTTCTAATGAAGTTAGTCAACTAGCAGTTCAAGGGCCTAAAGCAGAAGAAATTCTTCAAAAAATCATAGATATAGATTTAAAATCAATAAAATTTTATAAGTCAATTCCATCAACAAAAATATGTGGTTTAACTTGTTTAGTTTCAAGAACAGGATATACTGGAGAAGATGGATTTGAGATATATTGTAAAAGCGAACATACAGGAATAATTTGGAATGAAGTTTTAAAGGCTGGAGGAGAAGACATATGTCCTGCTGGTTTAGGCTGTAGAGATACTTTGAGATTTGAAGCAGCTCTACCTCTGTATGGCCATGAAATAAATGAACATATATCTCCAATTGAAGGAGGCTTATCAATTTTTGTAAAAACAAACAAGGAAGGCTTTGTTGGGAAAACAATCTTATCAGAAGAAAAAGAAAGTGGAGCTAAAAGAAAATTAATAGGATTTGAGATGCAAGGTAAAGGGATGCCTAGAAATGGATACGATATAAAGATTGGTGACAAAACAGTAGGTTTTGTAACAACAGGATGTGCATCCCCAACAACAGGAAAAATTTTAGGCATGGGAATTATAGATTCTGAATATGCAAAATCAGGAAATGAAATAGGAATAGCAATAAGAAAAAAAGTTGTTCCTGCTATGATAGTTAAGAAACCTTTTTACAAAAAGCAATATAAAAAAGATAATACTATATCAAATGAAGAGAATAAATTTTCATATATACCTGCCACAAGTGAAGATAAATCAAAAATGCTAAAGGTAGTAGGATTAAATTCAGTTGATGAATTATTTTCAGATATACCAGATGAAATAAAGTTAAAAAGAGATTTGAATTTAGAAAGTGGGAAATCTGAATTAGAAGTAAGTAAAATAGTAAAAAGATTGTCAGAAGAAAATTTAAGTTTAGAAGATTTAACTTGTTTTCTTGGAGCTGGTGCATATGACCATTATATACCATCAATTATAAAACATATAACTTCAAGATCTGAATTTTATACAGCATATACTCCATATCAAGCTGAAATAAGTCAAGGGACTTTACAAGTCGTGTTTGAGTTCCAATCTATGATTGCAGAAATTACTGGCATGGAAATTGCAAATGCATCAATGTATGATGGGGCAACTGCTGCAATAGAAGCATGTATAATGGCTATGAACCAGACGAGAAAAAGTAAAATAGTAGTATCAAAAACTACACATCCTGAAACTTTATCAGTACTAAAGACTTATCTGCAATATAAAGATTGTAAAATAGTAGAAATTGATTTTTGTAATGAATATGGAATTACAGATATAGAAAAATTAAGAGCTTCAGTAGATAAAGATACAGCATGTGTTCTTATACAGACTCCTAACTTCTTTGGAATTATTGAAGAAATGGAAGAAATAGAAAAAATAACTCATGAAAATAAGGCTATGTTAATTATGAGTGTTGACCCAATATCATTAGGTGTTTTAAAGACACCAGGTGAAATAGGAGCAGATATTGTTGTTGGAGAAGCTCAATCATTAGGAAATCCTATCAATTTTGGAGGTCCTTATGTAGGATTTTTGGCTAGCAAATCTAAGTATACAAGAAAAATGCCAGGAAGAATAGTTGGGCAAAGTTTAGATACAGAAGGTAAAACTGCATATGTACTAACTTTACAAACTAGAGAACAACATGTAAGGAGAGAAAAAGCAACTTCTAATATATGTTCAAATCAAGCCTTAAATGCTCTTGTAGCCTCAATATATATGGCTACTATGGGTAAAGACGGTTTTAAAGAAGTTGGCATGCAATCCATGAAAAAAGCACATTATGCTTATAATAAACTTATACAAACTGGGAAATATAAGCCAATGTTCAAAGGTAAATTTTTCAAAGAATTTACTGTACAAGGAAATCTTAATGTAGAAACTATAAATAATAAACTTTTAGAAGAAAATATATTAGGTGGTTATAATTTAGAATACAATTATCCAGAATTAAAAAATTCAACTTTACTTTGTGTGACTGAGAAAAGAAGCAAAGAAGAAATAGATAAGTTAGTTGGAATAATGGAGGGATTATAATGAAAGAATATAATAGTTTGTTGATAGATATATCTAAAAAAGGTAGAAAAGCATATTCACTTCCAAAGTTAGATATAGATGATATAAAAGTAGAAGATATGATTGACCAAAGTATGGTTAGACGAAGTGAATTGAATTTGCCAGAAGTTGGTGAATTAGAATTGGTTAGACATTATACCCTATTATCGAATAAAAATTTTGGAGTTGATACAGGTTTTTATCCTTTAGGTTCTTGTACTATGAAATATAACCCTAAAATAAATGAAGATATGGCAGCACTTCCAAACTTTACAGGAATGCATCCATACCAATCTTCAGATACAGCACAAGGTTCTCTTTCTTTAATGTATGATTTGTCAAGTAGACTTGCAGAAATTACAGGTATGGATGAAGTCACACTACAACCTTCAGCAGGTTCACATGGAGAATTTACAGGGTTAATGATTATAAAAGCATACCATGAAAACAGAGGAGACCATAAGAGAACTAAAGTAATAATTCCTGATTCTGCACATGGAACAAATCCAGCAAGTGCAGCTATGGCAAACTTTGATGTGATTCAGATAGCATCTGATAAAAATGGAGCTGTAGACATAGATGCATTAAAAGAAGTCTTAAGTGATGAAGTAGCAGCTCTTATGCTTACTAACCCAAGTACTCTTGGATTGTTTGAAAAAAATATAAAAGAAATAGCAAGCCTTGTACATGAAGCAGGAGGGCTTTTGTACTATGATGGTGCAAATATGAATGCTATTATGGGAATAACAAGACCTGGAGATATGGGATTTGATGTAGTACATCTTAATCTTCATAAGACTTTTTCTACTCCTCATGGTGGTGGAGGTCCAGGAGCTGGTCCTGTTGGAGTTAAAAAAGAATTGGTACCTTTTTTACCAATACCAGTGATTGAGAAACAAGAAGATAAGTATGTATTAAATTATGATAGAGAAAAATCTATTGGAAAAATTAAAAACTTCTATGGTAATTTTGGAGTGCTTGTAAGAGCTTACACGTATATATTAACTATGGGAAGAGATGGTCTTAAAGAAGCAAGTGAGATGGCAGTTTTAAATGCTAATTATATCAAAGAGAGTATAAAAGATGATTATATCTTACCAATAGATACTTTATGTAAACATGAGTTTGTATTAGGTGGATTACCAAGAGGAGAGGCAAATATAAAAACTATCGATATAGCAAAGAGACTTTTAGATTATGGATACCATCCTCCAACAATGTATTTTCCTCTTATTATAAATGAAGCACTTATGATAGAGCCTACAGAAAGTGAAAGCATTGAAACATTAGATAGTTTTATAGAAGCTATGAAAAATGTTGCTAAAGAGGCAAAAGAAGAGCCAGAGCTATTGAAAACTGCTCCACATAATACTTTAGTTAAGAGAGTGGATGACGCAAGAGCAGTAAAGAAACCTATACTTACATGGTCACAAAGATAAAAAATTAAAAGTAGAAATTATAAATATAAAGAAAGTTGTATTTATAAGAAAAAGCTATCTGACTTAATATAGTCTAGATAGCTTTTTTATGTATTGATATGTATGGTATTTAGCACTGAAGTTTTAAATTAAGTTAGCATCCATATAGAATGTTAGGATAATGATTATAATACCAATATTTATAGGTTCTATAGGAATTTATTTTGGGACAATTTATCTACTTTTTAGATTAAGAGAAACTTAACTAAAATATATCGAAATTTATAAAAATTTAGGAAATCTTAAGAATTATAATATTTAAATCTTTAGATTTATATTTTATTATATAAACTATAGAATAATAAAATAAAAAAATTGATACTTTTATAATATATTTGTAGCTTTAAGTATAAAAAAATCGTTAAGTTGAAAGGAGTAGAATATGGATAATATTAATTTAAAAAGGTATAATTGTGATATAAATATGGGGTTAAGCAGTAGACAACTTCAAAGTAGAATAGATGATAATTTAATTAATGTATTTGATAATGGAAAAACTAAAACATATAAACAAATTCTTAAAGATAATGTGTTTACACTTTTTAACTTAATAAATATTGTTTTAGTATGTCTATTAGTATCGGTTGGTTCTTTTAAGAATACTCTATTTATATTTATTGCTGTAATTAATACTATTATAGGGGTAATTCAAGAAATAAGAGCTAAAAGATTGCTGGACAATCTATCTGTCATAGTCTCAAATAAGGTATCTGTTATAAGAGAAAGAGAGAAAAAAGAAATTGATGTACAAGAATTGGTACTAGATGATATTATGATTTTAAAAACAGGTAATCAAATTTGTGCAGATTCAAAAGTTTTAGATGGAAAATTAGAGGTAAATGAGTCTTTAATCACAGGAGAATCTGATATTATTATAAAAAACAAAGGTGATTTCTTATATTCTGGTAGTTTTATAGTTTCTGGAGAAGCTTTTGTGAGAGTTGAAAATATAGGTAAAGACAACTATGCAAATAAGATAGCTAATGATGCTAAGGTTTCTAGAAAACATAACTCTCAACTTAGAAATTCATTAAATACAATATTAAAAGTTGTAGGTATAATAATTATTCCTCTAGGAATCATATTATTTGCAAAGCAACATTTTGGAAATGGAGATTCTATAACAACATCTGTAGTAGGAACTGTGGCAGCTGTAAATGGAATGATACCAGAGGGGTTGACACTACTTACAAGTATTGCACTAGCTGTAGGAACTATAAAGCTTGCAAGTCATAAAACTTTAGTGCAGGAGTTATACTGTGTAGAAACTCTTGCCAGAGTCGATACATTATGCCTTGATAAAACAGGTACAATTACAGAGGGTAAAATGCAAGTTGATGATGTAGTAATGCTAGAGAAAGTAGATATTGATGATATAATGGGCAATATATGTAATGCCCTCAAAGATGATAATGCGACATTAAATGCAATAAGAGATAAATACAATATTTTAGATACATATAAAGTTAAAAATTTAATTCCATTTTCATCAGAAAGAAAATACAGTGGAGTATCCTTTGAAAATAAAGGGACATATTTATTAGGAGCATTTGAGTTTATTTTTAAGGAGAAATATAAAGAGTTTAAAGCAGAGGTTGAAAGATATTCTAAAAAAGGTAATAGAGTAATAGTTTTAGCTCATAGTAATTCTTGTATGGAAGGAAACAATATACCTAAAGATATAAAACCACTAGCTTTTATATTGATACTGGACAAAATTAGAGATGAAGCTAAAGAGACATTAGAATTTTTTTATAATGAGGGCGTAGATATAAAAATTATATCTGGAGACAATCCAATAACAGTAAGTGAAGTCGCTAGAAAAGCAGGTCTTAAAACGGCTAGTAATTTTATTGATGCTACAACACTTAAAAATGATGAAGATATATATGAAGCCGTTGATAAATATAGTGTTTTTGGAAGGGTAAGTCCACAACAGAAAAAACAAATGATTTTAGCACTAAAAAAACAAAATCATACAGTAGCTATGACTGGAGATGGTGTAAATGACGTGTTAGCACTTAAAGAAGCTGATTGTAGTATAGCAATGGCTTCTGGAAGTGATATTACTAAAAATGTTTCTAATTTAGTATTACTGGACTCAAATTTTGCATCAATGCCAAAAGTTGTTATGGAAGGAAGAAAGATAATTAATAATATTCAAAGAGCATCTTCTTTATTTTTAGTAAAGACAATTTTCTCATTCTTCTTGTCTATATTAACATTATTCTTCTTTAGTAGACAGTATCCATTTGTGCCTATACAATTATCACTAATTGGAGCTGTGACAGTGGGGATACCATCATTCTTCTTAGCTCTTGAAGCAAATAAAAGTAGAATTTCAGGAAATTTTTTACTCAATATATTAAAAAATGCCTTACCAGGAGCATTGTGTGTAACAGTAAATGTAATTATTGTGTACAACATAGTTGAATACTTAGGTTATAGTTCAAGCGTATTTTCTACAATGTGTGCGATATTAACTGGTGTATGTGGTCTTTTAATATTAAGACAACAATGTCTACCATTTAATAAAGAAAGACTATTTTTAATTGTAAGTATGACTATTGCATTTGTTATTGGAATTTTGTTTTTAGGTGGATTATTCTCATTTGTAGCATTGAGTAAAGACTTAATTCTTATAACTATAACATTAGCAGTATTAATGCCAATTATGATAAAAGTAATGCTATTTGTATTAGATGAGATATTAGATACAATAGTTCCAGATTTAAATTAAATTTAAGAATATATAAAAAAGAGCAGTTTTTAATTGAACTGCTCTTTTTAGATGTGTTTTATTTTATGTAAGAATATGTATGTTTATTAATCAGCTATATATGAGCAACAGTAGTCAACAACTTCATTAACTTTTAAATCGAAACTTGAATCACTAGGAACATTAAACTTCTGTCCTTCTTTATAAGTTATAAACTCATTACTTCCAGGTAATTTTACATCCATACTTCCAGCAAGCATTTCCATTATTTCTTCTTCTCTAGTAGAAAAAGTATATTCTCCAGGTAACATTAATCCTAAAGTTTTTCTTTCTCCATTAGGAAATATTATTACTCTACTACTTACTTTACCATCAAAATAAACGTTTGCCTTTTTTACTGCAGTAACATTTTTAAATTCACTCATTAGATAAAACCTCCAAAATTATTTATACATATATATTATATAAAAATAACACAAAAATTACTAGATATTTACAAACAAAATTTAGTATTTATTAAAAATTTTAATATAAATAAAAAATAAAGAAAAATAATATATAATATTAGGACTTTTTGAAAGCTTATAATCTTACAAGAGAGTAATTAAATCTTGAATAATTTGAAAATAATAAGATATGAAATGAACAGACTATTCAATAGAGGTTGTGACAGCTACAGTTATAATTGTAATAAGTTTTATTTTTTACAATAGATTATTTCAATTTAATAATTTTGATATTCTTATAAAACCAATACTACTTATTTTAATACCATCAGTATTATTTATGAAAATAAAGTTGCAGATAGGATGGGTAATCTTAAGATTTAGTGTATGTAAAGCGTACAACAAAAGTAAAAGTAGAGCTTAAGGTTACCTACTAAAATGAGTTATTAATTTTATAAAACTATAGGTATTCTGCTTAATATCTGGATACATGTAGATAATCTTAAATGCTAAGAGGGGATTATATTAAGGAAAATAGTATTAGTAAAAATATGTTACATTCACTAATACTATAAATAAGCTAAAAAGAGTGTATTTTAACCTATAGTTTTGAGTTTTAAAATACACTCTTTTATTAATTGTAGTCATATAAATGAAACGGATTATATGGACAAATTTTATATAATTAAAATTTTTATTATAATTCTATACTAGGCTCTTCAATTAATTTTCCACATACATATCTATGAATGATATTTCTATCATCACCAACATAGATAAACCTTTCAAGTCTTTCAAGTATAGAATAATTGGCATGATTCAAATCTGAATCATCAATAATTAATGCATCAAAATCATAATCTTCTTCAAAACTACCAACTTTTCCAAAGAAACTTCCTCCACTTTTTGTTGCAATATAAAAAGCTTCAGATAAAGATAAGAAATTACACTTCTTACCAGAATTTACCCAATATAATTTAGATAATTGTATTGCAGATACTATGGCTTTAAATATTGACAAAGTATGCCCACCACTTATATCTGAACCAAGAGCTAATTTAATATTATTATCAATTAATTTTCTAATAGGCATAGCTCCACTACCAACATTAAAGTTAGAAGCTGGGCAGTGAACTGCCATAACATTATTTTCTCTCATTAAATCTATTTCTTCCTGAGAACAATGAATACAGTGAGCCATTAGTGTAGGAGTCTGACCAAATAAATTATATCTATTATAAGCATCTCCATAAAATTTAGATTCAGGTTCTAAACTTTTAACCCATTCGATTTCATCATGATTTTCAGATAAGTGTGATTGCATAGGAATATTATACTTTAAACATAAATCACCCAAACCTTTTAAAAGTTCACTTGTACAGCTTGGTATAAATCTAGGGGTTATGATTGGTTTTACAATAGAATCTGTATCATTGTATTTGTTTATAATTTCTTCTGTGTCAGTAATAGAATCATGAGTATTTTCTAGTAAGGTGTCAGAGCAATTCATATTCATATTTACTTTACCAACGTATGCTCCAAGTCCAATCTCTTTGAATATATCCATAAGTTTCATAGACGCTTCTTTATGTACTGTAGCAAATACAGTTATTCTTGTAGTTCCAGATTTCCAAACTTCTTTCACAAATTTTCTATACATTTTTGTTGCATATTCTATATCTGCATAATTTGATTCTTCTGGAAATGTATAAGTTTCGAGCCATGGTAGAAGTTCTTTATCCATAGCCATTCCTAGATTTTTAAATTGAGATGCATGACAGTGAAGGTCATTCATGCCAGGTATTATAAGTTTGTCAGTGTAATCTATTATTTCTGTGTTTTTATATTCTTTAGGTATTTCTTTAAAGATTCCTTTTACTTTACCTTTGTCTAGTATAATGTAACTATTTTCAAATACTGTGAAAGCATCTGAAGTTTTTGTGAAAATTATATTTCCTTTTATTGCTTTTAACATATAAGTCTCCTTAGTTTTAAATTTGTTAATTTTAATATATGTAGGTCATATTTTGGTTTTATAAATTAAAATTTTACCATATGTATTATATCAAATCTAAGATATAAATTCTATTATATAATAGTAAATAGTAGTGAAATGCAGTTGTTTGCTATTATCTCCTAAGATACATTCTACTGGAATTTAGCTGATATTTAATAAAAATATAATGCTAACTGACATTTTACTGACATAAAATTGAACCTTATTTAAAGAGAAGATTACTTATATTCTCATATGCTTCTTTATCCATTTCATATAAAATGTGAGAATATCTATTCATAGTTATTTTTATATCTGTATGTCCTAATCTTTCAGAAATTATTTTTAAGTTGGTTCCATCTAGAAGAATTAAGCGTGCATTTGTATGTTTTAATTCATGTATATTTAATATCTCAAAGATTATTATTTTTTAATAATATTTTGAAAGGCATACGAAATTTTGCTTGAGTCTAAGGTTTGAGTTTAGAGTTTAGACATATTAGGTCTAATTCATTTTTTAATATTCCTTGTAATTTTAATTTGCTTTGTTTTAGCTTTTTTCTTTTAATAAACTTATTAGTTCTTCAGGTGCTGATAATGTTCTCTTTGATTTTGATGTTTTATTATATCTCTTCTGTTTTTAATTTTTTTCTTATGAAGGCTGACTTAGTATCCATAAGAGCACCATCCTTTGAGTTAGTTTGAATTAATTACTTAATTATATTTTATAACAAGTGAAAAAAATTTTCAGAGTTTATTAAAAAAATGTTTATTTTTATTAAATTATAAATTGGTACAAATATTCAAAAATAATCTATTTATGATATAATAAAAATATAAGAGTTTTGCAGCGTGCGATTTTTCTGTTTAAGTATAGTTTAACAGTTGAAACATAAGGCATTGAGAGTGTATGATAAGTGTTATCAATTGCACGACTATCCGCGCACTGCAAATTTAAGAGAGTTGTATATATGTAAGTATTGGAAATGCTAAGTTTATTTTGGGATTTTATATTAACTATGTGGTATGTAAATAAAGCCAAATAAACTAAGACCTAACAAATCTGCAAATTTTATATTAACTATGTGGTATGTAAATATTATAAAAAAAGCTTTAAGCAGCTTTGATAACTAGATTTTATATTAACTATGTGGTATGTAAATATTAAATTGATGTTTGCAACTTTAACTGCTTGGTTGAATTTTATATTAACTATGTGGTATGTAAATGAATAAAAATAAATCAAATTCAAAACCTCCTTAAAATTTTATATTAACTATGTGGTATGTAAATGACGCTACATCCTGTTGCATTGCTAAAAGTTCTGAAGTTTTATATTAACTATGTGGTATGTAAATTATCCCACGAATGTTGTATCTGATACTCCTTATATTTCGTTTTATATTAACTATGTGGTATGTAAATAAGGTTTAAAATCAATACCAACTATAGGAATATCGGGTTTTATATTAACTATGTGGTATGTAAATTGTTTTATTTGTTAATTACATTATAACATCTAGACGGTTTTATATTAACTATGTGGTATGTAAATCCAACACAGGAGCAACCAACACGTTTTATATTAACTATGTGGTATGTAAATATATTAAAATCTTTTATAATGTCTTTTGTAAATCCGAGTTTTATATTAACTATGTGGTATGTAAATATTTTTCAAACAGCTTTTAGAGCTGTATCTTCGATTGTTTTATATTAACTATGTGGATTTAAAATTAAAAATACTAAAAACACTTACTTAAATAGTAGGTGTTTTTCAAATTAAAAGGATGTAATAATATTATAAAAAACAATATATAGGAAAAACATGTAAATACATATGTTATAATATTTTTAGCAAGAAGATGGAATCTACAATTTATAGAGTGGAGTTCATGTATCAAAAAATTATCCTCCCAACATTGATAAGGGAGGTGAATATAGTAAGTACTTACTCAAAAGGTAGGTATTTTTTTATACAAAAAATAAAAGTAAGTGATAATTTGGGAATAGACATACACCTAAAAAATGGAAAAGAAAAAATATATTTCCATTTTCCAGTTAATCCACAAGATTCTTTATCTATTAAAAAAGAAAAAAGATTTGAAACTGTTGATATAGTGAATTTAGGTGAATTTGACATTAAAAAATAAGGGGAGAAGATAAGAGAAGTCTCATTCAAGACACTCTTACTTAACTTATATGATGCTTCTTATTGCAGATATAGTGAGTTAAAAATCCAATTGAAATAGTTGCAATGCTTGAAAATGGGTAGGCCAAGCCGAGTTGTTATAATAGCTATTAATATCATTGCTATTATTGTAATATCTAATTTTCTTGTGAATAAACCTATTACTATATATTCAAGACCCATTACATAGCGAGAAAGTACTTCTAGTTTAACAATTCTTTTTCTATATATATTTCCATACATTGATTCTAATTTATTAAAATATTTTTCACTGCAAAAACTAGTTTTAGGTTTAATTAAAGATATTATTGTAGTTAATATTATAATTCCTATTCCAATAAGTATAAGATAGGTATTCCAAAGTTTCATAGAAAAGACCTCCTTTAAAATATAATTTATTAAGGTGAAAATTTTAAAAAAATCATTTAGCTTTATCTATTTTTATTTAAATAGTAAAATATTATGTGAATTAGAGTACTTATAAGCACCTCCACAAATAAAAACGTAAATAGTTTAATTTTATTAAAGCTTATTTCTTTTGCAAAAATAAATTCATAAGAAGGCTACAATACAAAAACCTAACATAGTGGGAAAAGAAGTCTTTAAAATATTTTTCATAAATAATCACCAACTCATGTAAGGTTTATTTTTCTTAATCAAAGTATATCAGTAACATAAGTACAAAGAGTATCTAAAATACTACAAATATATGTAATAAAATTTAATGATAATATATTAAATATCAAAAAATATATCTATTCTAGAAAAAGATTTAAAATTCTGAATATTTATATTATAATTTATATAAACAAGGAGGTGTTCTTATGAAATTAAAAAAACTTGTACCATTTGTAATATCAGTATTAATGATTTTTCAAGTATGTGTACCATTTACTTTTGCTGATGAAGACCCCCCATGAAAAAATTCCTCAAAGGATAATAGATTTAGCAAATCACAACATTAGACCTAGAAACGAAGACCCTAAGAGTAAAGTAATGTTAAACAGTAAAGATATCAAAAACTTAATATCAACAGAAGAAGATACAATATTAGATGTTGTAAAAATAGCTGAAAATAAAGATTCAGAAACATTTGATTAAAAAATAGCTACGCACACTTGTGACTTTAGTCGTGAGTTAGTAGCTAAAATAGTCAGCATATAGGGAAACTTATATGTAGAGATAGGATAGAAT
>NZ_JBJOCA010000017.1:0-86013 GCF_045898275.1 Clostridioides sp. GD02404
TTAATTATAATTTTTTAATATATGAATATCTTTAATTCAATCTTCTAAATATTTATTTAAATATTACTATATGTAAACATACTTAGTTTTTAAATGAATGTATAGGAGCTGGAATTCTTCCTCCTCTTTGAGTAAATAACTCAGACGAATTTGTATTTATAGGCATTACTGGTGCTCGCCCTAAAAGACCACCAAATTCCACCATATCACCTACGTCACATCCTGGAGCTGGTATAATTCTAACTGCTGTAGTTTTATTATTAATCATACCTATTGCTGCCTCATCAGCTATCATAGCTCCCAGTGTACCTGCTGTAGTACTTCCTGGAACAGCTATCATATCAAGACCTACAGAACAAATAGCAGTCATTGCTTCAAGCTTATCTATGCTCAAAGCACCTTTGATAACAGCATCAATCATACCCGCATCTTCTGATACTGGTATAAATGCACCACTTAGACCTCCAACATGTGAGCAAGCCATGACTCCACCTTTTTTAACAGCATCATTTAAAAGAGCCAACGCTGCTGTAGTACCATGAGTACCAACAACTTCAAGACCCATTTCTTCTAATATATTTGCCACTGAGTCTCCAATAGCTGGTGTAGGTGCTAATGATAGGTCTATTATTCCAAATGGTACATCCAGTCTACTAGAAGCTTCTTTTGCTACCAATTGTCCAACTCTTGTAATTTTAAAGGCAGTCTTCTTAACTGTCTCTGCTACAACATCAAATGGCTCTCCTTTTACCTTTTCTAAGGCTCTTTTAACAACCCCAGGACCACTTACACCGACATTTATTATCCTATCAGCTTCACCAACACCATGGAAAGCTCCTGCCATAAATGGATTATCTTCAACTGCGTTACAGAATACTACTAGTTTTGCGCAACCAAATCCCTTTGCATCTTTCGTTAATTCTGCAGTTTCTTTTATAATTTCTCCCATTTCTTTTACTGCATCCATATTTATACCACATCTTGTAGAACCTACATTTACTGAAGCACATACCTTGTTTGTACTTGCCAAGGCTTTTGGAATTGATTTAATTAATATCTTATCACCCTTTGTATACCCTTTTTGAACCAATGCTGAGAATCCACCTATAAAATCTATACCTAAATCCTCTGCAGCTTTATCTAATGTCTGTGCAAACTTTACATAGTCACTTTCATCTGTTGCACCTGCAATAATAGATATTGGAGTTACTGATACTCTCTTATTTACAATTGGAATACCATATTCACGCTCTATTTCTTTTCCAACTTTTACTAAGTCTTTAGCAGAATTCATAATCTTGTTATATATTTTCTCTCTAGCCTTATCTCCATCAGGGTCTATACAATCTAATAAAGAAATCCCCATAGTTATAGTTCTTATATCTAATTGTTCTTCATCTATCATTTTGATTGTCTCAAGTATATTTCCTACATTCACTATTATCACCTCCCTATTACTGTTTTTTACAGATTATGCATTGAGTTAAATATTTCTTCTCTTTGAATTTTTACATCTACTGATAATTCTTTTCCTCTTTTTATTAAGTCTTCAACCGTTTGCTCAAAAGAGTTTAATGCTTTCTCTAAATCAACTATCATAATCATTGTAAAATACTCTTGTAATATCTTTTGTGAAATATCTACTATGTTAATATTTTGCTTGAATAACTCATCACTGATTCCTGCTACTATACCTGGTTTGTCCTTTCCAATTACTGTTAAAATTGCTCTCATGATAATATCCTCCCTTATTTTTTTATAAATCTTACATTTTTACAAATTGAACTTTTTATTAGCATATATTTCATTTATTTGTTAGTAAATCACTTTTTATGTATATATTTAATATATTTTAATACCTATACCTTCATTTGTCAATTTTTTTTCAATATTCTATTATTTTTATACTATTTAGTCAAATTATATGTATTGTACATTTTATTGATAACAATATATAGTTTTCATAATAATGAAAGGTATTACTTAACAAACTCATAATTTGATAAGCAATACCTTTCTAAAAATTATTTTTTTATTTTTATGAATCTAATTATACTTTTTCTTGTACCAGGATTTACAATCAATATAGAGCAAAACATAGTTAAACTTAACACTCCAATTAAAATGAAACGCTCTTTCCCAATGCTATATTTTTTAGGTGATAACTTAGAGTTAGTTTCATCTTTATTTTCATTATTGTGATTTACTTGATTATTTATTTTTGATTGATTATTATTCATATCTAAATTGTCATTATAAAAACCTTCATTATAAAAATATGATTGATTATTAGTGCTAAATACAGTTTTTTGTTTTAAGCCTTTATTATCATTTTTTAAGATAAAACTTTTGTTAGATTTATCCTCATTTTTTAACTCATCTTCATTTTTTAAAATCTCGTCTTTTTCTTTATCATTAGTTATATTATTATCATCGTTATCCTTTGGAGGATTCTTACTTGTAGTACTGCTAGAATCAGATTCTATATTGTTGTCATTTGGAGTATTAGGAGTTTTTTCATCATTACTACTATTATTATCTTTATTGTCATTATTTAGATTGCCATTATTATCTTCTTCTCTATCTGGGTCATCTCTTCCTCCTCCTCCACGGTCACCACCAGCATCTTCATTTTCTTGTTCATCATCTGGTGTAATCTGATTATTCCCCCCTCCTAATACAAATCCAGGTTTTAAAAATATATTTGAATACCCATCTCTTAATCCACCTTCCACTTTTACTCTAAAACATCTCAACTTAAAATCTTCAAAATCAATTGTGGCTTGATTTGTAATATACTCTAGTTCACTGCTTATCCAATTTATACCATCATCAGAATATTCCACAAATACCTTTTTTGCATTATATGGCATGTCATAATCTAAGGCAGCTGTATAACCATATTCTCGGTTTCTAAAATACACAACTAAATTATTTATAGGCTCCTTATTTCTAATAGAGATATTTATAACTGGAAAAACATCTTGATTTAATACTATATTTTTTTCATTTAGAATATTTTCATCAAATTTACCTCTTATAATAAACTCTAGATTTTTGTTTAAATCAGTATAGTAATTTGATAAATCCCACTCTACATTTATATTTGCAATTTTTCCACTTGAAGTTTTTAGACTTACTTCTTTTGAGAGTTCTACATCCTCAATTTTATCATCTTTTGTTAATATCAATTCCTCTTCAAATACACTAATGCCTCTAAGATTACATCTTATAATATTATAATCTTCATCTTGTGGTATGTCTGGCATTATTACATTCCCATCACCAATGATATAAACAATCTTAGTTTTTGATACAATTGATTCGCCTTTTGTATTATTTTCTATTGTATTTTGTTGGTTATTCTTATTAACAATTACTGATGTATCCTCTATTTCCACCTCTCCATTACAGTAAATACCTACAGCATCTTTTCCATTAACCTCAATTATTCTAGATTCTACTTTAATATCATTTTCTGAATAAATTCCTATTGCATTATCTCCACTTGCACGTATATTTCCAGTCTTTCCATAATATGTAGCTAGAACTAGTTCAGCTTCTTTCTCTATATATAAAGCAGTTCCATTCAGTGCAACTATATTATCTATTCCTATATTTAATTTTCCTCCCCGTTCTACATGTATTACACCTTCATTCCCTCCTTCTCCAATTATATTTAACTTATTACCACTAATATTAAAATTACCTTTATCTTTTATAAGTATTTTATATTGGTTTGTATCTATTGTGACATTAGCTCCATTTGGAACACTAAATCCAAAATAATTATCTATTACCATATCACATGTAAGAGTATAAACTATGTCTCTCTTATTATCTTCATTTTTTACAATCCAGTTTTTAAAATCATCCAAACAATTGTCTTCTTGCGAAAAACTCTTCTTTGGTAAAATTATAAAAATACTTACTAATAAAGTTATAAGAAGAAATATCTTATTTTTTTTATTCATTTTTTTCTCCTATTTGATTATTCTGTCAAGTAAAATTATGTCTCTTTAATGTATTTTATTTATTAATTCTTAATCTTATAATTTTATCTATATATTTTATAATATCCCTATTTATTACTACTACTGAAAATAACATGGTTAAAACTATGATTTCAACTCCAATTATAAGCTCACTTTTAGAACTCTGAGTCTTATCATATGGCTTTGAAATAGATTTTAGTTTATCATTAGAATTATTTACTTCAATACCATCTGTCTTACTTAAAATTACTTTATCATTATATGTATTTTTAGAAAGTTCATTATTTTCCTTATAAACTTCTTTTAGGTCTTGTTCTAAATTATTTTCAATTTTATTTTTTTCAATTAAATTATTATTTTTAACTTTATTATTGATATTCTCTTCACTCTTTTCTTTGTGTACTTCTTTATCTATTTCAGTATGTTTTTCATGTGACTTATTATTTTCTTCATCTTGTTGATTATTATTTTTTTCTTCTCCATTATCTTCTATGACATTACTTGAATCTAATGGTCTTTGCTCATCAGTATTATTGTTATTTTTATTATTTACACCTGAATTAACCTTATTGTCTTCTCTATCTGGGTCATCTCTACCTCCACCTCCACGGTCTCCACTATCATCATCGACTTCTTGTTCATCATCTGGTGTAATTTGATTACCTCCTCCTCCCATTACAAATCCAGGCTTTAAAAACACATTTGAATAACCTTCTTTCAATCCACCTTCTACCTTTATCCTAAAACATCGTAACTTGAAATCTCCAAAATCAAGCATAACCTGATTACTAATATTCTCTAATTCTTCACTTACCCAATTTACACCATCCTCTGAATATTCCACAAATACTTTTTTAGCACTATATGGCATACTATAATCTAATGTAGCTAGATAACCATTTTTAAAATTTAAGAAAGATACTTCTAAATCATCTATAGGTTCTTTATTAACAATATAGACATGTAAAACAGGAATAACATCATTGTTTACAATTATGTTCTTCTCATTTAAATCTTCTTCTTTAAATTTACCTATTATAATAAACTCTGTATTATTATTTAAATCATTATAATAGTTTGATAAATCCCACTCAACATCTAAATCTATAGAGTTCATACTAGAAGTTCTTAAACGTACTTTATCTGGTAATATTATATCTTCTACTTTATCCTCTTTTGATATGTTCATTTCTTTTTCAAAAGCTCTAATCCCTCTATAGTTACAATTTACTATCTCGTAATTCTTATTCTGAGGTATATCTGGAGTAATTGTATTCTGTTCTCCAATAATATAAATCTTATTTGCTTCTGATACAATCGACTTAACTTTTTTATTTTCCAATAATACATTTTGCTTCTTATTACCACTATGTATAATTATTGAGGTATCTTCTATTTCGACTTCTCCTTTACAATAAATTCCTATTGCATTTTCTCCATCAGCTTCAATTGTTTTATAATCTACTCTAATATCATTTTCCGAATAAATTCCTATTGCATTTTCTCCATTTGCTTTTATATTTCCAATCTCCTCATAATATTTATCTATACTCAAATTTGCATCTTTTTCAACATATAACGCAGTTCCATTTAATGCAACTATATTATCTATTCCTATATTTAATTTTCCTCCCTTTTCTACATGTATTACTCCTTCACTTCCACCCTCTCCAATTATATTTAGCTTGTTTCCATTAATATTAAAATGTCCTTTATCTTTTATAAGTATCTTATATTTATTTGTATCTATTGTAATATTAGTTCCATATGGAATACTAAATTCAAAATAATTATCTACTATCATATCGCAAGGAAGAGTATAAACTATTTCTTTCTTATTATCTTCATTTTTTACAACCCAATTTTTAAAATCTTCTAAACAATTATTTTCTTGTGAGAAACTCTTACTTGGTAAAATTATAAAAATTATAGTTAATAAATTTATAAGAAGAAAAATTTTATTTATTTTATTCATATTGTTCTCCTATTAATTTTTTAATAAGCTTAAAATGCTTTAAACGATTCTGTCTATTTTTTATGTTTTATAAATTTATCTACATATTTTATGATACCAGGATTTACTACTACTATTGAAAATGACATAACTGATACTATAATTCCACCCCAAATAACACTCCTACCTTGAAAATTCTGAGTTTTACTATGTGAATTAGAAGTAGAGTTTGAGCTATTATTAAATTTATCTAATTTAAAAGTCTCTTTTTCATTTGATATTTTTTTACTATCAGTCGTATTTTTACTTTCCTGATTTTCTTCATAATCTCTTTTTAATATTTGAATTAAACTATTCTCATACTTATCTATAATAGTTAATTCATCATTCTTAATATCATTATCTCTGTTATTGATATTAGTCTTATTAGTTTCTTTATCTTTCTCTATAATATCTTCATTAGACTTATCATTTTTTTCATCCTCTTGGTGAATATTATCTTTTTCTTCATTATTGAAATTTGTTATATTGTTAGAATCTTCAGGTATTTCTTCAGTGGAATTATCATTTTTCTTATTATCATCTAAATCAAATTCATCATTTTCTCTATCTGGGTCATCTCTACCACCACCGCCACGGTCACCATCAATATCATCATTTCCCCGTTCATCATCTGGTGTCTCTTGATTGTCACCACCACCCATTATAAATCCTGGTTTAAAAACCATATTTGAATAACCTTCTTTTAATCCGCCTTCCACTCTTACTCTAAAACAACGTAGCTTAAAATCTTCAAAAAAAAGTATAGCTTGGTCTCTAATATCTTCCTGTTCCTCAGATGTCCAATTGATTCCATCTGCTGAATATTCAACAAAAACTTTATTTGCATTGTATGGCATATCAAAATACAAAACAGCTACATATCCATCTCTTGTGTTTTGATAATCTAATTCCAAATTATCTATTGGTTTTTTCTCTGCAACAGATATGTCCAAAATAGGAACAACATCATCATTTATTACAATTTTTTCTCTATTTAATGTTTCTATTTTAAACTTTCCTGTTATACTAAAAATTTCTTCTTTTTTTAACTTTTCATAATAACCAGTAAAATCCCATTCTACATCTATATCAAGTTGATTACCACTAGATGTTTCTAATACCATATCTTTCGGAAATTTTATATCTTCTATTTTATCATCTTTACTTACTTTTATTTCTTCACTAAATACATCAATTCCCCTATGGCAACATGTTATAATATTATAGCCAGAATCTTCAGATATAGCTGGTATAAGCTCATTAGAGTTATCAATTATATAAACTTTCTTGCTTTCTGATACAATTGATTGTGCAGCCTTATTATTAGCTCTTAATAATCCATTTTCTTTGCTACTACTATAAGCTTTTATTGAAGATTCTTCTATCTCAACATCACCTTTAGAATAAACACCTATAGCACTCTCTCCATTCACTTCAATATCCTTATTTAATATTCTAATATCATTTTCAGTATAAATTCCTATTGCATCTTTTCCATTTGCCTTTATTTTTTCAACAGATTCATAGGATGATTTAATATATAAGTCTCCTCCTTCTTCAACGTATAAGGCTGTCCCATCAGTAGCAATTATGTTATTTATACCGATACTTATACTTCCACCAGTTTCTATATGTATTACTCCTTCTTTTCCTCCTTCACCTATTATATTTAGTTCATTATCATCAATAATAAATCTTCCATGATTTTTTATCAGTATTTTACATTTGTTGGTATCTATTGTAAAATTACTGTCATGAGGAATATAAAATCTAAACTCTTCGTCTATTACCATATCACAAGGAAGAGTATAAACTATTTCTTCTTTGTTATTTTTATTTTCTTGAACCCACCTTTCAAAATCTTCAAAACAATTATCCTCTTGTCCAGACACCTTGTTTGGAGAAATTACAAAGCAGAGTATTATTATGCTTACAAAAATAAATATTTCAGACTTCTTCATCTTTTACTCCTAATATTTTAATATAATAATGTTGAAAAATGTATCTTATATATATAATTTTTCCATAATTAGCACTTGTTGTCAATTTTTATAAATAAAAAGCTACTTAATAAAGTAAACAATCGTTTAACTTTAATAAGTAGCTTATATTCTTATAATAAAATAGTTATAATATTAGAGCTTCCTTCATTTACAATTTTTTGTAGAGTCTTTTGCATCTTAACTCTTATCTCTTCTGGCATAGTATACAATTTACTCTGTAATTGTTCTTTCACTAAATCATGAAGTGACTTACCAAACATATTTGATTCCCATAAATCTGCTGGTTGCTCTTCAAACACCTCCATAAGATATTTTATCATCTCTTCACCTTGATTCTGATTACCAACTATTGGAGAAACTTCTGTAGATATATCTGCCTTTATAATATGAAGTGATGGTGCATTAGCTCTTAGCTTGATACCATATTGTTTTCCTTGTTTCATTATTTCTGGTTCCTCTAAACTAAGTTCTTCTAGAGAAGGAGCTACTACTCCATATCCTTTTATCTTAGCATCTACTAAAGCACTTTCTATTTTATCATACTCATTCTTAACCTTAGATAATCTAGTTATTAGACTAAGCAATTGATAATCTCCCTCAATTTTAAATCCACTCTTTTCTTCAAGAACATTATAGAATAAATCTTGCTTTGTCTGTAAATCAATATTTATAACGCCTTCTCCTAACTCTACATTATCAACACCTGTATCCTCCAAAAACTCTAACTCAGAAAATCCTTGCATAATTCCTTCTATATCTCTTATTTTTCCTATATCTATAATACTTTGTTTTAATGTTGTTATTATGCTACTTTTTATCCAGTGATTTCTTTCTAGACCTTCAACCCATTTAGGTAAATTAATTCTTATTTCTGTAAGTGGGAAATCATACAATACAGCTTCCATAACTTCCTCTATATCATCTTCTTCCATTTCAACTACATTCATTGGAAGAACTGGAACTTCATACTTTTCTTCCAATTCATTTCTAAGCATACTTGTTTCCTCACTTTTTGGACTTAGTGTATTTAAAACAACAGCAAATGGTTTTTTAAGGCTTTTTAATTCTTGTATAACTCTTTCTTCTGGCTCTACATAACTTTTTCTGTCAATACCAGTAACTGAACCATCTGTCAACACAACTACTCCTATTGTAGAATGGTCTTTTATAACTTTTTTAGTTCCTATTTCTGCTGCCTTTTCAAATGTCATAGCTTCTTGTGACCAAGGAGTTGATACCAATCTTTGTTTTCCACCTTCCTCATGCCCTAAAGCTCCTTCAACTATGTATCCAACACAATCTACCATTCTTACTTTCAGAGATACTGTGTCTTTTATTTTAATTTCTACGCCATCTGCTGGTACAAATTTTGGTTCTACTGTCATTATAGTTTTACCTGAGCCACTTTGAGGTATCTCATCTCTTGTTCTATCCTTCTTAAACTCATTGTCTATGTTTGGTATAACCAACTTTTCCATAAATTTTCTTATAAAAGTTGATTTTCCTGTTCTTACAGGACCCACTACTCCAATATATATATCCCCCTGAGTCCTTTTGGATATATCTTCGTATATGTTATTATTCATATTATTCCTCCTATACATCTAATCTTATTAAATTATATTTAGAGTTAGGGGTTAATATTCTTAAAATAGAAAAATAAAGACTAGCAATATTAATTTCCCCTACATACAGAAACTGGTAAACTTTAAGGTGAATTAAATTTATTAAAATCCATTATATTAAAAAGATATAATGACAATCATGATAACTATAAATTGCATATAAAATAATTTATTATACTGTATATACATAGACTATGCTATATAAAATTAAAATAGCCCTCTTTATATTAAAGAGGGCTAAAACAAATTTATTATTTTTTTATTTTGTATTACAATGACTTATATCTCATCACCTAAAACGACTTCTTCCATTTCATGCTTTTTACTTCTCATCATTAGTTCTATTCCAACTTCCTTAGGATCTGAACCTTTGTTTATTACAGAATATATAGCATTAGTTATTGGCATGTCTATATTCAATTTTTCAGCTACATCATGTGCTACTTCGGTAGCAGTTATACCTTCTACAACCATCTTTACTTCTTTTAAAGTATTTTCTAGGCTCATACCTTGACCTATAAGTATACCAGCTCTTCTATTTCTACTATGCATACTTGTACAAGTAACAATTAAATCTCCTATACCTGAAAGACCTGCAAATGTAGACACATTAGCTCCCATAGCAATTCCAAGTCTACTCATTTCACTAATACCTCTTGTCATAAGAGCAGCTTTTGCATTATCACCATATCCTAATCCATCACATATTCCGGCTCCAAAGGCTATAATATTTTTTAATGCTCCTCCAAGTTCTACTCCAACTATATCTGGATTCGTATAAACTCTAAGCTTAGGGCTCATAAATAAGTCTTGTATCATCTGTGCTATTTTTAAATCTTCAGAAGCTACTACTACTGTAGTAGGGATTTCTCTTGCTACTTCTTCAGCATGAGATGGTCCAGATAGTATTACATATGGATTTTGTGGTAATTCTTCTTCACAGACTTGAGATAATCTAAGTCCAGTACCTTTTTCAAGACCTTTTGCCACATTAACAATAACTTGTCCCTCTTTTATAAATGGTTTTATTTTTTGACAAGTACTCCTTACAGCCTGTGATGGAACTGCTAAAATTATCACTTTACAATCTTTTATAGTTTTGTCTATGTCAGTACTTATAGTTATATTATTTGGAAATAATACTCCTGGTAAATAGTCTGTATTTTCTTTAGTCCTATTTATTTTTTTAGCTTGTTCATCTTTTCGAGTCCACATACTCACATCGTTACCTTTTTTTGCAAGACCTAAAGCTAATGCACTTCCCCAACTTCCAGTACCTAATACACATACTTTCTCCATGTTTAACACCACCTGAGTATAATATATTTACTATTCTTTCTTTTGACCAATCTTTCTCTCTGTCCCATTTAATAATCGCTTTATATTTGCTCTATGATTGTATATTACTGATGCAGTTAAAAACAAAGCTACTATTAAACCAGCTTTATTTTTTACTATAATCATAAATATTGGTGAACATCCGATTCCTACGACAGAACCTAATGAAACATACTTTGTTATAACTACCACCAATATAAATACTGCTAGACACATTAGTGTTATTACTGGATTTACAGCAAGCATTGCCCCTAACGAAGTTGCAACACCTTTACCTCCTCTAAACCCTAAAACTGCTGGCCAATTATGACCTGCTACAACACATATAACTGCCAGATATCCAGCTAAAAGAGTATCTATACCAACTAATCTTGCTGCAAGCTCTGATATTAACACAGCCATTACACCTTTAAGAACATCTCCTAAAAATGTCATTGCTCCTGCTCTTTTTCCAAGTGTTCTAAGTACATTTGTTGAACCTGCATTACCTGAACCTTGAGTCCTTATATCAACTCCAGCAATTCGCTTTGCAACTATGTATGAAGTCGATATATTGCCTAAAAGATATGCAACAACAGCGATAATTATATAACTAAATATCTCCACTGAAATTCCCCCTTTTAGTTATATTTTAAATATTTATTTCTTATTTTTTTGTCTATACTCAAATTTTATGGAAGTTCCTTCAAATCCAAAGTTTTCTCTTATCTTATTTTCAAGATACCTTTGATATGAAAAATGAGTTAAGTCCTTATCATTTATAAACAATGTAATCTTAGGAGGTCTAATATCTGTTTGAGTTCCATAGTAAATTTTTAACCTTCTACCTTTATCAGACGGTGGTTGATTTAACATTACTGCTTCTCCAATTACCTCATTTAATGCTGAAGTCGATATTCGCTTAGAATGTTCATTTGATACATACTCAACTGTATCCAATATCTTATTCATTCTCTGATTAGTCTTTGCAGAAACAAACACAATTGGAGCATACATCATAAATGGGAATTTTTCTTTTATATCTTTTGTGTAATTACTCATAGTCTTATTATCTTTCTCTATTAAATCCCATTTATTGATTACAAATATACATCCTTTACCTTCATCATGTGCTATACCAGCAACTTTTGTATCTTGTTCTGTTACACCTTCTAAGGCATCTATTACAATTAATACTACATCTGCTCTATCTACAGCACTCATGGCTCTTATTACACTGTATTTTTCTATTGTCTCATATATTTTACTTTTTCTTCTAAGCCCTGCTGTATCTATCAAAAGGAATTTCTGTCCATTTTTTTCAAAATAAGTATCAATTGCATCTCTAGTAGTACCCGCAATCGGACTTACAATTACTCTTTCTTCTCCAAGTATTTTGTTAAGTATAGAACTTTTACCTGCATTTGGTTTACCTGTTATAGCTACTCTTATTATATCTTCTTCATACTCTGTATCTAATCCTGCTGGAAAATTTTCAACTATCTCATCTAATAAATCTCCAAATCCCATACTATTAGCTCCTGAAACTGCAAAAGGAGTTCCAAATCCTAATTCATAAAAATCGTATATATTGTCAAATTGACTCTGACTATCAATCTTATTAACTACTAATATTACTGGTTTTTTTGTCTTTCTAAGTAACTGTGCAATTTCCTTATCAGCTGCTGTTATTCCAGCCTTACCATCAACTATAAAAAGTATTACATGTGACATGTCCATTGCAAGCATAGCTTGACTTCTCATTTGAGATAATATTATGTCTTCGCTATCAGGTTCAATTCCTCCTGTATCTACTAATGTAAAATACTTATCTAACCACTCTACTTCAGCAAATATTCTATCCCTTGTAACTCCAGGTGTATTTTCAACTATCGATATCCTTTTTCCTGCAAATTTATTAAATATTGTAGACTTACCAACGTTTGGTCTCCCAACTACAGCTACAACTGGCCTACTTATACTCATGTTGTTTCTCCTTCCATCTTTTGTTTTCTATTTTAAAATTTTATCCACAAAGTCTTTTCCTTCATTCAAACATGGGATAATTTTTATTTTCATAAGTTCTTCTAATTGATTTAATTCAATATTATCTAAGAAAATTTCTTCATCTGCTTTTAGCATACTTCTTGTTATATAAAGAGCTTCTCCTAATTCTTTATTTTCAAGTTGCTCTCTTAAATCTTTAGCTGTTAAAAGACCTGATACAGTTATTGTCTCTCCAAAAAATTTATTTTTTATCTCATACACATCTACCTGAAGATTTTTAAACTTGTCCATCATAGCATCTGCCATACTCTGTATGAATTCATATGCAGAATGACCAGTAGCTATTGAAACTCTTTTCTCTTTTTTAAGAATTTTTTCTGGTAATGTATTTAAATATTCTTCGATTTCTGATTTTAACTTACGTATCATTCCTACACCATCTTCAAACTGTAAAAAACCTTCATATTCTTCATATGTAGGTAACTCTCTATTAGATAATATATAAAATTCATCTGATAAAAAGGCAAATCGAGTCCCTATTTCATTAAGATATTTTTTTTGCATATTGTGTATCTGTTCTATCGTCCTACTTGCACCTTCACTATCAAATATGTCTAGGTTTGCTAAATTTTCTCTGTGTTTTGTAATTCCAACTGGTACTATAGCAACACTATTTACGTATGGATAAAGTTGAGCTAATTCTCTTATTGTTCTCTCTAATTCTTTTCCATCATTTATACCTGGACATAAAACAATTTGACAGTTCATTTCTATATGAGCATCTGCCAATCTCTTCATTATACCATATAATTTTCCTGCAAATTTATTACTTATCATTTTTTGTCTTAATTCTGGGTTAGTCGTATGCACAGATATATTTATAGGACTTATTCTATATTTAATGATATTATTTATATCTTCTTCGCTCATATTTGTAAGTGTAACAAAATTCCCTTGCAAAAAAGATAGTCTCGAATCATCATCTTTAAAATAAAGAGTTTCTCTCATTCCTTCTGGCAACTGGTCTATAAAACAAAACATACATTTATTTCTACAACTTTTAGCTTGGTCAATTATTGGATTTGTAAATTCAACACCCAAATCTTCGTCATAGTCTTTTTCTATCTCGTATATGTAGACTTCGCCATCTTTTTTTTGTATTTCTACTTCTAGATATTCATCACTTAGTAAGAATCTATACTCTATTATATCATGTATTGGCTGTTCATTCACAGATATAAGTAAATCTCCTATTTCTATACCCATTTCTTCTGCAATACTATCTTTGTAAACCTTACTTATAATGTTATTTATTTTTTTTACATTTACTTCCAATTTTTTCACCACTCTTTTGTATTCATCAAAGCTTATTATAATATATTTTCATATACAGTTTGTAAGTTTATTATATTTTATAATAGCATTTTTAAGCATTTCATGTCATAATAACACATTTTAATTCTAATAGTCAATATAAGTAACTAGCTATAAAAAAGATTAAAACAAATAATATTCAAATTTAAGTATTTTAAAAATTTGAATACTATTTGTTGTTAGAAATATTTTATAACCTTAATGTTTTACTATGATTAACGTTCCATTTGTCATATCATGAACCATTCCACCTACACACTTAGACATCAACATTGCCTTATTTTGTAAGTCTTTCTCATCGTTTGCATAAAATATTGGGCAACCTCCACCATTTTTCATATTCTTATCTAAAGTAACTATAGCTAGGGTATATTCGTTTAAACCTATATCCATTCCCATCTTATGCACTTCCTTTCTTTCCTATTTTATAATTTTTTAGGGATAAGTTTTTACCTTTAGAACTTGAAAGTATTGGACATGACTTTACAGCTTCCATTACTTTTTCTACATTCTTATCTATTGGTAAATAAGCAATCATTATACTTTCATCATCCTTATTTCTTCTAGGTAATGGTACAAATGAAGGTTCTCCATAATCTCCATATAAACCTAACCTTGAATATATATTGTATACTATTGCTTGTCTTTGACCTGAATCAAATAATATTCCAGCATTAGCATAATCTTTATTTTTAGGAATTATTTGTATTCCTACACCTCTATTAATATATACTTCTCTATCACTTTTTAGACCTATATTTGTTATCCCTTTTAAATCTCCTACCTTCAATATCGACTCATTCACAAAACTAATCTCAGCAGGCATTACATCAGCTATATCTCCAATACTTTTTCTAGTAAGGAGTTTTTTTAGTATAAAGGCTAATACTAATCCACAAACCGAACTTATTATCAAACTTACGCCTTCACTTATCTTTGTTTCTGCAAGTATTACATAATACAATCCTATTGTTAAAAAGGATGTAACTATACACATATAATTTCTTGCTTCATAAGTTCTAGCTATCTCTTCTATAAATGCAGCGCCTCTCTTTACAAGTTGAACTTCCTCTAAGTTTTGTAATGTATTCCTTCTATTAGCTCTTACTTGTCTAAATTGTTCTGCTGCTAGAGATAAAAATGTTATAGATGTATAAGAACGATTTATAAGAGCTGGAACTAATAACGCTCCTAATGAAGAAGCGACAAATGCTAATATAAGCTGAGATAGCAAAACGTTTGGTTGTGTTGGGTACTGTTTTTGGTCTAAATTTAACATTATAATTCTGGATGTCATACCAATAATAACAGCAACAAAAAATACTCTATCCATTAAATCACTCCTAAAATATTTATTCTAAAATTTTACATGTAAATCTACAAAGTCTTCCTAGAAAAATCACTCTGTTTCCCTTTTGATGTTTCTATAATAGGTGTACTCTTTACTACATCTATCATGACATCTATATCTTTGAGTATTGGCATATATGGTATAACCACAGTACTTTTTTCTAGATTAGTCTTAGATATAGCCACAATATCAACCTCATCTACATCTTTATCTATACCCATATGAATAAATAGATTATGTATTATAGCTTGTCTTTGCCCTACATCATTTACTATTCCAAATGCACCTAAGTCTCTTGGTATAACCTCTATAGCTAGGCATTCATTTTTATATTTTTCTCTTGTACTTTCTAGACCTATATTAGTTATTATTACTCCATTTACTGTTAAAATAGGCCCTTCAAAGCTTATTTTTGCAGGAACTATATCTGCTATGTCTGCTATACTATTTCTTCTTAAAAACCTTCTAAAAATTAAACCAACAAGAGCTCCTGATACAATAGCTAATACTGTACAATAAAAAAAGCTAAGGTCATACTTTCTTGCAAAAACAATATAAACTATAGAAGATACTAATGCAGAAAAGAGACTTATATAACTTCTAGATTCATAGGTAGAGGCTATTTCTTCAACATAAGCATCTCCTTTTGGAACTAATTCTTCATTATCGATATTCTTTAATGTTATTCTTTCTTGTTCTGCAAGTCCTTGAAATTGTTGTATTGCTACTGCAAAAAAAGTCAATGCTGAAAACTCTTTATCTATAAGTGCAGGCAATGCTATCGCACCTAATGAAGCTGAAAGCCCTGATATTATTATCTGTTCTAAATAATCTTGTGGTCTTGATGGGTACTGTTTGTCTGTAACTCTTAAAACTAATCCTCTACATAATACTCCTACAACTAATGCAACTATAAAAGAGTGTCTAAATAAATTTGCATTCAATAAACTTTCTTCCATTTTCTCAGCTCCTTCTCTTATATAGTTTGTGCAAAAAACAAAAAAAATTTCCTTCTATTTAAGGAAATTTTTTTGTAGTATTGTAACAATAAATTCACTACCAATACCAAGCTCACTTTTGACTTTTATACATCCATTTAGCGATTTAACTATATGCTTAGTTATAGCCAATCCTAAACCCGTTCCTCCTACGTCCCTACTTCTTGCTTTATCTACTCTATAGAATCGCTCAAAGATACGTTCTACATCTTCTTTTGGTATACCTACACCATTATCTATAACCTTAATTACTATTTTTTCTTCATCTTTTAAAACTACAACTTGTACAATCCCATTATCCTGAGTGTATTTTATAGCATTATCAACTAAGTTTAAAAATACTTGTTTTATATAATCTCTATTAGATAATATGCTTATTGATTTGTCATCACATTTATATAGGACTTCTATATTTTTTTCTCTAGCTGAATGTTGTGTTATTTCATATACTTCTTTAAATACATCATATACCACAACATTTTCCATAAGAAGGGTATCTTTATTTTCTACGAATGATAATAATAATATATCATCAATCAATCTTTTTAATCTATCTGATTCACTTTCTATTATTTCCAAGAATCTATTTCTAGTATTTACATCTATGTTTTCATTTGACTTTAGTGTTTCAACAAATCCACTTATAGATGTTAGAGGTGTTTTAAGTTCATGACTTACATTTGCGACAAAATCACTTCTCATATTTTCAAGCTTAACTTTTTTAGTAATATCTTCTATGTTTACTATAGAACCTATTATTACATTATTGGTGTTTTGAAGATACACTGGGTCTACTTTTATTTTATATACTATATCGTCTTTAGTCGTAATATTTGCAGTTTCATTATCTTTAGAACCAATAAATCTAAGTATTTGCTTTAATATTTCTTCTTCTTTTATTACAACATTAATATTGTGTCCTTCTACCAATTGATTTGGTTCGCTTTTTATCATTTCTTTTGCTTCATCATTTATAAGAAGTATATTTCCATTTACATCTATAGCTAAAATTCCATGCGATATACTCTTTAATATAGACCTTAACTGTAGATGTTTATACTGTACTTCTTCTAATGTTTTATCCATATTTTTTATCATATGATTAAAATTTCTGGCTAATTCTCCAAGCTCTCCTTTAGCTGATATGTTAAGTCTAGCATGGTATTCATTATTACTTACTTTTTTTGAAACATATATAAATTCTTTTAAATATTTTCTTAATGTTATTGTATATCTTACAGATAATATCACAATAGCTATTGATAACATAACAATAAAAAAATATATGCTATTTAATTCTTCCACAAGATAACACTCCTAAAATATAACCTTTTTAATCTATTTTATATCCAACACCTCTTATAGTCTCTATATACTTTTCTGACTTATCTTCATCTTCTATTTTTTTTCTTAAATATCTTATATGGACATCTACTGTTCTAGTTTCTCCATAGTATTCATACCCCCATATTTTATCTAAAAGATAATTTCTTGAAAGTACTTTACCTTTATTTTGAATTAATAATTTTAACAATTCAAATTCTTTAAGTGTTAACTCTATCTTTTCAGAACCTTTAGTGACCTCATGCTTTGATAAATCTAATTTTAAATTACCTGTCGTAAGTATATTATTTTCTTCACCTAAGCTAGTCAAGTTATACCTTCTTAACACAGAACTAATTCTAGCTAACAACTCCTTTATACTAAATGGCTTAGTTATATAGTCATCAGCACCTATTTCAAGTCCTTCGACCTTGTCATTTTCCATATTTTTAGCAGTAAGCATTATAACAGGAATATTTTTTAAATCTTTATCACTTCTTATTTTTCTCAAAACTTCTATTCCACTTATATTTGGTAGCATCCAATCTAAAAGTATTAAATCTGGTTTAATTTCCTTAGCTTTTATAAATCCATCAAATCCATCATATGAATAACTAACTTCGTAATTTGACACCTCCAAATTGAATTTTAATAGCTCAACTATATGCATTTCATCGTCTATAACAAGCACTTTAGTATTCATTAAAAAGCTCCTCTCTATTTTATCTGTAGTACCGTTCCTATTCGTTCTGATGCCTTATTATGTTTTCTATAAGAGTGGAATTCATCTGCTCTACAACTAGTGCATAAATTTAAATTTATTATATTCTCCTTTTTCACTCCACTACATCTCAGCATATATTCATTAATTTTCCATAAATCTAAATAGTAACTTCCTTCTTTTATTATATAGAACTTTTCATCATTATTTGTAAGAATTGTGTTAAATTTTTCTACCAAATCCTCAGATACTTCATAACAACAAGGTCCAATTGATGGACCAATTATACAAACTAAATCTTCAGGAACTGTTTTATAACATTCAGACATTAATTTAATTGTTTTATGACCTATATTACTAAAAGTACCTCTCCAACCTGCATGAGCCAGTCCTATGGCTTTATTTTTAGCATCTATGATTGACATAGGTACACAATCTGCTGTAAATAATAAAAGAGGTACTCTCTCTAAGTTTGTTATAAGTGCATCTCCATCTATTCTCTTTCCTATAGTATCTTTATTTACTATGTTAACTATATCTGAATGTATTTGAGAATTACTAGTTAGGTTTTCAAATTTTAAATCACATTCTTTACATACTTTTAACATATCTTCTTTACTTTTTGCATCTATATTCTTACATGTTATAACTAGATTTATAGAATTTAACTTTTCGTCAAGTTCTTTACAGTTACCATTTAAATCAACATACTCTTTAATATCTTGTACATTTTTTATATTTATATAATCTTTCATCATTTGTCTCCTTTTTCTATTAGTATACTTTTAAGCTCATTTACAAAAGTATTTATATCTTTAAATTGTCTATAAACAGAAGCAAATCTTACATAAGCTACTTCATCTAAGTCTTTCAATTTGTCCATTACCATCTCACCAATTCTTTTGGTTTCAATTTCTTCTATAAAACATTTATTTATTTCATTTTCAATATGTACAACTACACTCTCAATATCTTCTATTGATACAGGTCTTTTTTCACATGCTTTTAATAACCCATACTTTATCTTTTCTCTATCAAAATACTCTCTACTATTATCCTTTTTAATAACCATTAAAGGAGTTGTTTCTATTTTCTCATAAGTAGTGAATCTCTTTTTACACGATTCACATTCACGTCTTCTTCTGATAGATTTTAAATCTGTATGTCTAGAATCTATTACCTTTGATTCTTTATAATTACAATAAGGACATTGCATATATATTCCTCCTTTGTTTTAACTACTATATCTCAAATTCATCTAAGCTTAACTCTGAACCTATATTTACTATTATTGTATCACAACCTATTTTAAGTATATCATTCCAAAATATAACTTCTTCATCCCCTCCTCTTGAAAAAAAATTTCTACTTCCATCTCCAAAGATGGTAAATGAGACTACCTTTCCCTCATGAATATCCATATCTATGTCTATTATAAATCCCATCCTTTTTCCATTTTTTACATTTATAATTTCTTTTTCCATTATATCAGAAACTCTAATCATATTATACTCACCCTTTCTTTAAAAATAAATATGTATTGGAGTAAAAAAAAATGACCTATATAGGTCATTTAAATTTAAAATAATGTTTACAGTCCAGGGATTACTTATACATACTTTCTCATATTTTTTAAAGCATTTTTTTCAATTCTTGATACTTGTGCTTGAGATATACCGATTTCATCAGCAACTTCTATCTGTGTTCTTCCTTTATAAAACCTTAAATCTAATACCAACTTCTCTCTACTATTTAATTTTTTAATAGCTTCTTTAAGTGATATTTCTTGCAACCAATTTTCATCAGTATCTTTTTTGTCTTGAACTTGGTCCATAACAAATATTGCATCTCCATTATCTTGATATACTGGGTCAAATAGAGATATAGGGTCTTGTATGGCATCTAGTGCCATTACAACTGACTCAACTTCTAATTCTAATTCTTTTGCTATTTCTGATACTGTAGGTTCTTTAGAATTTGTTCTAATTAATCTTTCTCTAACTTGTAGTGCCTTATATGCTATATCTTTTAATGACCTACTCACTCTAATTGGGTTATTGTCTCTTAGATATCTTCTGATTTCTCCTATAATCATAGGAACAGCATAAGTTGAAAACCTTACATTTTGACTTAAATCAAAGTTATCTATAGCTTTTATAAGACCAATACAACCTATTTGAAATAAATCGTCTATGTTTTCTCCTCTGTTGTTAAACTTTTTTATTACACTCAAGACTAATCTTAAATTCCCTCTTACAAATTGTTGTCTAGCTTCTTCGTCACCACTTTTTATTTTTAATAAAAGTTCCTTCATTTGCTTATTTTTAAGAACTGGAAGTTCCGATGTATTAACACCACATATTTCAACCTTATTAATTTGCATACATTTTCAGTCCTCTCTCAAAAGTATTCATCTATTGAAATTATTTACATTTCCAATTTTTTTATACTTTTTAAGAAGAATTAATTTAGCATTATACAAATTTTTTCATTTCTTTCTGTAACCTTGAAATTATTTTCTTTTCAAGTCTAGATATGTAAGACTGAGATATTCCAAGCATTCCAGCAACTTCTTTTTGTGTTTTTTCGATACCTTTATCTATAAGACCAAATCTTAATTCCATAATTTGCTTTTCTCTGTCACTTAATCTGTCAAGTGCCATAACTAATAAATCTCTATCTATTTCTTCTTCGATTATTTTGTATATTTCATCATTTTCTGTACCCAAAACATCAGATAACAAGAGTTCATTTCCATCCAAATCTATATTTAAAGGTTCGTCAAATGATACCTCTGTTTTCTTTTTATTATTTTTTCTTAAGTACATTAATATTTCATTTTCTATACATCTTGAAGCATAAGTTGCCAATTTTATATTTTTGTTTAGTTTAAAAGTATTCACTGCTTTTATCAAACCTATAGTTCCTATAGAAATCAAGTCTTCCACATCTATACCTGTATTTTCAAATTTTCTCGATATGTAGACCACTAATCTTAGATTTCTTTCTATCAAAATTGATTTTACACTTTCATCTGTTTCTAGTTTTTGTAAAACTTCCATTTCTTCTTCTGGTTTTAATGGAGGAGGAAGTATATTCGCTCCTCCCATATAATATATTCCTTTTGGCTTTATTATTTTTAATTTAATACCTAACATAGTAATAAAGCTTATAATTCTTTCTTTCAATCGTAACATTCCTTGTCCCCCTTAAATTTTCACCTAAAATCCAGGCAATATATTTGGATTCATTATTGCTCCATATTCTCTATCATTAAAATTTGAGATACCAAGTATTATATTTCCTATCTTCTGCTCATCTACTTCTACATAATCAGCTTTTAAACCTATTATGATGCTTGTCTTATTACTTCCAGCATGTTTATAAGGTATTATCCTAACCCTGCCTGAAGTTTTATCATCTAGACTCCCTATAATCTCTTGTGCTTTCTTCATATCTATATCTTCATAGTCAATATTTAATAGATTTTCTGGAATAAACCCTTCTAACACACTTGACTTAACTATTATTACATCACTTTGACTTATTGGGTCTTTTAATAAATTCCCACTGTCCACTAAGGCTTTACAACAAAAACTTTTTTCTAACAAGTTTATATTTATAGTCTTTGTAAGTTCCTTGATGTATTTAAGCATTTTCAAGTCTTTATAAATATACTTTAATAGTTCACAACTTACATAAGTACATGCAATTAAGAAAGATATTTTTAAATGACTTATTCCTGTAAAATAAATTATAAAATAAGTGCTTCCAGAAATAAAAATGTTTACTAGATAAAAAACTAATGCTACATGAATATAATCTTTTTTACTCTTACTTCTAAATGAAATTAAAGTTATTATACTCATAATTATTATTTTGAATGGTACTGTGAATAATATGTTCATTGATGGATACAAATAAGCAACAGAATAGGCACCTCCTAAACTAGCCCCCAATAACTTATTTTTTTTAGGATTGTATTTTTTAGTGAGAATAGAAGTACAACTTATAATAATATAATTTATTACTAGGTTTTCTATAACATAGTACTCAATATACACCATGTATCCCCCCTTAAAACCTTTAAACATATTATAAGATAGTATGTACAAAATTTTATGTCACTTTTGATGGTCGAATCCAAAACAAATTCTATTTAAAAGTAACAATGATATATGTCTTATACTTTATGTCGCCAAAAGATATTTTTTTAGTATCAAACAAATAAGCTTTTTTGTAGAATCTAATATATCTAGGTAGAAGTTATTAGTTCTTTTTGGGGTATATTTTTATAAAAAAAGACTATGTAATTTAATAATATATCAAGTAAATTTTTTACTTGTATAAAATCAAATTACATAGTCTATAAATTCAAATTTATATTATTGTGCTAATAATCCGTTTGCATATTTTGCAGAATCATCTAGTGCTTGTTCTGGAGTTATATCTCCAGCTATCATCATTTGAAGTTGTTTCCATAAGTATTCATATATCTCTACTCCATGAGGCCCAACAGTCAATGGTCTATACATATCTTTATCTTTTGTTACCATTTCTTCAAATCTTGGGTCTCCTTGATATTTTTCACCTTTTGCAACTGGAGCTCTTGGTATTTCTTTATGGAATGCTTCCATTGATTCTTTGCTTAACATATACTCAAGAAGTTTAAATCCAAGTTCTTTATTTTTACATGCTGACATTAATGTTAAATCATCCACTGAAGCAAAACTACCAACTGTCTTGTCTTCTAATGAAGTTACATATCCCCAGTTTAAATCTGGAAACGATTTATCAAAAGTACTTGTAGCAGCAGAAGATAACATTATAGTAAATGCAGCTTTTCCTGGTCCAAATACACTTTCAACCATTTCATTACTATCTTTTGATAAAGCATTGTCTGGTATATATTTTTTCATATCATTTATAAAGTTTGCAGCTTTTAAACCTTCTGCATTATTAAATTTAACTGATTTTAAATCATCATTATATATATCTCCACCAGCTTGCCATAAATAAGGATACCAGTTCCAGTTTAAGCTTCCAAATACTTTAGAACCCCAACCTTGTGCAAGACCCCACTGGTCGATTTTTCCATCTCCATCAGTATCTTTTGTTGCTTTTTCACATATTCTTTTAAAATCTTCCCATGTTTTTGGAGGTTTCTCTCCTAATTTTTCTAGTATATCTTTATTATAGTATAGTACTCCTGGATTAGCAGCTTCTATAGGTAATCCATAAATACCACCCATCATTTTTGCATTATCCAAGTATAGGTAATTATCTGAAGTTCCTGATTTTTCTAGATAAGGTGTCAAATCTTCAACTGCACCCATTTCTATAAATTGAGGAAACATCTCTGCATACATGTATCCTATGTCTGGTCCTTCACCTGCACTTATTGCAGTTGCATATTTTTCTGCATAGTTATCCCATGGAACTATTTGGAATTCAATTTCACAATTATTTTCCTTTTCAAATTTCTCTAATATTGGTTTCCATGCATCTGCATCATGGTCTGTCAATGGTGCAGACCACACAACTAATTTTTCTTTACCATCTTTACCCTTAGAATCTTCTTTTTTTGAACACCCAGCAAGAATTGATACTGATAGAACACTTACCATCACTAAAGAAAGAATTTTTTTTAGCTTAATCATGCTTAATCCCCTTTCAGACTTTAATTTGTCTTTTTCCTCAAATATTTACAATTTAATTCAGATTTAATATTAACAAATAAGACTACCCTTGTCTAATCATAAAAAACTATACTAACTCTTATAACTATCATTTTTTTCTATATGTGTTGTTTTTATTCATTTATTAAAAAACTTCTTTTACATTTCAAAATATTGAAATGTATTTTTATGCTTTAGGAGATTAAATTAGGCAAAATAAAAAGAAGTCTACTGACTTCTTTATAAATTTCCATATTATCTTCTTCTTCTTAGGAATGTAGGTATTTCCATGCTCTCATCATCGTCTTCTTCAATTATACTTGCTTTTTTAGGAGCTTCTATTTTTTCTTCAACAATTACTTCTTCTTCAATTTCTTTTACAGCTTGTTTTACTGTTGTGTTCAATGAAGAACGTATGCTTGACTTAGGTTTAGTGTCTAAGTCTAATACACCACTTTGTAATCCTTCAAATCCTGTTGCGATTACTGTAATCATTATTTCATCACCTAAATCTTCTTTTATAGAAGCACCAAATATAACATTCGCCTCTGGGTCACAGGATTCCATAACTAAAGTAGATGCTTCATTAACTTCAAATAATCCTAAGTTAGGTCCACCAGTAACATTAAGAAGAACTCCCTTAGCTCCTTGTATTGATGTTTCTAGAAGTGGAGATTGAATAGCTTGTCTAGCAGCATCTATTGCTCTAGTCTCACCACTAGCACTACCTATACCCATATGAGCAAGACCTTTATCTTTCATTATAGTAGTAACGTCTGCGAAGTCTAAGTTTATTAAACCTTCAACTGCTATAAGGTCAGAAATTGATTGTATACCTTGTTTTAATACATCATCTGCAACTGCAAAAGCATCTAGCATTGAAGTATTTTTTTGTACTATCTGTAAAAGTCTATCATTTGGTATTGTTATAAGAGTATCAACTTTTGACTTAAGTTCTGCTATTCCACCTTCAGCATTCTTCATTCTTATCTTACCTTCAAATGCAAAAGGTTTTGTAACTACACCTACTGTAAGTATACCCATTTCTTTTGCTAAGCCTGCAACTACTGGAGCAGCTCCTGTACCAGTACCACCGCCCATTCCAGCTGTAACAAAGACCATGTCGGCTCCTTGAAGCAATTTTACTATTTCGTCTTTACTCTCCTCAGCAGCCCTTTTTCCTACTTCTGGATTTGCTCCTGCACCAAGTCCTCTAGTTAATTTTTCTCCTATTTGAACTTTATATTCAGCTTTTGATGTATATAAAGCTTGTTTATCTGTATTTACTGATATAAATTCAACGCCTTTTAATTGCGCTTCTACCATTCTATTGACAGCATTGTTTCCACCGCCACCTACACCTATTACTTTAATTTGTGCACATTCTTCTAATTCTACGTCAAAGTTTAGCATCATAAACCCCCTTCTCTCATGATTCAAAGTTATCGTATGTATTAATTATATCATTTTCTTCTTTTATTTTGTTAACCTTTAAGTAACATATTCCACAAAAACGTAAATTTTCCTTTTTAATTTTCTTACTTATATTGTCAAATATTACTCTTGAGTATAAAATAATTTACATATATATCAAATGCTCTTTAATTTCTACGTTTTTTATTCATAATATCGCTAACAACATAACGTCTAATTATGGATAAATTATTAAATAATCTCATACCAAAAACCAATACAGCAACATAATAAAGAGAAACACCTAATTTTTCTCCTATATAAGTCAATAATATAGCTAATATAGCATTCCCTATGAAACCAGTAACAAAAATTACATTGTCATAGTTATCTTCAAAACTGGATTTTATCGCTCCAAAAATAGAATCCATTATTGCAAGAATAGCTACTGACATATATATGGAATAATCCATAGAATATGTAAATGGAATGTAGTAACCTACTACTACACCAAATGCTAATCCTCCTAAAACCCATATCATAAATCCTCACCTCTTTATTTTACTTTGAAACGCAAGTATATTACAATCCTTTTTATTAAATTTTCTTATTTTTTCTTTATTTTTTTATATTTTTCGCTTTATTTTGCGAATAAATCCACTTTATTACCATTATTTTCCAGTATTTTTATGTTGATTCCATATATCTCTTTAAGAGACTTAGCATATGATTCTGGAGAATTTATAGCAGCACTCAATAAATCTATATCGCCTATAGCTTTTATTATAAATGGTTGTCCATATGTAGTATCATTTACTGTAATAGTGGCTCCTGAACATTTTATCTTACTAGTTGATAGTACTCTTTCTCCATTTATAGAAATTGCTTTCGCACCAGCTTTTTTTAAATCATTTAAAACTCTTAAAATATCAATATCATGTATAATCAAGTCATTTGGATTCTGCCCATCTTTTAACTCTCTATCACTATCTTTCATAGTGACAGTTATACCTGGCCCTGTAACAGTTGAATAACCACTTAATTCTTTAACTTCCTCAAGCTCTTTTTTCATAAGTGTTTGGATAGATTCATTTCCATTCTCTTTTGCTTCCTTATATTCATTTAAAGTTTTTTTGTTACTTTTAAGTACTTCTTTTAAATGTTTTATTTCTTTCTTCGTATTTTCTATCTCACTTTCAATATTTTCAGTCTGACTCAATGTTATATACACTTTATTTGGGTCTAGTGACTTTATATAAGTTGATATGAAAATGCCTAATATGAACGCTCCTAATATAATCATTTTCTTTTTCATACTATTATTTCCTCTCCACTTTGTTTATATCACCATGGCCATCTATTTCTACATTTTCTTCCTTACTTACTTTTACCTTAGCATTATAATACGTTTCTATTTCCCAGACAATACCATATTTTATATTAAGTGCAGAAGCTAATGTATCAGAATCACCAATTGCCTTTATTATAATTGGTTCTTTTATGACAGTGTCATTCATGTAAAGCTTATCCTCTTTTAAATACATGTATGTATTAGAAACTATTCTCTGTCCGTTTATAGATATAGCACTTGCTTGTGCTGAATTTAATTTATTTATCATTGATAGTAATAAATCATAATTATATAATATACTATCGTTTTTATCAGAACTTCCCAAGTCTTTTGCAGAATTTATCTCAACTTTTATACCTTTTCCTTCAACGTCTGTATATCCAGCCAATGTCTCATATTTTTCTATTTCTGACTTAAGTATATCTTGCTCTCCTTCGTCATTTTTACCTCTATAAGTCTCTATATCTTTCTTCACACTATTAATTTCTGACTGTAAATCCTCTTTTTCTTTTTTTAGAGATTTGAGTTCTTCTGTAAGTTGTTCTCCTCTTTTAAAAGTTGTCATACCTCTATTTTCTATATTAATAATTTTAAGTTGTAAACTAACAAGAACACCCAATACAATACTTCCTATGACTATGCTTTTATTTATAAATCTTCTTTTCAATATATCACTTCCTTACAATTGTCTATCCTTCAGGACTATACACAGCTAATTTTCCATAATTGAGATTTATAGTCCCTCCTTTTGTATTTTTATTTTGCAGGTCAATCAGAATTTTACTTACCCTAGATATATTATAATCTAAGTTATCATCATTAGAAAGTAAGATTTTTATATTACTTCTTGTAAGCATATCTACATTGCTTTCTTTTCTTAAGTTTACATAATTTATTTTTCTATAAAGTCCTTCTTCTTTTAAAGAATTTAAAGTTTTAAATACGTTCTCTTTAGTTTTATAATTTTTAAATTTTATTGTTTTATCATCATCAACACTATAATCAACATCTACTATTAAATCTTTTTTACTTTCATTAGAACCTCTAAGTTCCTCTAACAAGTTACCTTTCTTATCTATATAACAATAATTGTCTACATTCTTTAATACTGCAAATATTTCTTTTTCTTTTAAACTTATAATTATTTTATTTGGAAATTTTCTTTTTATTTCTACATTTTCTATATATGGATTTTTCATAAGTTCATTTTTCATATCTTTAAAATTATATGCAAAGATGTTTTCATGTGTATTTATATTTAGTTCTTTCATTATATTTGATTTAGTCACTCTCTTATTTCCTATTACATCTATTTTCTTTACATCAAATAAATCACTTTTTACAATCATACATATCCCAAAAGATAGCATAAGTATAAAGACTAAAACTATCATGACATTATTCGTATTTAGCTTCCTTTTCTTTTTCAAATATAATCAACCCCTTTGGTTAATAAATACACCTTTAGAGCTTATTTTTCCTACAAGAAAATTATAATATTTAAAGTCAAATTTTTTCATTTTATTACAAAACATCTAAATAAAATATAAATAAATATAAATAAATCAATACTTCATCAAAATAAATACAAAATACTATATACATTTCATACCTTTAAATTTGTGTACATACAAATAAACCCCTAATTTATAATAATTTAGAAAATCTAATATATTATAAATTAGGGGTAAATATTGATTTACCTTTTCTTTATTCCTATCACTTTAGCCTGACCTTCTATACTTGGAGTTGCTTCTTTTTTTATTTCTTTTACTTCTTCAGCAACTTTTTCTTTTTTTGTTTTTTTAGATGAGGACTTTTGTGTTGAATTATATACTTTTATTATCTCATCGTATATAAGGTCTATGGCTTCTGGTTTCCCTATAGTTTTGCTTGCATTTGCCATATCAACTAAAAGTTCTCTATCTCCTAAAAGTTTAAATACTGCTGTATTTAAGCTCTCTGGAGTTAGATTTTTTTCTAAAATCGCAATTCCTGCACCTTGCTTTTCTATACTTTTAGCATTATACTCTTGATGATTTTCAGCAGTATATGCTTTAGGTATTATTATAGATGGTTTTCCAAGAGCAGTTATTTCAGCTAATGAAATTGCTCCTGCACTACCTATAACTAAATCGCTTGCTGCAAGTGCATTTGCCATATCTTCTAAGTAAGGTACAACCTTTTGGTATGGCTTAAGATTTACATCACTGATACTTTCCATAAACTCATCATAATAGCTTTTCCCTGTTGCAAATATAAAAGCTATATCTTCATTCACCATGTTCTTTATCACAAGTCTCATTGCATCATTTATTTTTCTTGAGCCTCCACTACCACCATAGCAAAGAACCATTCTTTTTTCTTCACTTATTGCAAGATTCTTTCTTGCAATATTTTTTCTTGATAATAAAATTTCTTTTCTAACTGGATTTCCTGTAAAAACTAATTTATCTTCTGCTGTCTCTGGAAATCTTTTATGTGAATCTTCAAAACTTGTAAGTACCTTTGTAACTGTTTTAGATAGAATCTTATTAGTTACACCAGGAAAAGAATTTTGCTCATGTATTATAGCTGGTATTTTTCCCATAGATGCATTAAATAAAACAGGTCCACTAACATATCCACCAGTTCCTATAACTACATCTGGTTTAAATTTCTTAACAATCTTTCTTGATTGTTCTAAACCTTTAAAAAGCTTAAAAACTCTTTTTACATTATCGAAGTCTATTTTTCGCTTAAATCCTTGTACTGTTACAGTCTTTAATTCAAATCCATACTTAGGAACTATTTCTGATTCTATTCCTTTTTCCGTCCCAACAAAAATTATCTCAGCGTCTGGATGCTCATCTCTTATTTTGTTAGCAATAGCTATAGCTGGATACACGTGCCCTCCAGTTCCACCGCCTGATAATAAAACTTTCATCAAATCATCATCTCCTGTTAATTAATTTTGACATGCTTTGAGATGTTTAACACTATACCTATAGCTCCCATAAAGATGGTGAGCGAGGTTCCCCCATAACTTATAAATGGTAGTGCTACACCTGTAGCTGGCATTGATGATGTTGCAACTGCTATATTTAAAGCTGCTTGTATTCCAATTTGTGCCCCTATACCTATGACAACCATACAAGCAAATACATTAGAAGTCTTCAAAGCTATTCTTACACATCTGTAGACTAAGGCTACAAATAGCATAATAACTATTATACAACCAATCAATCCTAACTCTTCTCCTATTATAGCAAATATAAAGTCATTTTGTGGCTCTGGTATATAAAAATACTTTTGTTTACTCTTTCCTAAGCCTAGACCAAACAATCCACCTGAACCAAGTGCATATAAACCTTGTATTACCTGATACCCCTTACCAAGAGGGTCTTGGAAAGGATCTAAAAACGATGTAACACGGCTAAGCCTATAAGGTTCAGCAATTACTAATGCAGCAAATAAAGCAGCCCCACTTCCAATCATAGCAAATACAATTTTCATATCCATCCCAGCAACAAATATCATTACAAATGTAACTAGAATTACAGTACCTGCTGTTGATAGATTTGGCTGAAGTATTATCAACGCAAAAAATATCCCTGGAACTACGAGAAGTGGTACAACACCTTTTGTCAAAGATTTTATCTTATCATAATTTTTCTCAATTAATTTTGCAGTTAATATTATTGTAGCAAACTTAGCTATTTCTGCAGGCTGAAATGTTAAAGCACCTATTCCTAGCCATCTTTTTGCTCCGTTTGCTTCTATCCCTAAAGGGGTTAGAACTAACAATAATAATACTACTGCTATAGCTCCAATTGCTGTAGCATTTTTCTTCCAAAAACTATAATCTATCCTTGATGTAATAATCATAACTATAAACCCAAGTATAGCATATATTACATTCTTTTTTAGAAAATAGTACGCATCATTGTGTTTAAATGAAGATTGTATAAAACTTGCACTAAACACCATAACTATTCCTACAAATACTAAAAGCATAGTAGTATAAAATACTACTCCATCAAATTCAGTCTTCATCCTTATGTCAATTTGTTTTTTCAAATTTTCTTTAGGCATCCAACTAATATACCTCCATTCTTCCATTTAAGTAAGTTTAGAGGTAAGAGATTATTTTAAATTGTTTACATTATCTTTGAAGTCTTTTCCTCTTACTTCAAAACTTTCATACATATCCCAACTTGCACAAGCTGGTGAAAGAAGCACTATATCTCCACTTTTTGAAATCTCATGAGAAGTCTTAACTGCTTCTTCCATATCTTTTACTATATGTATGTCATTAAATCCTTTATTTTTGGCACAATTTTCTATCTTTGATGCAGTTTCTCCTAACAAGACTACTGATTTAACATATGACTTTGCAGTTTCAAAAAGTTCATCAAAATTACTGCCTTTATCCATTCCTCCTGCTATAAGTATTATAGGTCTATTGTAAGACTGAACAGCTTTTATAGTAGAGTCTGGATTAGTTCCTTTTGAATCATTTACATATATTACATTGTTTAAGTCTCTTACAAATTCCTGTCTGTGTTCAACTCCTTTAAATGTCATCAATACATCCTTTATGACTTCTAAGTCAACATTACAGACATACGCTATTGCTATAGCTGCCATACAGTTTTCTAAGTTATGACCTCCAGGTAAACTTACATCATCTTTATTTAGAAACTTGATTTTATCATCTATATCTATTATTATGTCATTATTTTCTAAATATACTCCTCCATTTACTTTTTGAGTTCTCGAAAAGTAAATTACTTTAGCATTACATTTGTCAGCCAGACCTTTTACTATCTCATCATCATAATTTAATATGCAAAAATCCTCAGCAGTTTGATTCATAAATATATTTGCTTTTGCTTCTATATATTTTTCCATAGTGTGATGTCTGTTTAAATGGTCTTCTGTAATATTTAATATAGCACTTACTTTAGGTCTAAATTCATCTATGCTCTCAAGTTGAAAACTGCTTAGTTCAGTTACAAGCACAGACTCTTCATTTGAAGTTTCTATAGTATCTATTACAGGATTTCCTATATTACCAACTACATATGTATCTCTTTTTGCTCTCGAAAAAATTTCTCCTACCAGGCTAGTTGTAGTTGTCTTACCATTTGTACCTGTAATCCCTATAAAAGTTGGATTATTTGATAATTTAAAAGCTAATTCTACTTCACCAATTATATACTTGCCTGAATTTTTTAATTTCAAGATAAATGGAAGGTCTAGTGGTACTCCTGGAGATACTACTACCATATCTATGTTATCTACATCCTCTGGATGATGTCCTAATATGTATTCTATGTCATTTATAGATTTCAATTCATCAAGTATGTTTTTCAATTTATTTTCATCTTTAATATCATTCACTATTATACTTGCACCTAATTTATCTAAATGTTTAATTGTAGATATGCCAGTTTTCGCAAGTCCTACTAATAAAACTTTTTTTCCTTTTAAGTTCATTTTTAATTCCCCCTAGACCTCTAAAATACTGCTATTATACTTATCCAAGCCAAAACAACTGTGATAATCCAAAAAACGAATACAACCCTTGTCTCTGGCCAACCACATTGTTCAAAATGATGGTGTATTGGAGCCATCTTAAAGAATCTCTTTCTTGTCGCTTTAAAATATCCAACTTGAATTAAAACTGATAGAGCTTCTGCAAAGTAAATTCCTCCAATTATAGGTATTATAAGCACTGAATTTGTTAGAACTGAAAATGCTACAACTGCACCACCTAGTGCCATTGAACCCGTATCTCCCATAAATACCCTCGCTGGATATGAATTAAATCCTAAAAAGCCTAAACATGCTCCAACAGTTGCTGCTGCTAAAACTGCAACTTCTGTGTTTCCAGCAATAGAACTTGCAAATAGCATAAAAAATACAGAAACTATTAAAGTTACTCCTGATGCCAATCCATCTAATCCATCAGTTAAATTCACAGCATTTACTATTGCTACGATTATAAACATCATTATTGGTATATATAATATTCCAACATTTATTACAAAATCTGTAAATGGTATCATAAGTTGTGAAGCACTTGATGATGATGTATACTGATAAAAAGCAACATAAAAAGATAATGCAACTTGAAGGATTATTTTTTGATATGCTTTTAATCCAAGTGATCTTTTTAACTTTATTTTTATAAAGTCATCTAAAAAACCAATAAAACCAAAACCTGCAATACATATAAGACCTACTGCCATATCATGACTAACTTTTACTCTTGTAAGTCCAGTTATTAGAATTGCCACTATCATTATAATTCCACCCATAGTAGGTGTTCCATTTTTTGCTAGATGTGTTTGAGGTCCATCATCTCTAACCGTCTGACCAAATTTAAATTTTCTAAGCATTGGTATAAATATTGGTCCTATTATAATTACTATTAAAAACGCAATCAATGCGGTGTACGTAAGCTCTGTTATTCCTAACATCGTAAAACTCCTCTCCCTTGTCAATCAACTCATTAGTTTAAGCTTATTTATTTAGATATTCGACTATTTTTTCTAATCTCATGCCTCTTGAGCCTTTTACTAAAATAGTGTCTCCTGTTTTTACTAATTCATCTAACTTGTTAAGTACTTCTTCTCTATTCTCAAAGTGATATATATTGGCTGTATCAAATCCTAATTGTTTTGCCTCTTCTCCAATAAACACTGAATTTTCACCTATAGTTATTATAACATCAGTATTATTCATAGATGATTTTCCTACTAATCTATGACCATACTCTGAAATTTCACCCATTTCTAATATATCTCCAAGTATTGCTACCCTTCTACCTTTATATCTTCCAAGTATCTTTAAAGCAGCATCCATAGAATCTGGACTAGCATTATATGAATCATTAATTATTGTTAATTTTTCATTCTTTATTATGTCTAGTCTCATTTTTGTCCCTTTAAAATTTTTTAAACCTTTTTTTATATAATCTAAAGAAATATTTAGACACATTCCAACCAATATTGCAGACATAGCATTATATATATTATGTTCTCCTATTGTTGGTATAAATATTTCCTCTTTTTTTCCATCTATAACGCATATAAATGTAAGACTATCTTCTTCCATAGTATAACTTTCACAATAAATATCATTGTTTTTGTTGAATCCAAATGTTTTTAGTTTATACACATGTTCTTTTTCTCTTAATGTAGATAAAAACTTATCATCTCCATTTACAATTAAAGTATTTGTTTCATCAAAATTAGAAGTGATTTCCATCTTTGCTTTTAAAATACCTTCTTGTGAACCTAGTTTTTCTACATGTGATAATCCTATGTTTGATATTACTGCAATTTTGGGATTTACTATATCTACTAAATATTTTATTTCATTAAATCCAGACATTCCCATCTCTATTACAGCACACTCATGTTCTTTATTTAGATTAAATAAAGTCAATGGAACTCCAAAATGATTATTTAAGTTCTTTTCATTTTTTAATATGTTTAGTTTTGCGGATATAGCAGAATATATCATATCTCTAGTCGTAGTTTTTCCTACGCTACCTGTAACACCTATAAATGGAATATTAAATTTTTCTTTATAATATCTTGAGATATCTCCTAGAGCTAAAGATGTATCTTTTACCTCTATTAAATTTATATCCGAACTTTCTAATTTTATTCCATTACTTTCACTTTTTATAAAAGTTTTGCATTCACTATCATATGCAGACTTCATAAATGTATGCCCATCTAAATTTTCTCCAACTATGGCTACAAATGCATTTTGGGCATTTGCTTCCCTGCTATCTATAACTATATCACTTACACAGTCATTATAATCTCCATATATTAACTTCCCATTAGTTGCAAGTACTAACTCTTTTATTGTTAAGCACTCCATTATCAAACTCCTCCTTTAAAACCTTTAGTTATATTGTCTTAGCAACAAAAGGCAATGTATACCGTTATATATACATTGCCTACGATAACTCTTAACTTTATAATTATATACTATATTTCTGTTTTTTTGAAGATGTTTATGGGTATATGTTAATTATCTGTTACTTTTTACTTCTCAAAATATAGTGTTATACTTGAATCCTCATTAACTTTTACTCCAGGTTTTGGGAATATATCTTTTACCTTTGTATTCTCTGGAAGCTCTATATCTGTATCTAAATCTGGTTTTAACTTAGCATCTTCTAAAGCCTTCACAGCATCACCAATTTTTAGATTTCTTACATCTGGCACTTGAACCTGTTTCTTTTCATATTCAGCTTTCTCTTCTTCTTTATATACAGGTTTAACTCCTAAATATTTTAATGAATCGTTCATTATTTCTTTTACTATTGGCCCTGCTGTAGTACTACCAAATGCACTCACTCCTGTTGGCTCATCAACAATAGCAAGAACTACAATTTGTGGGTCATCACAAGGTGCTATTCCAACAAATGAACATATATATTTTCCCTGTGCATACTTACCATCTATAACTTTTTGAGCTGTACCAGTTTTTCCACCAAGTCTGTATCCTGGTATATACGCTATCTTTCCTCCACCTTCACTTACAACTGACTCTGCAATTTCTAACATTTTCTTAGATGTCTCTTTAGATATAACACTTCTTACTTTTTTTGGCTTTACTGTTTCAGTTATATTACCTTTATTATCAGTATAAGATTTTACAACTCTTGGTTGCATTAAATCTCCACCATTTGCTATTGATGATATAGCTGTTATAAGTTGTATTGGTGTCACTGATATAGATTGACCAAACGATATTGTAGCCAATTCAACTGGACCTACATTTTTCTCATTATACAGTATTCCTTTAGCTTCTCCTGGTAAATCGATACCAGTCTTATCCATAAGACCAAAAGATTCTATATAATCATACATTTTTCCAACACCCAATCTACTTCCTAACTCAACAAATACAGGGTTACAAGAGTTTTGTACTGCTTGTTTAAACTCCTGTGTTCCATGAGGTCTATAGTGTCTCCAACATTTAATCTTTCTTCCTCCAACAGTTACACTACCTGTACATGTGAATTTCTCACCATCTTTAATCACTCCTTCTTCAAGTGCACTAGAAGATGTGATAAGTTTAAATGTAGAACCTGGCTCATATGTATCACTTACTGCTGGATTTCTCCACATTTGATAATAACCTTTTATTTTCTCTTTATCATTATATTTTTCAAGTTCTTCTTGATAATATGGATATATTGGTGTTCTCGAATCATTAGGGTCGTAGTCTGGTTTTGACGCTAAAGCAAGTATGTCACCAGTTTTAGGATTCATAGCTATTGCAGTAACCTTTTTTGCATTATTTATCTCATAAGCTTTTTGTACTGCTTTTTCAGTATAGTGTTGAATTACCTCGTCTATAGATAAAACAAGTCCATTCCCTTGAACAGGTTCATAATACTTTTCCATTCCTTGTGGTATTTCTCTTCCTGAAGCATCAGTACTCACTATCAATTTCCCAGGCTTTCCTTTTAATTTTTTATCATATTGCATCTCTATACCAGATATACCTGTTGCATCTGAAGAAGTATGTCCTAGTACATATGGTGCAAAGTTTCCATATGGATAATATCTTTGATTATCTTCTGCTACCCATATTCCACCCAGTTTAGCATCTCTTATTTGGCTTGCCTTATCATCATCTATCCATCTTTTGACTTTTACAAGAGCCATATTTTTTTTGCTTATTAAAGCGTAAATGTCTTTATAATCTTCATCTAAAATGTCAGCTACCTTTTGTGCTGCTTCCTTTTTATCCTCTACTTCTACAGGTTTGCACCAGACAGTATACTTAGTTACACTTACTGCTAACTCTTTCATATTTCTATCATATATAGTTCCTCTTTTAGGTTCTATTGGTATATCTCTTGTTTGTTGTTCTAATGCTTTTGTACTTAACCAGTTACCTTTCATAAGTTGTAGGTATCCAGTCCTAATAACAAGGCAAAAAAACAATGCACATGCTAGAATAAGAACGAGTACCAGTCTTTTTTTACTTATCCTCTTTACTTTTCTCAAATCTATTCCCCCTAGTTATCCACATCTATATACTTTATTTGTCCATCTTTTGGATAGTCCATATTGAGCAATTCTTTTGCCTTTAGCTCAATTTCTTTTATCGATGTTTTTTCAGTTTCTTTTGCCTTTAGTTCTTCTAGTACTATCTCTTTTTTTCTTAAATCTTTTTGTAAATAATAAATGTCATACTTCATTTCTGAGATTTTTGAATAACCACATAGATTCAATATTATTACTGTAAAGGTTGCAATCAATAAAATACATTTAGCCCCTATTTTTTTATTATTTCTCTTTTTATAATTATTCTTTTTCTTATTTTTATATTCATTTAGATTATGTATTTTATAATTTTTTTTCAAATTATCACCCCGATAATATAGATTTTAAATTTTCCTCTATACTATATTTGTTATTAATCATATCTCTTCCTCTAAAATTCCATCGCTAAATTAATACACTAATACACAATCTAATTGTACTTTTTTCTATACACAACAAAATAACCTATAAATTCACTTATACTCTTATATTGAATCTATAGGTTATTTACTAATTTTTATTTATTTTTATTACTTATACTATATTCAGATAATCTTTTCCATAAGTACAATATGTAACTAGTTTATCTATTTTTTATTAATAATCTCTTCATTATATTATATATCTCCATATTTTTATATCTCAATCTTAATCACTTATATCAATAACAGAAATATGCCTTATAATATCAATTATTTCACAATTACCTTCTAATACTACACAATTTATCATACTTTTTAATTGCTTATAATAGCTCTTCTTTACATAAACTTACTTTTTAATCCTAAATTGTATAAGTTATATTTTTTCTGCTACTCTTAACTTAGCACTTCTTGAACGTGGATTTACTTCTATTTCTTCATCACTAGGTAATATTGGTTTTCTAGTTATTATTTTTACCTCAGATTCTTTGTCACACTGACATATAGGTAAATGTTGTGGACATATACAATCTGATGCTAGATATTTAAATGCATTCTTTACTATTCTATCTTCTAATGAATGAAATGTTATTATACATATTCTTCCACCTTCATTCATTATAGAAGAAGCATCATTTATCATCTTCGTAATTACTCCAAGTTCATTATTTACTTCTATTCGTATAGCCTGAAAAGTTCTTTTAGCTGGATGAGGTCCATCTATTCTAGCTTTTTTAGGAATAGCTTTTTTAATTACGTCTACCAATTCACCTGTAGTTTCTATTGATTTATTTGCTCTTTCTTCAACTATAAATTTAGCTATACGTTTAGCCCAGTTGTCTTCTCCATAATCTTTTATTATCTTAGCAAGTTCATCTTCTGTATAAGTATTTACAACATCATATGCAGAAAACTCACATCTAACATCCATCCTCATATCAAGTGGTGCATCTTGCATATAAGAAAAACCTCTGTCTGCTTCATCAAGTTGATGAGATGATACTCCTAAATCTGCCAACACGCCATCAATCTTGTAAACTCCTATTTTTTCTAATTCCTCTTTTATATTTTCAAAGTTGCTATGAACAAACTTTACTCTATCTTTATATTCGCTCAATCTCTCTCTTGCTGTGTTTATAGCATTTTTATCTTGGTCAAAGCCTATAAATAATCCCTTATCTGATAGTTTTTTTACTATCTCTCTAGAATGACCTGCTCCTCCCATAGTACAATCTACATACACTCCATCTGGCTTTATCTTTAAATTTTCTATACACTCATTTAAAAGAACTGATACATGATGAAATTCCATAGTTACCTCCCTTAAATTCACTATTTAAACTATTATTCACTAATATTTTTTTTATTTTTATTTGATAAATAAATATGTGCAATTATACCACCAATCACTCCAACTAGGCTTATAACTTGTGCCATTCTAAGTGGTCCTAACATTAAGCTATCAGTTCTTAATCCCTCTATAAAAAACCTTCCTATTGAATATAAAGTTATATAAGTAACTATAACTTGACCTTCATACTTTTTATTTTTTCTAAACAGCAATAAAACTATAAATATACCAAAATCCCATATAGATTCATATAGAAAAGTTGGATGTACCTTTACTCCATCTACCATTATTCCCCAAGGTAAATTAGTAACACCTCCATGTGCTTCTCCATTAATAAAATTTCCCCATCTCCCTATAGCTTGTGCTAAAGGCATTCCAAGTATAACTGTATCAGACATTTTTAAGAAGTTAATGTTTTTAACTTTAGTGTATATATATCCAGCTAATATTCCACCAATTAAACCTCCATGTATAGCAAGTCCACCACCTCTAAAATTAAAGACTTGAGATATATTTTGAGCATAATAACTCCAATTAAATACTACATAATAGATTCTTGCACAGATTAGTCCTGCTGGAATTGCTATTATAGCTATATTTAATACATCATCTTCTTTAATTCCTACTCTTTTTGACTCTTTTATTGCAATTAAAGTTCCTAGAATCATTCCACATGCCATAAGTATTCCATACCACATTATGTCTATTCCAAATAGTGTAAATGCCACTCTATCCATAACTCCACCTCTTCGTATTAATTAAAAATATTTCCAAAGCAATATACTTATCTTTACAATTAATTGTAATTATACTAAATTATGATAACATATTAATGTTAATTCTACAAAAAATATTAAAACTAATTCTACAAATACTCATAATATATTACATATATTATACCAATATGATTACTATAAAATTCTTTAAAATCAAAGAGATTGGCACATTTATGCACCAACCTCTTATACATTTTTATATACTATTCTTAAATTTTTCAACTTAATTTACATAAATATATTTTATAAATTTATTTCTTATTTAAACAAGATAAGTATTCAAACTCACAATTTAGTATTTATCTAGTTATTCTTATTATAATTAAAGCTCTATTTAGGTTCTACAATAGAAATAACACAATACTCTTCTTTAAAGTGTTCTTTTAATCTTTCTTCTACTTCATCAAAAGTAATGTCTTTAACAACATCTAGATAATCTAATATATTTATATCCTTAAATACATAAGATATAAAACTGTTTGCTATAAAATTTATTGAATCAAAGTACTTAATAAATGAACCAATCTTCTTCTTTTTAGTTCTTTCAAATTCTTCTTTAGATAAACCTTCTTTTTTTGAGTTTTCTATATACTCAATAATTATATCTTTTACTTTTTTAGGTTCCTTAGAATCTCCAGCTATTATACTAAAAGCATAATCTACTTGAGATGAAAATCCTGCTCCAAAATTTTCATTTATTAATCCTTGCATATACAAATCTTCATAAAGTTTACTTCCTTTTTTAAATAACATACCTACAAGTATATCAGTTACAATCTCTTTACGTAGAAGTTCTTTTCCTTTTAAACCAACATTACTATCCTTAAAACCTATATTAAACATAGGCATAGATATAGGGAATTTTTCTATGACTTCTTTTTCTTTTACACTTTTAGGTTCTTCTGGATAAAATCTCTCTATACTCTTAGAAAGTTTATCTACATCATAGTTATTTGCTTTTTTAGTTACATCTACAACTTTTTCTACATCCAAATCACCAATAACGAATAAAGCCATATTTCCTGGATTATAGAAAGTATTGTAGCATTTATATAGTTCTTCTTTAGTTATCTTATATATACTATCTACTGTACCTGCTATATCAATTCTAGCAGGATAATTTACATACATTGCCTTCAAGCAATTAAAGTATACATTCCAATCAGGGTCATCATTGTACATTTTTATTTCTTGTGCTATTATACCTTTTTCTTTTTCAACATTTTCATCTGTAAAATAAGGTGTTTGGACATAATCAATTAAATGTTCTAAACTCTCATAAAAATTTTCAGTAGCAGAAAATAAGTATGCTGTCATTGTGAAATTAGTAAATGCATTTGCACTTACTCCTAATTTAGAAAATTTATCAAATGCATCCCCTCCATCAGGTTGTTCAAACATCTTATGCTCTAAAAAGTGTGCTATACCTTCATTTACTCTAATTTTTTTATCTTCTCCAATTGGTATAAATTCCAAATCATTTGAACCATAATTAGTGGCCAAAATAGCATATTTTTTAGTAAAGCCTCTTTTAGGCATAAAGTATACATCTAGCCCATTTTGCAATTTTTCATAATAAACTTCTTCTCTCAATATATCATTAACTATTTTTTCCATAGACATTTCCTCCATTAATTTCTTAAAAAGTATACAGTATCAAGCTCTATGCCTTTTATAGCCTCGACTATATCCTTTTTAGTAACTTTTTCTATACTAGATATTATGTCTTCTACTTCAGAATTTGTCTTTGACATAGACTGAGAAAAAGCAAAATCAGACATCCCACCTATATTATCTGTTATAGATTTCATAGAGTTAACTAAAGCAAGTTTGCTATTTTCTAATTCTTCATCAGATATATCTCCTGCTTTTATACTTTCTACTTGTTCTTTTATCAACTTCACAGCTTTATCATAATCTTTAGTTTCTATACCAGAAGATATGAACATAATACTTTTATACTTTTCTATTGAAGAAAATACATAATAACATAAGCTTTCTTTTTCTCTTACATTCACAAATAATTTAGAATGAGGTCCGCCACCTAATACATTGCTTCCTACAACAAGAGCATAATATTTATCTGTATCTGCATAATCAACATTTGCTCTGTAACCCATAACAAGTTTACCTTGAGTTATTTCCATTTGTTCATCTACATTTTTTACTTCATCTACATTTTTTATAAAATCAGCTCTTGGTATATCTATAATATCTTCTCTTTCAAATTTTAGATTCTTACTTATTATATCTACAACCTTATCTTCATCAAAATCACCTTCCACAACTATATCTATTGGTGATGTTTTAAGTATATTTTTATAATGTTCATATAAATCTTTTGAAGTTATACTATCTATTTCATCTTCATAACCAAATTCACTTATACTGTATCTTTCACCTTTACACATAGCTTCAATACATTTATCTTGTGCATACTCTTTTTTATCATTTATTACTGATTGTATTTTTTCTCTTAAATTTTCTTTTTCAATATTTAAATATTCTTCTTTAAATCCACCATCTACAACAAGAGTGTTATTTATCACTTCATTAAAAAATTCCACCACTTCTTCAAATATACTCTCATCTAAATATTTTTCACTTATATTAATTATTTTGAAACTCAATACTTGTCTCTCTCCACGCTTTACAGCATCAGCTCCCATAGATGAACCATATAAATCATCTAGCTTATTAGATATTGCTCTTGCACTAGGATATTTTTCACTTCCACTTGCTATTATTGCTGGAATTAGAGCATTTTTTGTAGTTTCTTTTTCATCAAGGATTCTTTGAACATACAAACTTATAAGATTTGATTTAAACTTCTCTGTTTTTATCAAAGTAAGATTAATATTATTACCTAAATTTATTATTTTCTTAGTATTAACCATATGTACCTCCTATTTTTATTTAAACATCAATTTTTAAATTGAAATTTATTTATTTTCTAATTATATATACTAACATATAACAACCTTCTATTTAATTATATCCTTTTTATTATTTTCTAAAAGCAATATTTTTATTTAAATTAAATTCAAATATTATTTAAATCAATCTGCTTTAAAGTCTAGTTTACAAGCTTAATATATATGATGTATAATCAATATGTATGTCTATAATTAAAACAATTTTGCAATCCTATAGATTGATTGTTTAAAGTTATATAAAGAATATAAAAAAGAATAAGAGAGAGGACGATTAATATGAAATTAGGTATAGTTGGTTTACCAAATGTAGGTAAAAGCACACTATTTAACGCAATAACTCAAGCAGGTGCAGAATCTGCAAATTACCCTTTTTGTACAATAGACCCAAATGTTGGAGTTGTATCTGTTCCAGATGAAAGATTGAACAAACTACAAGAATTATATAATTCTGAAAAAATAGTCCCTACTGCTATAGAATTTTGTGATATAGCTGGTTTAGTTAGAGGTGCTTCTAAGGGAGAAGGTTTAGGAAATAAATTTTTATCACATATAAGAGAAGTTGATGCAATAGTCCATGTTGTTAGATGCTTTGAAGATGAAAATGTTATACATGTAGATGGTTCTGTAGACCCACTTCGTGATATAGAGACTATAAACTTAGAATTAATTTTCTCTGATATAGAAATTCTTGAAAGAAGAATCCATAAAACTCAAAAGGCTGCTAAAGCAGATAAGACTTTAGGCTCTGAACTTGATTTACTAAAATCAATCATGTCTACTTTAGAGGAAAGTAAGTGTGTAAGAACTATGCAATTTACAGAAGATGAACAGGTATTCGTAAATTCATTAGATTTACTTACATCTAAACCTGTAATATACGCTTCAAATGTATCAGAAGATGATTTGGCTGATAATGGGGAAAATAATAAGTATGTTCAACAAGTTAAAGCATTTGCCGAAACAGAAGATGCTGAAGTTGTTGTTGTATGTGCACAAATAGAAGCAGAAATTTCTGAACTTGATTCTCCTGAAGAAAAGAAAGAATTTTTAGAGACATTAGGTCTTGAACAATCAGGACTTGACAAACTTATAAAATCTTCTTATGCTTTACTTGGTTTAATTTCATTCTTAACTGCTGGTCCAAAAGAAGTTAGAGCATGGACTATAAAGGTTGGAAGTAAGGCACCTCAAGCAGGAGGAAAAATACATTCTGATATAGAAAGAGGATTTATAAGAGCTGAAACAATAGCTTTTAATGATTTAGTTGAGCATGGTACTATGGCTGCTGCTAAGGAAAAAGGATTAGTTAAATTAGAAGGTAAGGAATACATAGTTAAAGATGGAGATGTTATATTATTTAGATTTAATGTTTAAAATTATTAACTTTGTAGACTTTGGCTATTGTAAGTACTATGATTAGGATATTATAGTTATAATAATGAAATTTTTTATTATCTTATAATAATTATATAGATTCTTTGCAAAAAAGAGAGTTATTCCAAATGATTTCTAATAATCACAATGAAAAACTCTCTTTTTTGTATGATAAAATCTAATCTATTACATATAACAATTAAATTTATAAGTTACTTTTTGTTTTTTAATAAGACTTTAGCCTCAAATCTTGGTTATAAAATTATATTTCTAAAATAGATTTAATACACCTATAGAAATTACTACTGTTGCTACTGAAAGTATTTTACTATAATCCCAAATACGCCTTCCACCAAAACATTCAAATGGATAAAAAGGTATACTATGTAAAATCAACAAAGTCTTTCCAAGTGAAACTATGTATTCACTAAATTCTGATTTTCCTACAACTGCTATCCATAAAACAAAACACAATAATCCTAACCATTCAAATAATCCTTCAATAGCCATGTTGCGTCTAAAGCTAGCAGTTGATTTGTAGTCTTTTGGATAAAATCTACCTATCATTGGCCATATACCACCTAATACTGTCACCAATAATGATATAAACAATCCACCTCGTGTAACAGTAAATATCCATTTCTCGGGTAAAATTAAGGTTGCAAACATTCCACTAATTAAGGAAATAATCAACAAAGAAAAAAATGCACCTACCATGACGCTACAATCAATTAAATTATTATCAAACACTAAAATAGGAAACAATATCAATAAGTTCAAAATTATGTAAGTTCCTAATTGTCGAATTGATGAATTGCTTTTTTGTGCTGAAGTACTCCATAGATGAAACCCAGAGGCAATAAAAAGCGTGCTGTGTATCCATAATTGTACAGTCCCAATTAGCCCATAATTTTGTAACATCTGTGTAAAACTCATAATATTATATCCATTATTTTCAAAAAGCTTCCATGATGCAACATTATCATCTTTTACAGTGGCAGTTACTGTTTTGCAACCCTGCTCTTTTAAAAACATAGTTACCTTTTTATAAAGCTTACTTCCTATTCCTTTACCCTCATAACCTTTTTTTACATAGGCTGTTTCTAAGTAACCAATCTTTTGACTATTTTTTGCATGAAAAATTCTATAAGAAGCCATCCCAACAATATGTCCATCCACTATAGCAAGAAAAGCATCTTTTGGTTTCTTGAATGCCAGGCCTTCAACCAATCCAAAGCTTGATTTACCAAGTTCCCACACAAACCTTCTTTCATCAGCTTCCATTTCTCTAATTATTATATTATCCAAATTTATCCTCCCGATTTTTCAAATAACTTTTAATATACTTAACTGCATAAACCATACTATCAAACTGTTTATATCAGAATATTTCATATATTTCTTTTAAAATATCATCTAATTCCTATAACAATTTAGATTCTTGTAATAGTGTATTTTTATATAAAAAAAGTGAGCATTGATTAAACAAGGTTCACTTTTTATAAATTTTTATGTTATGTTTTATAATTTATTTAATTTGTTTCTTTTCCTTTTACAATATATCTATCTAAAATTAGTTTTTCATATTTTTCGATTGGCATTGGTCTAGCAAATAAAAAGCCTTGAGCCATATCACAACCTATAACTCTTAAAAATTCAGCTTGCTCCAATGTCTCGACTCCTTCTGAAACAACTTTTATATCAAGCTGCTTTGCCATTTGAACAATACTTGAAACTACAATTTGACTTTTTTTCATATCTCCTACTGTTATAAAAAATTCCCTATCTAATTTTAATACATCAATTGGCATATCTTTAAGCATATTCAAGGAAGAATAACCTGAACCGAAATCATCCATAGAAATTTTGAATCCAACAGACTTTAAATCCTGCATTATTTTAAACAATATTTTTGTATTATCAAAAATTGCACTTTCTGTCAGCTCAATTTCAATTAAATCTGGTTCAATCCCATATTCTTTTGTTATATTTTCAAGCTCAAATATAAAATCTGGGTTCTCAAGATGCACCCTTGATAAATTTATTGATATAGGAAATGTAGGAAAACTTTCATTTTCCCAACGTTTAAAATTTTTACAAACTTGAGTAAATACAAACATATCTAATTCTGTTATGAAACCATTCTTCTCAAAAATAGGAATAAACACACCTGGACTTATTAATCCTTTTTTAGGATGCTGCCAACGTACAAGAGCTTCAGCACCTACAATTTTAGCAGTTGATAATTCAATTTTAGGTTGTAAATAAACTTTAAATTGTTCATTTTTTAAAGCATCATGCATTTCTTGTTCAATATCACGTTCTTCTATGAGAGTCTCTTTTAAATTTTCAGCATAAATTTCATAAACTTTTAAATATTTTCTTTTTACTGTCGTTTTTGCAATCATAGCTTTATCAAGACAGGTAGAAATATTTGTTTCTCCCTCTTCAACAAAGTATACTCCTATCGATGGAATTAAATTTAGCTCTACTCCTAGACTAGTTTTTATCATTGACATTTTTTTACGTATAAGTTCACATATTCCAATAACTGATTCTCTATTGTTTTTCTTTTCAAATATTATTGCAAAATTATCATTTGAAATTCTTGAAAATACAGATTGCTCTTTAAACATACTCTTAATTATCTCTGCTATTTCTTTTAATACTCTATCTCCTTCTTCATATCCAAACCTATCATTTACTAGCTTAAACTTATCCACATCAAAATAAATTAAAACTAGATTCTTCTTCTCATGAGATGATAAAAATTTGCCACCCTCAAGATTAAATTTATTTGAATTTCCGATACCTGTAACGTTGTCCTTAAAAGCAAAATCTTCTAATTTTTCCTTACTCTTTTTTTGTATAAACAATATGTAAATTGTTAATGCAGTAAATATTATAATCAAAACTACACATGCTGATAATGTAAGCTTTACAATAGCATATGACTTCTCAGATACAGCAGTTTTAGGTACTTCAGAAAAAAGATACCAATCATTGATTCCTATTGGTGCATAACTCAAATAATATCCTCTTCCAGACATATTATAACTCAATGAACCAGACTTAAAATTTTTTATGTTTGACTTCATGTTATTAAGAGTAGGCTTTGATAAGGCATCACTTTTACCAATATAAGTAAATAAATTTTCCTTATTAGTGTTAGCATTTTTACTACTTGGATTTAAAACAATATCTCCATTACTCTTAGCTATATAAGAATATCCTCTTCCATTAAAGGTTTGCACAGAAAGAATCTTTTCATACAACTTGGTGTTATGTGTGGCAAATATGACCCCTTTAACCTCATTACCTTTATAAATTGGTACAGAATATACATTAATGTCGCTATTAACATTTTCATTATCTTTTATTACATCTTTTAATTTGCCTGTTATGGCCACTTCTCCCTGCATTGATTTCAAGAAATAATCCCTTTTCGAGAAATCTTCTATATGACCATCCGTAGTATATGCTGTGCCATTTGGTAAAATAACCCCCATTCTTTTGAATGAGCTATTGACAGCTTCTCTTTTAAGTATCGAAAGGATATTATCTACTTCAAAAGACCCCTCTCCTTCAACAAATATTGAAATTGATTGTAATAACTTTATATCTCCATTAATTTGTTTTCTCAACACATTGACGCTTTGATTTGCTATTTCTGAAAGATATTGATTCGTTTCTTCACCTAATGTCTTATTCAACCTTGAACCATAAATCAAACAGGAAATTGTAATTACTAAGATACTTATTACGGCAATTATGGACAAACCATGCCTATTATTTTTTGCATCACTTAACATTATGCTTCCTGCCTTTCTAGAATCTCTATATATAATTATTATTTTATGTCAATTACTGTAAGCATTTTATAATGATACTTATTTTTCCATATTTACTGTAATTATACAAAATTATAAACTTTATTACAATAATAAATTAATTAATGTAGATATTAGAACTCCTATTATTGTATTACTTATTTTACAATAATTTCCATATACAAAATAAAAATGTAATATCAAAATAGATTTTGATATTACATTTTTAGATGTCTTGTTTTATTAGATTCTCATATTACATTTTACTTAAACATTCATTTGCAACTTCTTTATCATCAAAATGATGCTTAACTTTACCTATAATTTGATAAGTCTCATGTCCCTTACCTGTTATTATAACAACATCATTTTTCTTTGCCATACTTATAGCTTCTGCTATAGCTTGTTTTCTATCCGAAACAACATGATAATTTTCTTTTTTCTTATCAATTCCTTCAAGTATATCTTTTATTATTGCTTCTGGTTCTTCAGTTCTTGGATTATCAGAAGTTATAATACATAAATCAGAATACTTTTGTCCAATAGCTCCCATTAAAGGTCTCTTTTCAGTATCTCTATCTCCACCACATCCAAACACAGAAATTATTTTTCCTTCTGCAAATTGTTGAGTTGTTTTCAATACATTTTCAAGTGCATCAGGGGTATGAGCATAATCTACAATTACACTGATTCCCTTATCATTTGGAACTGTTTCAAACCTTCCTGATACTCCATTAGAAAGTCTAAGACCTTCTTTATACACTGGCTTAGGTATGCCAAGTACATAGCAAGCAGCTATAACTGCCAATGTATTATATACTGTAAACATCCCTGGAACAGGTATAAATATAACTTCTTCATAAGAAGGTGTTATCAACCTATAAGATACTCCATCCGAATCTGATTTTATATCTCTAGCCATAAAATCAGCTTTAGTATCAACACCATAAGTGTAACAAGGTACATTTAAATCTTTTATATTTTCGTATATCTTTTTTCCACCTTCATCATCTATATTTATTATATTTGCCATAGTAGTCTTAAAAAACAACTTTTCTTTGGCTTTTCTATAGTCCTCTAAGTCTTTATGAAAGTCTAAATGGTCTGGTGTTAAATTTGTAAATATGCCCACCTTGAAGTCTGTCTCATCAACTCTATTTAATGCCAATGAGTGTGATGAAACTTCCATCGCACAGTAATCACATCCATTATCTAACATATTATTAAAATGATATTGTAAATCTATACTTTCTGGAGTCGTTGAACTAGAAACAATGTCTTTTTCACCATCAAAAATTTTTATAGTTCCTATAAGACCAACTTTATTTTTATTTAAAGTTAATATCTCATTTAATATAGTAGTTATACTAGTTTTTCCATTAGTACCTGTAACTCCTATAACATTAAATTTCTGAGATGGATGATTGAAAAAATTGTCAGCTATCTTTGCCATATCTTTTCTTGTATCTTTTACCTTTATAAATGTATATCCTTTTATTTCTACATCTTCTTCAACAATAAAGGCTTTTGCTCCCTTTTCTATAGCATCTTTTATATACTTATGACCATCTGACACAAATCCTTTTATGCATACAAATAATGTACCTTCTGTAACCTTTCTTGAATCATATTGTACATTATTAATATCTATATTTAATTCACCTTTGACATTGACTATATCCAAACCTTGTATAATATCATTTAATTTCATAAATGCTTTCCTCCCTTTAAACTCTTTCTGCTAAAATTACACTACATATAATATTATATTAAGAATTTTTTACTATGTGAATGGTTAAAAATGCTTGAAATATTGCAAAAAATGCTCTATAATTTTTTATAATATAACTCAAGAAAGGTCTCATATAAAAGCTATGGATAAAAAAATTGGGTACTTAAATGATAATTTTAAAATATTTAATATTAGAGACAAAAAAGATATAAAATTTGAATACCATAATCATGATTTTAATAAGATAATTATATTTATAGATGGAAATGTCACTTATTTTGTTGAAGGAATTCCCTATAAACTAAAACCTTGGGATATACTTTTTATCAGTAATAATGAAATCCATAAACCAGTTATAGATTCAGATGTATTTTATGAGAGAATTGCAATATGGATTAGTCCAGAATTTATGAAAAAAAATAGTAATATTACTAGTGACTTAGAAAAATGTTTTAAAATAGCCACAGAAAATAAATGTAATAGATTACGTTTAAATATACATGATATTCAATCCATTAAGACTTTTATTGAACAAATAAGTATTTCTGAATCTAACAATGAATTTGGAAATGAACTATTGAGAAATACATTGTTTATACAACTTATGATATTCTTAAATAGAATTTTCTTAAAAAGTGAAAATACAGAATCAACAGAAGATGTTTTTTATGATGAAACTATAAAAAAAATATTAAACTATATAAATTCAAATATAGATAATAAGCTTTCCATAGATAGCATATCATCTGAATTTTTTATAAGTAAATATTATCTTATGAGAAAGTTTAAGTCTTATACTGGGACATCCATACACAATTATATAGTCCAGAAAAGATTAATTTTGGCAAAATCATTAATAATTAATGGTAATCTTATGAGCGAAGTTTGTAGTAAATGTGGATTCAACGATTATTCTAGTTTTGTAAGAGCATTTAAAAAGTACTATGGGGTATCTCCTAAAAATTATATAAACAATAAAAGTCCTTTAGATATTACTCTTTTAGATGAGTAAATTATTTGTTATAAATGTTGTCTTAATAAACACATGAGATATTAGTCTATTCATCTTACTAATATCTCATGGTTGCTAATATTTTAAAATAAATTAAAATATTATATATCTATCCAATCTTTTCAACATTATCTCTTACTATGCTTACACGATTCTTCTCTTTTGCTATGATTCTTCCTTTTTTAATGCTTAATTTCTGATTTTGCTCTAAATTAGTAAATACTACAGGGCTTATTACTGATAGACCGTTTTTCTCAATATACTCTAAATCCATTTTCACTAACTTATCCCCTGCTTTGACTTCATCTCCTACATTCACAAATACTTCAAATCCATTACCTTCTAAGTTTACAGTTTCTATTCCTAAATGTATAAGTATTTCTACTCCACTTTTCTTAGATTTTATTATTATCGCATGCTTAGTTGGAAATACAACTCCAATAGTTCCATCAACTGGTGAATATATTAATCCATCATCAGATTTAATTGCAAATCCATCACCCATCAATCTGCTTGAAAATACAGAGTCTGGCACATCTTCTATGTCTAGTAACTCTCCATTTGTAAGGGCATAAACCTCTTCTTCTAATAAAGAATCTTCCATGTTGACGATTTCTGTATTGTTTTTTTCCACTTTATTTTTATATGTATCTTTAATATTCTTGTCTTCAACTTTTATTTTTCCTTCTATTATATCCTTTATATCAGACTTTATTGCATCTGATTTAGGTCCAAATATAGCTTGAACATTATTTCCAATAACCATAACACCTGCTGCTCCAAGTGATTTTAGCTTTTCTTTATCTACTTTATCTATATCATTTACAACTAATCTAAGTCTTGTTATACAAGCATCTAGACTCTTTAGATTTTCTTTATTCCCTAGGGCAACTAAAATCTCTGATGCTAATTCATTTTTAGACATTTCAACAGTACCTACATTGGTTTCTGACTCATCTTCTCTTCCTGGTGTCTTTAAATTGAACTTTCTTATCATAAATCTAAATACACTATAGTATAATACTGCAAACCCAATACCTACTAAAATAGCTAAATACCATGGAGTTCTATTAGGGAGTACACCAAATAACAAGAAATCTATTAATCCTCCTGAAAATGTAAAACCAATTTTAACTCCCAATAATTGCATCACTGCATATGATAAACCTGAAAATAAACAGTGTACTGCAAATAATGCTGGTGCCACAAATAAAAATGCAAACTCTATTGGTTCAGTTATTCCTGTTAAAAAAGAAGTCAATGCTGCTGATGCCATTATACCTGCTACAAATTTTTTCTTTTCAGGCTTTGCTTCATGTACCATAGCAAGCGCTGCTGCTGGAAGACCAAACATCATAAAAGGAAATGCTCCTGTCATAAAAGTACCTGATGTGAAGGTTACTCCATCTTTAAGTTGGGCAAAAAATATCTTTTGGTCACCCATTACAAGTTCACCAGCTTTATTTATGTATTCTCCAAATTGATACCAAAATGGATTATGAAAAACGTGATGTAAACCAAAAGGTATTAATAGTCTTTCTAAAGAACCTTCCATAAACGCTGCTAGTGTTTGATTTGTCTCTATGACATTTTTTGAGAAACTAAGCAATCCCTCTTGTATTGGAGGCCAAACAAAAGACAATATGATTCCTATTGCTATGGCTGCCAATGAAGTAACAATTGGAACAAATCTTTTACCTGCAAAAAAACCTAAATATTGAGGTAACTCAATTTTATAGAACTTCTTGTAAAGATAAGCAGCCACTATCCCTATTATGATACCACCAAATACACCTGTTTGAATCGTCGGTATTCCAACAATACTTGCATACATAGAATTATCTATCATACCTTCTGTAACACCTGCCATAACCCCCATAGATGTATTGAGAATTAAAAAACCTACTATGGCTGCCAATGCTGCAACACCTTCTCCTTCAGTCAAACCTACAGCTACACCAACTGCAAATATAAGTGGTAAGTTATTAAATATAATTTGACCTGAACTTTCCATTATACTTATTATAAGTTGAAATGTAGGATTAGCTAGAGCTGGAAAATGAGCTAATAATGCATCTCCTGCTAAAGCATTGCTTATACCAAGTAATATACCTGCTGCTGGAAGTAATGCAACTGGTAGCATTAAAGATTTCCCTACTTTCTGTAAAATACCAAATATTTTTTTCATATACTCTTCTCTCCTTATTATTTTATATTTCTTAAATAAAAAAGACTTAAGTTTATAAAAAATTACATTAGTCCACCTAATTCCAAAATCCAACTTATGCTAATATAAATAGACCTATATTAACCTAATTTCAGAATTAAAAATAAACTATTATAATTTTTTTATAAACCTAAGTCTTGCCTGCATCATCAGTAACAATCTTAATGTTTTAAAATTATTATTTTGTATTAAATTTTAAATAATATATTTAACCTATATACTTTGTATCGAGTTCCCTTTTATTATGAGTTTAATACAGATATAACTCTTTTGATATGTAATGTTAAATACAGTAATTCATCTTGACTTACATAGTAATCGTAATTCTTTTCTACATGAGTTTTTATTTTATATGCACAGTTATAATCTTTTTCATACTTTATTTTTATTATATCTATAATTTCATTATTTGCATCATTTATTTCTTCTCTTTTTACCAAGCGATTTGCAAAGAACTTCAAATGAGTAAGAAGCCTATCATAATTTATATCATCTTCTCTAAATTCAACTCTATAGTAATATCTTATAATATTGAGTATGTCTTTTACTATTTTAGTAATTAATAGAGATTCCTTTGAACTTCCTTTATAATTTGAATTTACTATATGCATGGCTATAAAACCAGCTTCATCAAGTGGAAATTGTACATTAAATTCTTTATTTATATAATCTACAGCCCATTTACCAATCTCATATTCTTTTTTATGTATTCTTTTTATTTCATGTAGTAAATCATTCTTTATAGTTATATTTTCATTATACCTTTTAATCGCAAATGCAATATGGTCAGTAAGTGCTACATAAATATATTCATAAAGTTCAGTATTCAAGATTCCCTCTGCATAAGCAATTATATCTGTGCTAATCTCAAAAAATTTTTCATCAACCTGGCTTGCCAGTTTTCCAATTTTATCTACAAAACTTTCATCCTGTATAACAAAGGTTCTTTCAATTTTACTTTTGTCTACTTCTTGACCTTTCTTTTTCTGAAATCCAATCCCACATCCTGTTAATATCAATTCTTTTTTTATATTTTCATCTAGAACCAATACAACATTATTATTATAAATTTGTTGAATAATCATAATCAATATATCTCCCAAAATACAAATTCACTTATTCATAAAAAAACACCTAAATTAAGATATAATTCACCTGTATATCTTAACTTAGGTATTGCCTGCTTTCCAGTAACAATCCAATTTGTTAATGCTAATAAATATTGTATTCAATTTATGGTTTTATTCTATTATAAATAAATATATCTGTCAAGCAAATTATTGAAAACTATTTCCTATTTTTTAACATTAATTTTAATATCAAAGAACACACACTATATCGCATTGTTTTTATGATTCTATCATCATCATCTCATCATAAAGAATATTCTCCAATAACTCCTTAGCGACTTCTCTTGATATTTGTTTAGTTTCAACTAATTGTTGAACACTATCTCTTTCACTTTGGATTGCCATTAACCTGTAGTATTCTACTTTTGCTTCAAACTTATCATCATTTTGAATCTTTCTAGTCAGCCAATTCAAGTAACGATTATAAAATCTGATTACTATTATGGACTCATGTCTGTTGTTTTCATCAGTATTTCCATTTATAAAAGATATAGCAGTTTTAGTAGAAAGTGCATATGCATGGTGAAATTCTTTAATTATTTCTTTATTTTCGGATATTATTTTTGTAATTTTTTCTTTTACTTCTAGTTTTACTTTTCTATCTATAATCCACATACTTATTTTTAGCCTTGCAATCTTAAATATAGACTTCTGAATAGATTTTCTTGATTTTGTAATATAAAACCTATACAATTTAAAAGCTCTATCAGAAATTTTTCCAACTTCTAATAGGTTTTGAACAGCCAACAAACCTTGATGGTCTGCTTGTGCAATCATAATACTTATAAGTTTGTTATCTGGAGTATTTAATATTCCCTTTTCAGAGTCTACCAACTGTTCATTTAAATCATGTATAACTGGTTGTACTTCTTGTGCCTTTTCATTACTAAGTTTTAAAATAGCTTCTTTCAAAATTAATTGATATGCCTCTTTATCAGATAGTAAATGTTCTGATTCTTGTATATTATTTTTTAATAATCTTGGCAATAAAATTGTAGCCAATATTAAACTTATAAGAATAACTTCTGATGATATAAATAAAACAGTATCTCTCATCGGAAATATATCTTTATTAGCTAAATAAAATGGTATGGATAATGCAGTTGCTAGTGTAAAGGTACCATGAACACCACAAGTAGCAACTATTAATGAGTATTTACATCTGGAAATACTGTCTTTTACAACTTCTTCATTCTTAAAACCTAAAAATCCTATAAAGAAATTATTTAATGGATTCTTTTTAGTTTTTATAAAAGAATCATGCCATAAATATACACATATAAATCTTATTACAAATAAAATAAGTACAATTAAAACAGCAATAAAAGTCAATTTCAATGCCATATTTTCATTTTTAGTGCTAAGACCTATATATATGCTTGGTAATAAAAAACCAAGCAATGTAAATACAAATCCATTCAATACATACTCTAAAACATACCATGTATTGTCTGATATTATTCTTAGTTTAGTAGTTGTATTTTGTAAATGCTCTTTTTCAATTCCATGAGCTATTCCTGCCATTACAACAGCTAGAATTCCAGATACCCCTACTTCTTCTGCCACAAAATACACAAAAAGTGGAGTCATTATTTGTATAACTATTACCATTGGAATTTCTTCCAGATTCCACTTATGTAAACTAAGTCTTATTTTTATAATTATATATCCTAAAAGGCATCCTAATATTATTCCTCCAAAAGCAGTAATTATAAATTGAATCCCTGCTTCTTTTATTGAAAATACTCCTGTAACTGTTGCAAGCACTGCAACTTTAAATGCTACTACTCCAGCAGCATCATTTAATAGAGATTCACCTTCAAGTATACTCATCATATTTTTAGGGAAATCTAATCCTTGTGTGATTGATTTTACTGCCACTAAATCAGTTGGAGATATTACTGCTGCTAGAGCAAATGAAACGGACAGAGGCATCTCAGGAATAAGAAAATGTATAAAGATTCCACCTGCAAATACTGTTGTCAAAACTAGACCAAATGCAAGAAGTAAAATAGGCTTTCTAAGTTCTAACAGCTCTTTTCTCGATACATTTTGACCTTCACTAAATAATAATGGAGCTATTATACATATTACAAATATTTCTGGGTTAAATGAAAATGAAAATTTAAATGGCAAAATAGACAATATAACTCCTAATACAATTTGATATATTGCAAGAGGAATACTGTTCCACTTTTTACTAAGTACAGTTGAAATTGTTGTGCAAACCAATAACCCTAACAATGTTACTAAAATTGACACGTCTCCCCCTCTTTTCAATAATTACATTATAGATTAAACTTATATATCAACTAACTTAATATTAATAGCATATAATTTTAGCATCAAAAAATTTTCAATTTATCCTATTATTCTTATTATATATCTCAGATTTAATTTTGAAAACATCTATACTAGATGACATGCGACAAAATGATTCTTTGATATTTCTTTTAAAACTGGAACTTCTATTTTACATACTTCTTTACAATAAGGGCATCTTGTATGAAACTTACATCCACTTGGTGGATTTGTTGGAGAAGGTATATCCCCTTTTAATATAATTCTATTTTTCTTAATTGTAGGGTCTTGTATTGGTACTGCACTCATAAGTGCTTTTGTGTATGGATGTTGAGAATGCAAGTAAAGTTCTTCTTTCGTTGCAATCTCTATTATAGAACCTAGATACATGACACATACTCTATGTGCAATATGATTTACTACACTTAAATCATGAGATATAAACAAATATGAAAGTTTATATTTATCTTGTAAATCCATAAGTAAATTTATAATTTGAGATTGAATAGAAACATCTAATGCAGAAACAGGTTCATCACAAACTATAAATTCTGGATTTAATGCTAATGCCCTTGCTATACCGATTCTCTGTCTTTGACCTCCAGAAAACTCGCCTGGTTTCCTGTTTAAATGATACTTAGAAAGACCACAATTCTCTACAACATTTAATATATTATCTTTTATTTCATTTTTTGGTACTAAATTATGTTCTATAACTGCCTCAGATATTATTTGCTCTACATTTAATCTTGGGTTTAATGAGCTATATGGGTCTTGAAATATCATTTGCATTTTTGGTCTTAATCTTCTAAGTTCTTCCTTCTCTAACTTATATATATCTATACCATTAAATTCAACTTTTCCTTCAGTTTTTTCAATTAATCTAAGAATTGTTCTTCCAGCAGTTGATTTTCCACATCCTGATTCTCCAACTATAGCCAAAGTTTCTCCCTTTTTCAAATCAAAAGAGACTCCATCAACTGCCTTTACATATTTGACTTCCTTATTAAACAATCCAGATTTAACTTCAAAGTACTTTTTAAGCTCTTCTACTTTTAATAAACTTTCTGCTTTTTTCATTTATATCTCCTCCTGTTTATATAACCAACATGCAATACTATGACCACTATTCAATTCTATTAAAGGAGGTATCTGAGTCCTACACTTATCACATACCTTTTCACATCTATCACTAAAGTAACATGAATCTGGTATTCCAATTGGGTTTGGTACTTGTCCTGGAATTGAATACAATCTTTTTTCTTTGTTTTCTCCAAGAATAGGCTTTGACTTTAAAAGTCCAATAGTGTAAGGGTGTTTTGGATTTTTAAATAATTCAACAACATCTGCTACTTCTATAACTTTGCCCGCATACATTACTATTACTTTATCACACATTTCTGCAACTACCCCCAAATCATGGGTAATCATCATTATAGATGTGTTTAATTTTTCTTTTATATTTTTCATTATATCTAGAACTTGAGCTTGAATAGTAACATCTAAAGCTGTTGTTGGTTCATCAGCTATAAGTAATTTTGGATTACAGGATAAAGCCATAGCTATCATTATTCTTTGTCTCATACCACCAGATAACTCGTGTGGATATGAATTATATATTTCTTCAGCTCTTGGTATTTCTACTAGCTTTATCATATCTATTACCTTTTTTTTAGCCTCTTCTTTTGATAAATCTTGATGCAACATAATTCCTTCAATAATTTGATTTCCCACAGTAAATGCTGGATTTAAAGATGTCATTGGCTCTTGAAAAATCATCGATATCTCATTGCCTCTTATTCCCATAAGTTCATTTTCATTCATCTTTAAAATGTCTTTACCTTGAAATATTATTTCTCCACCTTCTATTTTTGATGTTGGAAGTAGCTTCATCAAAGACATAGCTGTTACAGATTTACCACATCCTGATTCTCCAACTATTCCAATAGTTTCACCTTCATTTATATTAAAACTTACTCCATTTACACTCTTTACAATGCCTTTATCTGTATGAAAATAGACCTTTAAGTCTCTAACCTCAATTAGTGTTTTATTCATTATTTTCTCCTCTCAGTGAAATTGCTTAAAATAACATACACTTTTTGATTGTATTTTATAAAATTTTAAATTACAACATTTTATTACATTTTATTCTTTTTTTCTATCAATTAAAACAGTATGATAGTTAATTTCTATATGTGTTGATTTAATAATGATTCTTATTATAAAATGAAAAATATGCGTCAAATATTATTTTATGGAGGTTTTATAAGAATATGAAATTTAAAAAATTGGCATCATTAATCTTAGTTTCGGCATTAATGTTTACATTCACAGCTTGTAGTTCTAATGATAAAGACAAGTCTAGTGGAGGAGGAGAAAGTAAATCTGGTGGAACTGTTGTAATCCCTATGGCAAGTGACCCTGACATAATCAATGGAGCTTTTGCAAATGTTAAAGAAGATTCTCTTGCGTCAAATATAGTTTATGCTCCTCTTTATACTTATGAAAAAGGAAATTTAGTAAATTATCTAGCAGAAAAAGTAAATTTTAAAGATAGTAAAGAATTAACTATAAAATTAAAATCTGATTTAAAATGGCATGATGGGAAACCAATAACTGCTGAAGATGTCTTATTCACATTTAATACAGTTTTAGATGAAAAACAAAATTCACCATCAAGACAATACTTATTGATAGGCGAAAAACCAGTTAAAGTAGAGAAAGTTGATGATTTAACTGTTAAGATTACCTTACCAACTGCAAGTGAATCTTTCTTGTATGGTATATCTAAAATAGCTCCAATACCTAAACACATCTTTGAAGGAGAATCAAATATAGCTAAGTCAGAAAAAAACAATAATCCAGTTGGTTCTGGGGCATTCAAGTTTAAAGAATGGAAAAAAGGTGAAAGCATAGTATTTGAAAAAAATGCAGATTATTTCGGTGGAGAACCTAAAGCAGACTCTATAGCATTAAAAATAATACCTAATGAAGCATCTCAAGAAGCAGCTTTAAATAATGGTGAAATTTCACTTATGAAGACATCTGCTGAAGGATATGAAAAAGCAAAATCAAATTCAAACTTACAGACTTACACTTACAGTGAAGAAAGATTAAATTATATTGTATTTAACCAAAATATAGCAAATATGGCTAATAAAGAAGTAAGACAAGCATTATCATATGCTTTGAATAGAAATGAAATGATAGAATCAGCATATGGAAAAGAGGGTTCTGTACCTGCTAAATCTATATTAGTTCCAGAAGCAGACTTCTACACTGAAGAAGGTGTTGAAGAATATAAGCAAGATACAAATAAAGCTAAAGACCTATTAGCTAAGAGTGGTGTTAAAATTGATAAATTAAAAATAGGTTATAACACAGGCAGATTTGGACATAAAAACTATGCTTTAGTAGCTCAACAAGAGTTGAAAAAAATTGGTATAGAAGCTGAAATAGTTCCTTATGAAAGTAAAGCTTTCTTCAATATATTATTTAGCAATGGTACTGAATGTGATATGTATGTAAATGGATATGCTTGGGGATTAGAGCCAAATCCATATAGAGGTATGTTTGAAACTGGTCAATATTGTAACCAAACTAAATATTCTAATACTGAAATAGATACTTTATGGGAAAAAGGATTTACTGAATTAGACAAAGAAAAACGTAAAGAAATATACAAACAAATACAACAGGATATATCTAAAGATGCACCTATTTATACTATAGATTATGAACAGAATTTAATGGCAGCTCAAAAAAGTTTAAAAGGAATAGAAGATGCTAAACCATCTCCTGCAATATTATTTGAAGACTGGTCTAAACTATATGTAGAATAATTTATGTAAAATTTTATATTATTAATTAAAAAGGGAGATGTCTAAAAATAATATGGCAACTTTGAACTTAGTGTCCATTGCATTGTTTTATTATTCTAAAACGAGACATCTCCTTTAATTAGGAGAATTCATTTATGTTGAAATTAATATTAAATAGAGTAAAAGTTTTAATACCTATGTTAATCTTAATATCTATATTATCATTTGGGCTTTTAGAATTAGCTCCTGGTGACCCAGCAGATGCTTATATAAATCCTTTAATGTCTGCACAAGATATTGAAAATATAAGAGTTAACATGGGACTTGATAAACCAGTATACATAAGATACTTAAGTTGGTTAAAAAACACTTTAAGTGGAAATCTAGGTATTTCTTATATAAACCATATGCCTGTTACAGAACAAATTATGGAAAAGATGGGAAATACATTTATTCTTATGGGAACTTCTTTAATATTTTCAATATTAGTAGCTATACCTCTCGGAATATTTTTAGCTGTAAATAAAAATTCAATAACTAGTAAAATATCATCTATTTTTAATTATATAGGTGTTTCTATTCCTTCATTTTGGATAGGCATGATACTCATCTCAATTTTTTCAGTTAAGTTTAATATTTTTCCATCAGGAGGTATGCATACTATTGGAAATGATAGTTTTGGAGATTTAGTAAAACATTTAGTTCTACCTGTAATAACTTTAGGTTTATATAATACAGCTATTTTCACAAATTATGTAGAAGCTAGTGTAAGTGAACAATTAAAAAAACAGTATGTTGTTACAGCAAGAGCAAAAGGATTATCAGAAAAAATCATACTCTTCAAACATGTCTTGAAAAATTCACTGACATCATTAGTTACAATTCTTGGTATGAGTATACAAAAATTAGTTACTGGTGCATTTGTTACAGAAGTAGTTTTCTCTTGGCCAGGTATGGGTAGATTAATGATTGATTCAATTTTTTCAAGAGATTATACCATAATTATGGCAATAACTATGTTATCAGCACTCTTTTTAATTTTAGGAAATTTAGTAGCTGATATATTATATCTATTAATTGACCCTAAAATTAAATCTAGTAAAGGAGGCTTCTGATTATGTTTACAAATATTCTAAAAGAATTAAAAAAAGACAAATCCTTTGCTTTTGCATGCATTACTCTTAGTATAATAATCATATTAATCATAGCTTCTTTTATATTAAATATAGACTCTAATGCAATTGACACTACTTCCAAACTTCAAGAACCTAGTTTAAAGCATATTTTTGGTACAGATGAACTTGGGAGAGATTATTTCTCTAGAGCTCTTTATGGTGGAAGAATTTCACTTAGTGTTGGTATTTTATCCATGGTTATTTCTATAGTATTTGGTACTGCTGTAGGTGTTATTAGTGGATATATTGGAGGTAAGTTGGACCAATTCTTAATGAGAATAGTAGATATGCTTATGAGTATCCCTAGCTTCTTAGTTTTGATTGTGTTAAATACTTATTTGACACCTAAAGTCTCCACTATTATACTAATTATTGGATTTTTAAGTTGGATGGAAGTCTCAAGAATCGTCCGTGGAGAAACATTAAAAATAAAGGAAAATGAATACTGTATAGCTGCTAAAGCTACAGGTATTAAAACTAGAAATATACTATTAAGACACATAGTTTTAAACTTAAAAGAAACTATTGTAGTTGCAGGCTCATTAAATATTGCTAATGCTATCTTAACTGAATCCGCTCTTAGTTTTTTAGGTCTTGGAATACAATTACCTCTTGCATCGTGGGGTAATATGCTTCAAGATGCTCAAAGACATATTTTTGATAAGTTATATTTAGCTGTCTTTCCAGGTCTACTTATATTTTTAACAGTTATGAGCTTGACTATAATAAGTAAAAAGTTTTCTAGTAATACTTAATAACTTTTATATAGAAAAATAAAAACAATGACTATCTACAGATACTCACTGTTTTTATTTTTTATTTTTAGAAAATATATTTTGTATATTATAATTTTCAATACTAATTTATTCTGATATATAAAACCTATTATTGCCTATTAAATATATAAATAAAAAACTAATAGTTTATTGTAATTTTTTAAAATTTGTTTGCTTTTTATTGTTATTTTAATAACACTCTCACGAATTTTTTTTACTAAAAAAATCTATAATAAATTTAAATACATGTTCATCTACATGACTATAACGTTCTTTCTTAGGTCTGCATAATACAACTTTCCATGTAATAGGATGATTAAATGGTCTTTCTATAATTTTACTATTCTCAAAGAAATTGTGGACTGGTGACGGTAGAATGGTTATAAAATCAGAGTTTGTAGTTGATAACAATAGAAAATCCCATGAACCAGACATGATATATCTTTTTAACTTAACATTTTCATCAGTAAATTTTTGCATTAGCTTATGATGTATCATAAAAGCAGGATTAAATATTGCAAGTAACTGCTCATTCAAATCGTTCCAGTCTATCTTATTTTTTTAGCAAGTGGATGATTTACATTTAAAAAAGCTGTAAGCTCATCTTCTTGAAGTACATGTTCAGTCACTACACTTTTATCGATTTTATGTGGATGTAATAATACCGCATAATCTAATTCTTGTAATATAAGCATTCTGCTTAAATCATATGCTCCCTTCTCTACTATATCAAATTCTATATCTGGATTGTTTGCAACTAACTGTGCAACTACATCTGAAAAGGCTATTCCAAGTATAAGTGGTGGTATTCCTATTCTAACTTTACCTTTAAATTGAACTGAATCTTCCCTTAAATCTTCCATCATGTTTTTGTATTCATTTATAATATGTTCTGCATTTACATAAAATCTCTCTCCTGCTGGTGTTAAGCCATTTAACCTGCCTTTGTACCTCTCAAATAAGTATACATCTTCACTCTCTTCAAAATTTTTTATGATTTGACTTAACGCTGGTTGAGATATGTGAAGTGTCTTAGATGCTATTGATAGATTAAAACCAGATTTTACTATCTCAACAAAATATTTTAACTGTTTTATATCCATTTTAAACCCCCTTTCTTAAAAATATAGTTTAGATTATATTTTTTCTTATAGTAATATTCTATAGGAAAATCAACATAATTTCATTAATATTTTAACAAAATATTTTTCTAAACATGACCGAAATTTCTGTCCTATAAATTTTTCTTATACACTATATAAAAAATTAGACTTAGACAAAACGCTTTTTTCACCGTAATCTATAATTAGAGACAGGAAAACATAAAGCATTAGGGATAAAAATAATTGAAATACTTAAAAGCAAGCTTGTATTAAAAGTACTTTATTATAATTTTTTTATTCAGAAAATTTTTAATTATCATTCAAGAAAGATAGCTATTCGACATGAACTTCAAATAGATTCATCAAAATTAAATGTTAATAGTGGTTAATAGCATTAGGACATCCAATAGAGTCAAATGTCGCTAGAATACTCATTACGCTACTTTATGAAATACAAAAACGTAAAGCTGAGACTGGTCTTGCAACACTTTGTATCAGTGGTGGCCAAGGAATATCAATGGTAGTTTCACGATAGGAGGAAATATGAATAAAATAGTTAACATCAATGAAGCTCTATCTCATGTAAAAGATGGAGATACAATAATGGTAGGTGGATTCATGGCTAATGGTTCACCAGAAAATTTGATTGATTATTTGTGTAATAAAAATATAAAAGATTTAACACTAATTTGTAATGATACTGGCTTCATTGACAAAGGTGTTGGAAAAATGGTTGTGAATAAGCAATTCAAAAAGATAATTGCTTCTCATATAGGATTAAATAAAGAAACTGGTAGACAAATGAATAATAATGAAACAGATGTCGAATTGGTTCCTCAAGGTACTCTTGCTGAACAAATACGTGCAGCTGGTTATGGTTTGGGAGGTATATTAACACCTACTGGGATTGGTACTCTTGTTGAAGAAGGAAAACAAAAAATTGTCATAGATGATAAAGAATACCTTCTTGAAAAACCAATCCATGCAGATATTGCTCTTCTCTTTGCATCAAAGGCTGATAAAGCAGGTAATCTAGTTTATAAAGGTTCTATGAACAATTTTAATAATTTAATGGCTTCGGCTGCCAAGATTACAATAGTTGAAGTAGATGAAATCGTTGAAATTGGTGATATTAACCCAAATGAAGTTACTACACCAGGTATTTTTGTGAATTACATCATTGAAGGAGGTAATTTATAATGGATAAATTAGAAATGCAAGAATATATTGCAAATAGAGTTTCTAAAGAATTAAAAGATGGAACTGTTGTAAACCTTGGTATAGGCCTACCAACTAAAGTAGCAAATTATATTCCAGATGATGTAAACGTTATCTTGCAATCTGAGAATGGTTTTCTAGGTTTAGGAGTAGCTGAAGATGGAAATCTAAGTGATGAAACCATTGTAAATGCTGGAGGTCAACCAGTTACGATACTTCCTGGATGGTGTTTCTTTGATAGCGCTACCTCTTTTGGAATAATCAGAGGTGGTCATGTAGATATAACAGTTCTTGGTGCACTTCAAGTTGATAAATGTGGCAACATAGCAAACTATATGATTCCAGGCAAGATGGTTCCAGGTATGGGTGGAGCTATGGATTTAGTAACTGGTGCTAAAAAAGTCATTGTAGCAATGGAACATACTTCAAAAGGTTCTGCAAAAATATTAAATAATTGTACTCTTCCACTTACTGCAACTAATGCTGTAGATTTGATAGTTACCGAAATGGGCGTTATGGAAGTGACACCAGATGGAATTTTACTTAAAGAAATAAATCCTGCTTTCACTTTGGATGATGTTATTTCTGCTACTGAAGCACCTTTAATATTATCAGACTCATTAAATGGAAACATATCAGCTGTTTAAAGTGATTAAAAATACAAATGTATTAGATGTAAATTTATATTATTCAAAATATTAATATGAAAATAAAATAAAATTGGAGGAAATGAAAATGGTTAAAGACAAAGTTGTATTCGTAACAGGAGCTGCAAGTGGAATAGGTAAACAAATTGCTGAATCATTCTTAAAAAATGGTGCTAAAGTAATGTTCTCTGACATAAATCAAGAAGCTTTAGACAAAGTTACAACAGAGCTAAAAAAAGAAGGCTATGATTGCATGAATATAAAGTGTGATGTAACTAAAGAAGAAGAAATTAACCACGCTATAGACAAAACTGTTGAAAAGTACGGTAAATTAGATATATTAATAAACAATGCTGGACTTCAACATGTTTCTATGATAGAAGATTTCCCAACTGATAAATTTGAATTTATGATAAAGATAATGCTAACAGCACCTTTTATAGCTACTAAAAAAGTATTCCCTATAATGAAAAAACAAGGATTTGGTCGTATAATAAATATGGCTTCAATCAATGGTGTAATAGGATTTGCTGGTAAGGCTGCTTATAACTCAGCAAAACATGGACTTATAGGATTAACAAAGGTTGCTGCCCTTGAAGCTGCTGATTCTGGTATAACAGTTAATGCTTTATGCCCTGGATATGTGGATACTCCACTTGTTAGAGGTCAGTTTAATGACCTTTCAAAAACTCGTAACATCCCATTAGAAAATGTATTAGAAGAAGTTTTATATCCACTTGTGCCACAAAAACGTCTATTAGATGTTCAAGAAATTGCAGATTATGCTATGTTCTTAGCAAGTGATAAAGCTAAAGGAATTACAGGACAAGCGTGCATACTAGATGGAGGATATACTGCACAGTAGTTATTTTATATTTAGGGCTTGAAGAAACTGTTCTTCAAGTCCCTCTAATAAGGAGGAATGTTTATGAGTATTATAGCACCAATTGGTATAATTATTGGTATAATAGCTATTATATATTTTTCAGTTAAAGAAATTCATATAACTATAGCTGCTCCAATAGCAACCTTAATAGTTGTTCTCTTAAATAAAATGGATGTTGTAACATCAATGCTAGGTGCTGGCAAAAATAATTACATGGGAGCACTTGGCAATTATATAATGAGCTATTTTGCAATATTTTTATTAGGCTCAATACTTGCTAAATTTATGGAGGAAAGTGGAGCCACTGTATCTATAGCAGATTTTATCTTAAACAAGTTTGGCTCTAAACATCCTTATAGAGTTTTAGTTGCGATATTTATAGTAAGCTTTATATTGACATATGGTGGTATAAGTCTGTTTGTAGTTATGTTTGCAGTCATTCCACTTGCAAGAACTCTATTTAAAAAACTTGATATTTCTTGGAATCTTATTCAAATTCCTCTTTGGCTTGGAATTGCTACAATTACAATGACTATGATTCCTGGGACACCAGCCATTCAAAATGTTATTCCTATTCAATATCTAAATACTTCTCTTACTGCAGCTATTATACCAAGTATTGCAGGCAGTATAGGTTGTGCTGTGTTTGGTCTTATCTACATGAAATACGCTCTGAATAAAAGTATTAAAAAGGGTGAAACGTATGCAACTTATACTTCAAAATCAGAAGAAGAATCTCTAGATAGAGAATTACCAGGATTTTTTGCAAGCATCTTTCCTCTATTAGCACTTGTAATTATAGCAATAGTAGGAAGTACTTTTGGCTCAGAATTTCTGAAAAAAAATGTAATTTACATAGCTTTAATAGTTGCAATCCTTTTATCTGCATTTTTATTCCGTAAATTTTTATCATCCAAAATACAGACATTGAGTATAGGAGCTAGTGGTTCTATTGGACCTATATTTGCAACATCTTCTGCTGTTGCATTTGGAGCAGTAATAATGACTGCACCAGGTTTTAATGTATTCAGCAAACTTATTATGTCAATACCAGGTAGCCCACTTATAAGTCTTACTGTATTAACTTCAACAATGTCAGCAATAACAGGTTCATCTTCTGGTGCATTAGGAATAGTAATGCCAAACTTCGCAAATTATTATTTAAGCACTGGTCTGAATCCAGAATTAATTCATCGTGTTGCTACAATAGCTTCAAATATACTTACTATAGTTCCACAAAGTGGTGTTTTTCTTACATTCTTAAGTTTATCTAAGTTAACACATAAAACCGGATTTAAAGAAACTTTCATTGTAGTTGCAGTTGGTTCATTAATAGCAGAAATTATCGTAATTACGTTAGGATTACTGATGTATTAAACTAAAGTATATTATAATTTACCATATAAAAAGTCATCTATTGGAACAGATGACTTTCTTATTTTTCAAAGATTTCAATAATGAAAATTTACTATTTGCATTAAAATGTATATTAAATAAATTTCAATAGCTATATAAATTTTTTTTTCGTAACCATAAATTTACATCATAAAATCATTATAAAAATATATTTTTCTCAAAGCTAGTGATTTCATACTATGTAGCTTTATGAGACAAATCATTAAACTTTCTTAAATATACCTGTTTATTCCATGTATACTCTTTTTACATATCTTTACAGTGAAAAAATGCTTATTCTTATGTTAGTATAAATGCACGGGTACCCCCTACACTAAAGGTTACAAATTAGTAACATTTTTAGAATTTTTAGATTGAGAGGTGTTTATAATGAAAAAAAATATACCAACAAAATTAAAAACTATGTTAGCATTGGGAGTGTTAACCTTGGCTACAGCATCTAGTGCTGTTACTGCAAGTGCTTCATCGCTTGAAAACAATGTAAATCTAAGTAACAAAAGTTTAGTATACAGCAATACTAAATACAAATTTTCAGCAAAACCAAATTGTTCTGTAAAACCAGAGCTTAAACCTGATAAAGATAATTCTTGTAAAGATAAGAACCATAATGACAAGAATTGCAATAACACTAATAAACCTGAGGACAATAATAACTCAGGCTCTACTAATAAACCTGAAGATGATAATAACTCAGGCTCTACTGATAAACCTGAAGACAATAATAACTCAGAATCTAACAAACCTGAAGATAATAATTCAGGCTCTACTAATAAACCTGAGGATAACAACAACTCAGAATCTAATAAGCCTGAAGATAATAATAATTCAGGTTCTACAAATGGAAATTTTTCAGCTTACCAAAAAGAAGTCGTTGATTTAGTAAATATAGAAAGATCTAAAGCTGGATTAAATCCTCTTACTCTTGATTCTTCTGTATCAAATGTTGCTACTAAGAAGTCTCAAGATATGATTGATAACAATTATTTTTCACACAATTCTCCAACTTATGGTTCTCCATTCGATATGTTGAAAAAGTTTGGGATAAGCTATAAAACAGCTGGTGAAAATATAGCTATGGGTCAAAAAACTCCAAAAGAAGTTGTAAATGCGTGGATGAATTCTGAAGGTCACAGAAAAAATATACTAAATCCAAATTTTAGTAAAATAGGTGTTGGAGTAGCACAAAAAAGTGGTGGTTCACTTTATTGGACACAAATCTTTGTAGGATAAAATACTCTTTTCCCATATATCAAAAGAGTATCTCTAAATGATTAAATAAAATCACAAATGAGATACTCTTTTGTATCTATATTCAAAACTATTAAATACAAATAAATACAGTACATCATTTACTAATATGTACTTCAAAAATCATTCGTAAAAAAATCAAAACTCCCTTTAGGTACCATTAAAATTCTTTCTAAAATTAAACTTAATGCTTTTAATTTACGATTTCTTTCTTCTTTATCTCAAGTAAAAATACCTGGGTCAAGTAAAAACGTGAAAACAGATAAAACTATTTCTGAAACTTCTAAAGTATATTCACACTTGAATATACCTTCTTCAATTCCTTCTTATCTACATACTCATCCCCTTCATATTGTATTATAACATAGGCTCAAAAAGTGACCACTGGTCGAAAACATGATACAATAAAGAAAATCTGACCATCGGTCGAAAAATATTGGGGATATGAGAATTGAAAAGGAGGTGTCTCAAATGAACTTTTTAGTTCATGAGGCACTCTTTTTTGTATGAAATCAAATATATTTTTATCATTTCAACAATAAAAAAGAGGCTTATCTCTATTTTGAGACAGCCTCTTTTTATCAAATCTATATTTTACATAAGCTTATAACATTTTAATATTATTCAGCTAATTTTTTATATCCTTCATATCTTTCTTTAGCATCAGCTTCAGCTTTAGTAAATAATCCTTCAGCTTGCTCTGGGAATTGCTTAGCTATAGCAGAGTATCTTACTTGTGCAAGTATGAAATCTCTGAAGCTTGCAGTTGGTTCTTTAGAGTCTAAAGTGAATGGGTTTTTACCTTCAGCTTTTACTTCTGGATTGAATCTGTATAAATGCCAGTATCCGCAAGCAACAGCTTGTGCTTCATTAGCTACAGTTCTTCCCATACCTTCTTTTAATCCGTGGTTTATACATGGAGCATAAGCTATTATTAAAGATGGTCCATCATGTTTTTCAGCTTCTAGAACAGCTTTGATAAATTGGTTTTTATCAGCACCCATAGCAACTTGAGCTACATATACGTTTCCGTAAGTCATAGCCATCATTCCTAAATCTTTCTTTCTAGATTGCTTACCTGCTGCAGCAAACTTAGCCATAGCAGCAGCTGGAGTAGCTTTAGAAGCTTGACCTCCTGTATTTGAATATACTTCTGTATCAAATACAAGTACATTTACATTTTCACCAGATGCAAGAACATGGTCTAATCCACCGTAACCGATGTCATATGCCCAACCATCTCCACCTAGTATCCATTGAGATCTCTTAACTAGATAATCTTTTCTATCTTCTATAGCTTTTACTAATTCTTTAGCTTTTGCATCTGTACAATCACAAGATGGTTTTGCTAATAATTCAACAACTTTAGCACTTGCTACTTTAGAAGCTTCTCCATCATTTCTAGAATCTAACCATTCTGTAAATACTGCTTTAGCATCTTCACAGATATCCATAGAAACTAATTCTGTCATAGCATCTACTATTTTTGCTCTTATTTGTTTAACAGCTGTGTACATACCAAATCCGTATTCAGCATTGTCTTCAAATAAAGAGTTTGCCCAAGATGGACCTTTACCTTCATGGTTACAAGTATAAGGAGTTGATGGTGCAGAAGCTCCCCATATAGAAGAACATCCAGTAGCATTAGCTATCATCATTCTATCTCCATATAATTGTGTAACTAATTTGATGTAAGCAGTTTCTCCACATCCAGCACATGCTCCTGAGAATTCCATTAATGGTTGTCTAAATTGACTTCCTTTAACAGTATTTGCAGGCATAACATCTACTTTTGGAGCAACTTTTTCAGTATCTACTGCAAATGCCCAGTTATCTAACTCTGTATCAAGTTGAGTATCTATTGGCTTCATAACTAAAGCTTTTTCTTTAGCTGGACATATGTCAGCACAGTTTCCACATCCTGTACAGTCAAGTGGACTAACTTGAATTCTATATTTTAATCCTTCTAATCCTTTACCTAATGCTTTTTTAGTTTCAAATCCTTTTGGAGCATTAGCTAATTCTTCTTCAGTAACTAATACTGGTCTTATACATGCATGAGGACATATAAAAGAACATTGGTTACATTGGATACAATTATCTGTTATCCATTCAGGAACATCAACAGCTATACCACGTTTTTCGTAAGCTGAAGTACCACAAGGGAATGTTCCATCTTCTATACCATTGAATGTACTTACTGGTAAGTTATTTCCTTCTTGTGCAGTCATTGGTCTTAATATATTTCTTATAAATTCTGGCTCTTTTACTTCTTCTTTATCTGCATCAACAGCATTTGTCCAAGCAGCTGGAACTTCAACTTTAACTAAAGCATTTATTCCTGCATCAACAGCAGCATAGTTCATGTTAACTATTTTTTCACCTTTTTTACCATAAGCTTTAACTATAGAATCTTTTAAGTATTTAACAGCATCTTCTTCTGGTATTATTTCAGCTAATTTAAAGAATGCAGATTGCATTATCATGTTTATTCTATTTCCAAGACCTATTTCTTGTCCTAGTTTAACAGCATTAACTGTATAGAATTTTATATCATTTTTAGCTATATATTGTTTCATATGAGCTGGTAAGTTTTCTTCAATTCCAGCTTGGTCCCATATAGTGTTAAGTACAAATGTACCACCTTTTTTAAGACCTTTTAATAAATCATATTGATAAACATATGATTGTTTATGACAGGCAATATAGTCAGCTTCATCTATTAAATAAGTTGCTCTTATTGGAGTATCACCAAATCTTAAGTGAGACATAGTTATACCACCAGATTTTTTAGAGTCGTAATCAAAGTAAGCTTGAGCATATTTTTCAGTGTGGTCACCGATTATTTTTATAGCTTGTTTATTAGCTCCAACAGTACCATCAGAACCTAATCCCCAGAACTTACATCTTATAGTTCCTTTAGAAGCTATTTTAATTGGCTCAGCAGGAGCTAAAGAAGTATTAGTTACATCATCAACTATACCTACTGTAAATCCATTCTTAGGTTGTTCTGAAACTAAGTTATCAAAAACAGTTTTTATATCTGAAGGAGTAGTGTCTTTTGAACCTAATCCATATCTTCCACCTATTATCATAGGAGCATTTTCTTTTCCATAGAATACATCACGTACATCTAAGTATAATGGTTCACCAGTTGCACCTGGCTCTTTAGTTCTATCAAGTACACATATTCTTTCAACAGTAGATGGCATAGCATCTAAGAAATGTTTCATTGAGAATGGTCTATATAAATGAACTTTAACTAAACCGTATTTTTCTCCTTTAGCATTTAAGTAATCTATAGTTTCTTCTATTGTCTCTGTTACAGAACCCATAGCTATTAATACATACTTAGCATCTTCTGCTCCATAATAATCAAATAAACTATGTTTTCTACCTGTTAAATTACTCATTTTTTCCATGTATTTTTCAACTATACCTACTATATTTTGATAGTATTTGTTAGAAGCTTCTCTAGTTTGGAAATATATATCTGGATTTTGAGCAGTACCACGAGTAACTGGATGATTTGGAGATAATGCATTATCTCTAAATGCTTGAACTGCTTCAAAATTTAATAAACTTGCGTAATCTTCGTTTTCTAATAATTCAACTTTTTGGATTTCATGTGAAGTTCTGAATCCATCAAAGAAATGTATAAATGGTAATCTACCTTCTATTGCAGCTAAATGTGCAACTGGTGCTATATCAGCTACTTCTTGAACTGAACCAGAAGCTAATAATACACATCCAGTTTGTCTAGCAGCCATAACGTCTTGATGATCCCCAAATATTGATAAAGCTTGAGATGCTAAAGCACGAGCACTTACATGGAATACTCCTGGTAATAACTCACCTGCAACTTTATACATGTTTGGTATCATTAATAATAAACCTTGAGATGCTGTAAAAGTAGAAGTTAAAGCTCCTCCTTGTAAAGAACCATGGAATGCTCCTGCTGCTCCTGCTTCTGACTGCATTTCAACAACATTAACTTCTTGTCCAAATACATTTTTTCTTCCTTGTGATGCCCACTCATCAACTACTTCAGCCATAGTTGAAGATGGTGTGATTGGATATATAGCTGCTACATCTGTAAACGCATAGGCAACGTGAGCTGCAGCTGTATTTCCATCAAGTGTTTTCATAAACTTAGCCATAATATGTATCCTCCTTGATAGCTACAATTGTACTTGTTTATAACAAGTCTATTTTTTATATTTACATATAATTTACACAACAAAAATATAAACACACATATAGTCGCGCAAATACTCTATCTTCTAATATAATACTACAGATTAGATAAAATTCCTTTGAAAATTGTAAATTAATTACATATTTAAGTAGATTTTTTTTTAAATTAAATATGTTAAGTTTTTTTCATAATTTTGTATACAATATATAATAAATTAAGTTAGATTTTTCAAACTTTTTCATCTATTTGTATATATTAGTACAAAGTCAAAATATTTATCTTTATTATATGTAAATTTTTATATATATAATTTTACCATATTACATCATATTTTTGTAAGTTTTTATTATATTTTTCATAATACCCCTTTATTTTATAAATTAATCTAATAGATTAAACTTATCAGATAGAAATTTATTACATTTAAAAAAATATGCTAGCAAATAGAACATCCACTAGCATAAACTTCATTTATAATATTAGTCAACTATTAATTCTACTAACTCTCCATTTTTAACACCAGCTGCATTTCCTTCTTCCATATCAACATGCATTTCTAGATTGAAGCTATCACTAGCTCTTACTAATACATTTTCAAATACTAATGCTCTTGGTCCAGAAGTTTTAACTTTTACTATTTGCTTATCAGCTACACCAAATTTAGCAGCGTCTTCATTGCTCATATGTATATGTCTAGAAGCAACTATAACTCCTTCTTTCATTTCTACTTCTCCAGCAGGTCCTACTAATTTAACACCTGGAGTTCCAGCTATATCACCAGATTCTTTTATTGGTGCTTTTACTCCTAATGGGAAACCATCTGCTAAAGATATTTCAACTTGAGTATGAGCTCTAGCTGGTCCTAATACTCTAACTCCTTTTAAAGTTCCTTTTGGGCCTACTAAATCTACTTTTTCTTCACAGGCATATTGTCCTGGTTGAGATAAGGGTTTAAATTTAGTTAATTCATGACCTGCCCCAAATAATACGTCTATATCAGCTTGACTTAAATGAACATGTTTATTAGATAATGCTATTGGTAATTTCATTGAAATTCCCTCCTTTTAATTATTTTAAATTATTGCAATACAATTATACATAATATTACCTACAAAATCAAATTATATTAAATCAATATATATCTTTAAATTTTTATATATTATATCTTTAAATTCTTGATTATCCATATAGGGTATATTGTCTGTATTATTTAAATATATATTGTGTAAAAGTTTAGTATTTATACTCTTAAAGAAAAAATCCATGACAATCTGTCCACCTTTAAATTGTGAATCATAGGATTTACTACCTCCTATTGCAATATACATACCAACACGCTTCTTATTCCTATCAATTGAAGGCTTCTTTAACACATATTTACTTGCATATATAGCTTGAGTTCTATCAACAACAGTTTTTAATTTAGCTGAGATTGAATCAAAATGCACAGGGCTTATGACTATAGTTCCTTTTGACTCATCAAACATTTTATATAATGGTTTCATGTCATCATTAAACTTACAAAAACCTGTTTTTTCACAAAATCCACATGCTGTACAATATTCAATATCCATATCATATATATTAAATATTCTGCTACTCAATCCACTCTCTTCTAACTTAACCTTCACTTCATTTGCTATAAAACTGCAATTTTTATTATTTCTTGGGCTTCCATTTATTATAATAATCTCTGGACTTTTAAGTTCTTTTTTATCATTTAAATCCATAATCAATCTACCTATCCTTTAACATAACTATTAAAATATCATCATCATAATTATCTTTTGATGAGAAATTCTTTAAATCTAATTTTAAATTTTCTACTATTAACTGCTGATTTAATCTAAAGTTTTCTTTTAGAAAGTTTTCTAATCTATTTATACCATATTCTTCTTTTGACGTATTTTTTATCTCTAAAATTCCGTCAGTATACATACATACCATTGCATAATTTTCCATTGAAAGAGTATTATTTTCATAGGTAGCATCTTCCATTATTCCAATAGGTATCCCCTTTTTACAATTCAAATTATTTTCTATTGTCCCATTCTTCTTCACGAATACAGGGCTATAGTGACCAGCATTAGATATTGTAATAATATTTTCTTTAGTATCTATAATACCTATCAAACACGTTGTAAATACACCCATTTTATCAAACTCATCATATAACATGCTATTTAAATGTGTCATTATTTCTCTTGGTGTATTATATTGATTACATAAGACTTTAAAAGCACCTTTTATCATCGCAACAACATAATTTGATACCATTCCATGTCCCATTACATCAGCAACAATATAGACTATATGTTCATCATCTACTTTTGTGGCATAATAAAAATCTCCTCCTACTACTCTCGCTGGTTTATGATAAAAATACAGTTCTTTATCTTCATTACAATCCATTTTTCCTTTGTCCATAATAAGTTGTTGCTGTTTATTTAATATATTCAACTCATTTTCAAGAACCTTATGTTTTACTTCTTTTTCATTATGCTCATATAATTGCATCCCAACAGAAACTTGTTTGGATAATATACTAAGAATATTTAAATCATCACTAGTATAGTTTTTGCTATTTGCACAAACTATACATCCTATAGTCTCATTCTTATCCTGAAGTTTATAATATATATAACTTTCCAAGTTTATTCCTTTTTTTGAACATGGTTTTAAGTTATTTAGATATCCTCCTAATGACTCTTTCTTCAAAAATGTGTCAAGCATAGGGTATAAATTAGTTTTCTTTTTTTGCTCAGTATTATAACAGCTAAATATTTTATCTTTATTATCATGGCCAGTTATAATTATTAAAGCTTCTTTACTATTAGTAATGTTGCAAGCTTGTTTACTTAAATTTTCTAAAAATCCATCTATACTCTTATTAAGGTATAATTTTTTAGTGGCTTCATTTATAGCACTTATCGAACCTCTTAACTTGTCAATTAAAATTTGTACATTATTATTTTTATTAGTTATTTCTATTGATAAACTCAGAAGTGATGCAACAGAAGATATAAAGTCTATATCTTGTTCTGTTAAATAATCCTCCTCTTTTAAAAAACAAGTCATAAATCCAACAACTAAATTGTTTATTATAAAAGGAAAAACTATTCTCCCAATATAACCTTCAGATTTTGCTAAATCTCGTTCACCTTCAGCTCTAGAATCTTCAAATACATTTTTTACATATATTATCTTCTTTTCATTTACAGCTTCATGTATATATTCTGGATATGTGTCAAAATCAATTTTTGCACCTTTAAGACTATTAATTGGAAAAATTTGAGGTACATATTCTAAGGTTTGTGAACATACTAAGTAGGCATGTTTAGAATCATTTTTATAGAATAGATTTACACATGCCTTTGTAGGGTGAACAACCTCTAACATCTTTTCTATTATGTCATCTTTTATATTAAAAAAATCCGTAGATTCCGTCACCATAGCGGATATCTCCACTAAATTCTTCATTTTATAACTGCCATTAGTCATACTCAATTTCTCCCCCTATATATTAAACTATTTATTAGTATTTTAACATACATTCTTCATAGTAAAAACAAAAACAACGACAAAACTAGCAACTAATATCCAGTTAAATCCTGTCAATAATCCTATAAGAAGCAATGTAATTAATGCATTTAGACCTGTTCTTCCTTTTTCATCCATAAAAGTAATTTTAGATATGTCTATATTGTTCTTTACATTATTTATATGCTCTTTTACTTGTTCTTCCATATTTCTTTTATATAAAATATAAACTACACCTACTAAAAATACACCCATGCCCAAAATCAAGTTTAAATTAAAAGCTACCATAAGTAATATTGAACCAAAAACTAACTTTAAAAGTTTAAAAAATACACTGTCTATTTTTAAAGTTATATTTCTGATTTCTTTACATTCATCTCTTAAAGAATATCCACTTGAATCTAAATTATTAATCTTTGTTTTTACAATTTCAGAATAAAAAAGCTTTATTATCCCATTTAACATTTTCATCACTCCTAAATATTTTACATATATTTGTAAGTTTTACAATTATAATATTTTTTATACTTGGTAATAATAAAAAATAACAAATATTTTATAATTTAGTATTTATTGTAAATAAGTTAGTTAAACTTTATAGACTAAGTATAGATTTCTAAAAATAAATATTTTTACAATTAAAAGGAAGTGGTTGTGTGCAAATAGAACAACTTGATTTAGAAACAAGAAATAAAATATACTGCTACACTAAAAAAATACTTAGAAAATACCAAAAAGGTATAACATCTGGTAAATTAACGGCAGATAAATTTGCAGATAATATATTATCTCAAGGTTTCATTAGTAGTATACTTGATGAAAAAATAATTAAGGAATACGACTTTAAGTTATCTTATATAGACTATATAGAAACTTTGATAAAAATACAAAATGAAAATTTATCTAACTCTAGAAAAAAATCTACTAAGACTGTAAAGTGTTTCAATATCTCTCAAATAATCCAATTAAAAAACTTACTAAATGATACAGGTTATAATTTATTGATTCCATATAAATACTTAACTCCTAAGGATATAGAAGGAATCGTTACTCTAATTAATACTGGGTCTATTGAGCTTGGAAATGAGAGAATCTATAATTATATATCAAAAGTATGATAATATAAAGCTATTATAAAAAGGCAATTTATTTAATAAGAATTATTTTAATATTAAATAAATTGCCTTTTTAATTTTTTAATTAAAGATTATTATCCAAGAGCTTTTTCTAATTTAGATAAATGTTGTATTGGATAATATTTTAATAGCTCTTTAAATTGTTCTACTGATAAACCTTCTGTTGTTGTGTATATTCTTATTTTTTCATCTAAATCACTATTAATAAATTTGTTTTTTAAATCCTCAAAATTTACACTACTCATTTTACATCACTCCTTATGTAACATATTCGTTTGTATTATTTTATCCAAATTCCTAAAATTTATTACATAAAAATGCACCTGTGTAAAATTTAATAAAAAAAAGCTATCTCAATTTAGAAATTACTTTCTATATTTGAGATAGCTTTAGCTAAACTAATAGCCTAATAGTTATAAATAATTATTTATTAACTATCTGTTGCTTTTTCCAGCCATTTGTTGTTCAGCCATTTCAACTAATTTTTTAGTCATGTATCCACCTACATAACCATTTTCTCTTGCAGTAAGGTTTCCTTTATCAACTTGTTGATAATTACTCATACCAAGTTCGTTAGCTATTTCTAATTTCATTTGGTTTAAAGCCTCTTTTGCTCCTGGTACTACTGTTCTGTTGTTGTTATTGTTACTTGCCATGTTGATTACCTTCCTTCTGTTTAATTTATTTTGTGTTGCTGATAATATTATGTGATTTTAAACATTTTTAATTCAGGTAATTTTTAGCAATTAAAACCTGCCAAATATCCAGTAGAAAAAGCTATTTGTAAATTGAATCCTCCTGTATATGCATCTATATCTATTATCTCTCCAGCAAAAAATAGACCTTCTATTAGTTTTGACTCCATTGTACTCGCATTTATCTCATTTACTTTTACACCACCAGAAGTTATTATAGCTTCATCAATAGGTCTGTATCTTTTTACAGTAAACTTTAAATTCTTTAGTAAATGCACTAAGTGTTTTCTCTGTTCTCTAGAAATTTGGTGAACAACTGTATCTGGATTAATCTCACTCAAATCTATTATTATAGGTATAAGTTTTTTTGGAAGTAAATCATCCAATGCTTTTTCAAATTTTTTATTTGTATACTTTGCAAAATCTTTTTGAACTCTTTTATCCAACTTTTCTTCATCTAGTGCTGGTTTTAAATCTAAGAATATAGTGTAATTTTCTTTAGTTGTATCTTTCATTCTACAACTTGCAGACTTAATTATAGGTCCATCTAAGCCAAACTTAGTAAATTCAAGTTCTCCAAAATCACTGTAAACTTTCTTTTGTTTGCTATTAAATACTTTTATCTCAACATTTCTTAATGATAACTTTTCCAAATCTTTTATAAAGCCTTCTTGCACTTCAATACCAATTAAAGATGGTTTTGTATCTACAATGGTGTGACCTTGTGAAGCAGCAAATTTATATCCATCACCAGTAGAACCAGTAAGTGGATAACTTAATCCTCCAGTTGCTACTATAACCGAGTCACACTTAATTTCTTTTTTATTGGATAAAACTACTTTTTCAATTTTATTATTTTTAGATATTATTTTTTCCACTTTCGAATTTAATAATATATCTACTTTTTTGTTTTTGAGTTGTTTTTCAAGAGCCTTTACAACATCAAATGCTTTATCACTTTCTGGGAATACTCTTTTTCCTCTTTCTGTTTTAGTTTTTACACCAAGGTTATTAAACATGCTTATTACATCATCATTTGTAAAAGTATAAAAAGCACTATATAAAAATTTTCCATTTGTAGGAACATTTTCTATTAATTCTTCTATATCACAAGCATTAGTTATATTACATCTACCTTTTCCTGTTATTGCAAGTTTTTTACCTAATTTATGATTTTTCTCAATCAATGTTACATCAAATCCTCTTTCACATGCAGTTGATGCTGCTATCATCCCTGCTGGTCCGCCACCTATTACTACTACCTTCTTCAAATAATCACTCTTTTCTTCCCTTAATTTTTTAAGTTAAACTATTAATAAAGTAGTTTAGCTTAATTTAGCTTCAAAAGTTTAAATAATGCAGGAGCTCCTGCCACACCATAAAAAACAACTACAGTATTCTTAATAAAGTTCATAAAAATTATACTCATATTAGAATCACTTAGATTTAAAGTAACAATTAACATTGAAATAAATACTTTAATCCCCATATATAACATGCCTATTGTTACTATCCCAACCAAAAACCTATATATTCTTGAAAATATTATATTTTTACTATTTTTATTTTTACTACTAAAATTAATTTTTTTGTTATTATTGTCTGTATTAAATCTAACAAATTTATCTTCAACTATATATCCAAATATAAACCCTACTATGATACCAAATTTTTCAAAATAGTCAGGGCTATTTAAAAATATAGCTATTATAACAAATGGTATAAGTAAAACCACAAGAAAAATATAATTTTTACTATCGTCAATATAGTCAAATATTTTTACAAATATAACTGTAAAAAACATACCTAAGGTCCACCCAGCTATTACATCTATAGGCCAATGAACTGCCAAATATAGTCTAGATAAACCAACACCTAATACCATTAATGCACCTATTAAATGAATGTATCTCTTTTTAAATATAGTCATAATACTAACCCAAAATGTAGTTGCAGTTTGAGTATGAGCACTTGGAAAAGAGTAACCACCAGCAGTAGAAACTCTCAGTGACTCAAGACCTTTTATTCCTATTGGTCTAGGAGCTTTTACAAATTCTTTGATTCCTAAATTCACAACAAAATTTCCAATTATAGCAAACAATATTTTCTGCCCACATTTTTTATTTATACACCAGTAAATGATTGTTGTAATTAATATTAATAGTGGTGCTTCTGTACTTATTGTGAATACAAGAAATATAAAGTTCAAAATTGGATTTCTTAAATTTTGGAAAAATAATAATATACTTAATTGAATATCCATATAGAGGTCTCCTTTACTAATATTTTATATACTTAATTAAAAAGCACTAAATCCCTTAGAGATTAGTGCTTTTAATTCACATTTAAGTCTTATTCTACATCCTCAACTATACCTATATAAGGTAAATTTCTATACTTCTCAGCATAATCTATTCCATATCCAACAATAAATTTATCTTCAATAACAAATCCCACATAGTCTACAGGTATATTAGCTTTTCTTCTTTGAGGTTTATCAAGTAAAGTACATAGCTTTAGGCATTTTGGGCTTCTAGTCTTCAAAGCTGCGACTAGGTTACTTAATGTCAATCCAGAGTCTATTATATCCTCCACAATTAATACATTTTTTCCTTCAATGTCTACATCTAAATCTTTTAATATTTTAACTGTTCCAGAAGATTCTGTTGAACTGCCATAGCTTGTAACGCTCATAAAATCTATATTTACATCTAAGTCTATACATCTTATTAAATCTGAAACAAATACACTAGCTCCTTTAAGGATACCTACTACTAGTAAATCTTCACCTTTAAAATCTTCTTCTATTTTTTTTCCTAATTCATAAACTTTTTCTTTTATTTGTTCTTCTGTCAACATTTTTCCTGTAATTTTGTACATCTTGTACCCTCCCGCTTTCCATCTATTAACCTATATATTATAGCATACCAAAATATCAATTAAAATATTTTTCATCATTTTTAAACGTAAAGTAACAGCTTATCCATACTTTTTTGCTTTTTATCTTAAAAATTTGGAATAAACATTCCTTTGTATTATAATCTATATGTACATATATTAATCAGTTATTTTTATCAATTATATAATTTTATTTTTGGAGGTACTTTTATGAGCACAAATCATGGAGCTAATTTATATAGTTTATCTAGTAAGTATGGCTTTTCAAAAGAAGAATTTATGGATTTTAGTTCAAATATAAATCCTTTTGGTACATCAAGTTTAGCCAAACAATACATTGTAAACAATATAGATATGGTATCTATGTATCCTGACCCTGATTACATAGACTTAAAAACTTCTATATCAAGTTACTGCAAATGTTCTATAGATAATATAGTCCTTGGCAGTGGAGCTACAGAATTAATCTCATCATTCATACATACAATCAACCCTAAACAAGCTCTTTTACTTTCCCCTGCATATTCAGAGTATGAAAAAGAGCTATCTAAAGTTAATTGTTCTATAGATAAATACTTCGCCAAAGAAGAAGATAATTTTAACATAAATTTAGAAAATCTTATAGAAACTATTAACGCTAAAAATTATGATTTGGTTATCATCTGCAACCCTAGTAATCCTACTGGATTTGCATTTACTAAAATACAAGTAAGAGAAATTTTAAAAAACACAGACTCTTTTTTAATGATTGATGAGACTTATGTAGAATTTACTGATACAGACATATATTCTTGTACTCAGTTAGTTGATGATTATTCTAATTTATTTGTTATAAGGGGTACATCAAAGTTTTTTTCGACACCTGGTATAAGACTTGGATACGGTCTTATATCTGACATTAAGGTTAAAAATGAAATAAATAAAAACCTAGATTTATGGAATATAAATATAATCGCTTCCAAAATGGGAGAAATCATGTTTAGTGATTTGAATTTTATATCAAGTACGATTTCTTTAATGAATACTGAAAGAGATTATTTACTTAAGGAACTTAAAAGCATAAAGAATTTAAACGTATATGATACTAAAGGTAATTTTATATTATGTAAAATTAAAACAAAGGAATTTACTGCTAAAGCTCTTCGTGATAAACTAATTCCACAAAAAATAATAATAAGAGATTGTTATTCATTTGATGGGCTAGATGAATATTTCTTCAGGGTATGTATATTAAAACCTAATGAAAATAAATTATTAATATCATCTCTTAAATCAATTTTCAAATAGAAAAATTACTTTATTATATAATTTCTATGAGTATAAAAAATGAGTTATCTCTATTTGAGATAACTCATTTTTATTTATTAACAAACTAAGCACTTTGTTCTTCTTTGTTTCCTTTTTTACTCATTCCATCATTTATTTTATCTACAACTGCTGCTATTGCATTATCTCCTGATACATTACATGCTGTACCAAAACTGTCTTGAGTTAAGTATAAAGCTATCATTAAACTTGCAAGACCTCCATCTGATGGTATTCCAACCATTGGTAAGAAAGGAAGTGCACTCATTATAGCCCCACCTGGTGCCCCTGGTGCTGCAACCATTGCTATACCTAACATTGCAATATAAGGGAATAATACACCTATTCCATGTGGCATACCATTCATCATTAAAACTGCTGTTGTAAACCCTGTTATTGATATCATACTACCTGATAAATGTATTGTTGCACAAAGAGGCACAACAAATTCTCTGATTTGCTTACTTACTCCATTTTTTTCTGCACAACCAACATTAACTGGTATAGTTGCTGCTGAAGATTGAGTACCTATAGCTGTTAAATATCCAGGTACTTGATTTTTTAACATTCTTACTGGATTTTTTCCTGAAAATGCTCCTGCTGCGGTAAATTGACATGCCATATATACAAAATGTAAAGGTATTACCACTAAGTAAACTTTCCAGAATACACCTAATATTGTCCATACTTGTCCTGCTATAGTTATATTTGCGAAAGTCCCTGCTATGTATAAAGGTAATAAAGGTATAATTACTGTTGACAACGTTTTCGTTACAATTTCTTGGAATTCTTGGAAGAATTTAAATAAGACTTCTCCTTTTCCATGATTTCTTAAAGCTGATATTCCAAGTCCCATTACAAATGCAAACACAATTGCTGCTGTTACATCTACCATAGGCTCTAATGGAATTGTAAAGATTGGAGCTAACATTCCTGCTTCTGGGTCTCCAATTTGTCCTGCTACACTTGCATCAATAAAATTTGGGAAAATTAGCATAGATACTGCAAATGATAATAATCCTGCAATTAGAGTAGAACCATATGCTATTGCTGTAGTTATTCCTAATAATTTTCCTGCACCTGTTGCTAAATCTGCTATACCTGCTGTTACAAACCCTATAATTATAAATGGTATTACAAACTTTAAGAATGCTGAGAATAATGTACTAACTGTTACTAGTATTTGTACTATTATTTCTGGTGCATAACTTCCGATTAAAATACCGACTATGATACCGATGATTAGCTTGGGCACTAAACCTATTTTCTTCTTCATAATATTTTACCCTCCATAATTTTTTAAATTAAGCATTCTTGTACATTGAATACTTAGTTAAATATTGGATATCCACTTATTATGATAATAGAGTTTTACCTCTCCGTCAACAATTTAGCCATTTTTTGTTAATAAAAAAAAGAATAACATATATAAATTGTTATTCTTCTTCATCTTTTATAGAAAATTCTACATTTTCAATTATATTTGAATGTTTATCCTTTTTTGTGATATTTCTATATCTATTAATTTCTTCATTCACAATACCTATGCTCCAAATTAATACTATAATATCATCTATAAATCCAAATGCTCCAGTAAGCATCTCAGGAATTATATCAACTCCAGATACAAAGTAAGATATAGTAAAAATTAAAACGGAAACTACTTTTACTTTATAGACTATATTGATTCTTTTATCCGTCATAAAATCAGGTAGTTTAAGTAAATCAAATATAAAAAGCAAACCAAATTTAGCCTTTTTAAATCTCACTAAAATTTTTTTAAAAAAATCTAAAATTATATTAACCATTCTTTTTAGAAATTCCATATTTATCACCTCTTATAATTATAGGTTATTCTACATTATAACCGATATAATTAATTTGATGAGTATATTATATATAAATTTTATCAACTAGTATATATTCAAATTATAACAATTCAATTCCTGCACTACTACAATTTTTAATCATATCTTGTGGCCATACTCCAACCTGTACTTCTCCTATATGAGCCTTTTGTAAGAAATACATACATATTCTTGACTGACCAATACCTCCACCAATTGTATATGGAAGTTCACCATTTAAAAGCATCTTATGATAATCAAACTCTTTTCTATCTTCACATCCAGCAAGTTTAAGTTGTCTATCAAGAGATTCTTCATCAACTCTAATTCCCATTGAAGATAGCTCTAATGCAGAATCTAAAACAGGGTTATAAAATAGTATATCTCCATTTAATTCCCAATCATCATAATCAGGGCTTCTTCCATCATGTTTTTCTCCTGATGTTAGCGTCTTTCCTATTTGAGTTATAAATACAGCTTTCTTATCTTTTACAATTTTATCTTCTCTTTCCTTTGGAGATAATTCTGGATACATATCTTCTAACTCTTGTGATGTTATAAAAGTTATTTCTTCTGGTAAGATTTCTTTTATTCCTTCATACATGCTACATACAAATATCTCTGTATCCTTAAATACTCCATATAGTCTTTTTACAACATCTTTTAAAGTATTTTCATTTCTACTACTTTTATCTATTACCAATTCCCAATCCCATTGGTCTACATAAAGAGAATGTATGTTATCTAACTCTTCATTTTTTCTTATCGCATTCATATCTGTATATAAACCACTGCCAACTTCAAAACCATATTTTTTAAGGGCTAATCTCTTCCATTTTGCAAGTGATTGAACAATTTCTGCATTTTTATTCATAAATGGTATATCAAAACTTACAGCCTTTTCTCCATTTAAATTATCATTTGCACCAGTTTCAGGCAATACAAATAATGGAGAAGAAACTCTTATTAGATTTAGTTCATTACTCAATCTCATTTCAAAAAAATCTTTTAATTTTTTTATAGCTACTTGTGTATCAATTACATTCAAACTACTTTTATAATCCTTTGGTATTATTGTACTCATATTATTCACTCCCTATATTTATATATTTTTCCATTAAAAAAACCTTTCATCCCTATATAAAAGGGACGAAAGGTTGTCTTTCCGCGGTACCACCCTGATTAGTTTAAAATAAATTTAAACCCAGCTCATAATGTACAGATATTACTCGATACATCCCAATATGATAACGGTTTGGTTCCGACTAAGCCTACTATTTTAAAATTTCGGTTAGCAACTCCAGGATGTTCTTCATTATAGACTTCATATTGGTCTCACACCATCACCAACTCGCTTTAACTACATTCTATAACTACTCTTCCTTTCAAAGTCTTTAAGAATTTAATCTAGTAAAATTCAACTCTCTTATGTTTTCTATTTATTCATAATAGTATGATAAGTGATTAGTTAAAATTTGTCAAGTTTAATATTTTTTATTTCTATGCATCCTATAAATTTTTACCTATACTTATAAATTTTCAAATGTAGCCTTTAATCTATCCATACATTCTTTTAATAAAGACTGTGGGCATGCTACATTTATTCTTTCAAATCCTATTCCTTGTTTTCCAAATATATAGCCTTCCTGAACCTCCCATGACTAAAGTCACAGGGTTCCTGCTTCATAGAATTCTGCATACTAAAGTATGTCTTACCAATTCTCCACAGGCTATCCCCGTAGTTCCTACGGTTCTTACATAAGTTATTTATTTTAAACTGTTATTAGC
>NZ_JBJOCA010000018.1:0-85478 GCF_045898275.1 Clostridioides sp. GD02404
ATATGGCGGTATAGCTTAGTTGGCTAGAGCGTTCGGTTCATACCCGAAAGGTCATAGGTTCGACTCCTATTACCGCTACCAAAATTTAATGTGGGCCATTAGCTCAGTTGGTTAGAGCGCCCGGCTCATAACCGGTAGGTCTGGGGTTCGAGTCCCTGATGGCCCACCACATTAAATTATGAATACATGGTGGGTATAGCTCAGTTGGTTAGAGCGCCAGATTGTGGCTCTGGAGGTCGTGAGTTCGACTCTCATTATCCACCCCAACTAATACGGTCTATTAGCTCAGTCGGTAGAGCACCTGACTTTTAATCAGGGTGTCCCGCGTTCGAGTCGCGGATAGATCACCAAAAAGGCGGCGACATAGCCAAGTGGTAAGGCAGTGGACTGCAACTCCTTGATCCCCAGTTCGAATCTGGGTGTCGCCTCCAATAAAAATGCGCTCATAGCTCAACTGGATAGAGTGTCTGACTACGAATCAGAAGGTTAGGGGTTCGAGTCCCTTTGGGCGCACCATATAAACATCGAGGGATTATAGCTCAGCTGGGAGAGCACCTGCCTTACAAGCAGGGGGTCACAGGTTCGAGCCCTGTTAATCCCACCAGTGCAAACCTCTAGTAATTTTACTAGAGGTTTTATTTTTGATTAAAAAAGTTTTTATATTTTGGAGGTAAGGAACTTGTATATAATAATAGGAAATGAAATAGTTGATAGCGAAGAACTAAAAGTAACTATAGATAAAAATAGCAAATTTAAAGTTGAAAAAGATTTAAGTAAAAGTACAAAGAGAGAAGATGTAATTGCGTATCAGTTAAGTATAGATTTGAGTTACTTAGATACTATAATAAGTGAACAATATGATTCTGTTAACTTATCTGATGAAGAAAAATTTGATGAATATATGACTTTATCTGATGAACTTGCACTAGATTTAGAAGAATTTATGCCAAAATACACAATAATAAATGCTAGAGCATATAAATTAGATGAGGTAGATGGAGTCGTAAAAATAATATTGGCTATAGCTTATGCAGATTTAGGTCATTTAAAACTTTCAGATGTAGTGAAGAGGGTATCTAGACAAATAGATTAGGGTATGAACGATATTAAAAAAATATATAAAATCTTACGTAAAGATGAAAATAATTATGTAAACGTAAGAAAAAACAGTATAAAATCAAGTCAATTGTAGAAATTTTCACATAAATTTGCCTGAAATTCCATAAAAAATGCCTTAATTTTAGTGAGGTAAATTGAGTTTACACAGTCTAAAAATTACTTATATTTATAAATTTATCTTATTAATTAAGGAACTTGCTTAAACATCTTCAAAAATAAAGTATTTTAGTCTATAATCTTTAATATTACACAAACAATAAAGGAGAAGAATAGAGTATGCTTAAAAAGTTTAATAAAATACTAGTAGCTAATAGAGGCGAAATAGCTATAAGAATATTTAGAGCCTGTTCAGAATTGGGGATAAAAAGTGTTGGTATATATAGTAAAGAAGATAAATATGGATTATTTAGAACAAAAGCAGATGAATCATATCTGATAGGGGAGGGCAAAGGTCCAATAGATGCATATCTAGACATGGATGGAATAATTGACTTGGCGAAGAGAAAAAAAGTTGATGCGATACATCCAGGATATGGTTTTCTAGCAGAGAATGCAGAGTTTGCTCGTAAATGTGAAGAGAATGGAATTACTTTTATAGGACCATCATCTAAAGTAATGAATATGATGGGAGATAAGATAAATTCTAAGAAAATCGCAAAAGAAGTTAATGTTCAAACTATACCAGGTGTAGAAAAAGCAATAAAAAGTACTGAAGAAGCAAAAGAAGTTGCAAATAAAATAGGTTATCCTGTTATGATAAAAGCATCTAACGGTGGTGGCGGTAGAGGTATGAGAATTGTACACCGCGAAGAAGACTTAGAGATTGAATATGAGACTGCTTGTAGTGAATCAAGAAAAGCTTTTGGAGAAGATATCATATTTATAGAAAAATATATAGCTGATCCAAAACATATAGAAGTTCAAATATTAGGAGATAACTATGGAAATATAGTTCATTTATATGAAAGAGACTGTTCTGTTCAGAGAAGACACCAAAAAATAATAGAATATGCCCCAGCTTTTTCACTAGATGATAAAGTAAGACAAGAAATATGTGAAGATGCAGTTAAATTATCAAAACATGTTGGCTATTCTAATGCTGGTACATTAGAGTTCTTAGTAGATGCTAATGGTGGACATTATTTTATAGAAATGAACACAAGAGTACAAGTTGAACATACTGTAACAGAGATGGTTACAGGAATAGATATAGTTCAAAGTCAAATACTAATAGCTCAAGGTTATAGTTTAGACAGTGAAGAAATAAATATAAAATCACAAGATGATGTAGAAATAAGAGGGTATTCTATCCAATGTAGAATAACTACAGAAGACCCTAAGAATAAATTTATGCCTGATACAGGAAAAATTCAAGTTTATAGAACTGGTTCAGGATTTGGTATAAGACTAGATGGTGGAAATGGATTTACAGGTGCAAATATAAGTCCTCACTATGATAGTTTGTTAGTTAAAACAATTTCTTGGGATAGAACATTCCAAGGAGCTATAAATAAAACTATAAGATCAGTAAAAGAGCTTAGAGTTAGAGGAGTTAAAACTAATGTAGGATTCTTAGTTAATGTTTTAAATAATCCTATATTCTCAAATGGTAAATGTAGTACTAAGTTTATAGATGAAAATCCAGATTTATTTGAAATAACAGAAAGTAAAGATAGAGGTACAAAATTACTTCAATTTATAGGGGATGTAATTGTAAATGATAATGCTTGTAAAGAGAAACCACTATTTGATGCGTTACATGACCCAAGAATGGATAAAGATGGTTCAAAGGCAGAAGGAAGCAAAATACTTTTTGATAAGTTAGGTAAATCTGCATATATAGAAAAGATAAAAAATGATAAGAAATTATTGCTAACAGATACAACAATGAGAGATGCACATCAATCATTATTAGCAACAAGAATAAGAACATATGATTTATTAAAAGCTGCTCAGCCAACAGAAAAATATCAAAAAGATTTATTCTCACTTGAAATGTGGGGTGGAGCTACTTATGATGTTGCATATAGATTTTTAAAAGAATCACCTTGGCGTAGATTGCAAAAGCTAAGAGAGGAAATACCAAGTATAATGTTCCAAATGTTGCTTAGAGCATCAAATGGAGTTGGATATAAAAACTACCCAGATAATGTAATAGAAGAATTTACAAAAGAATCTGCTAGACAAGGTATAGATGTATTTAGAATATTTGACTCATTAAACTGGGTTGAAAATATGAAACCATCTATAAATACAGCTTTAGAAACTGGAAAAATTGTTGAAGCAACTATGTGTTATACAGGTGATATACTAGATAAGACTAAAACTAAGTATAATCTAGAATATTATATTAAGATGGCACAAGAATTAGAAAGTTTAGGAGCAGATATAATAGCAATAAAAGATATGTCAGGACTTCTTAAACCATATTCAGCTTACACTCTAGTTAAAGAGCTAAAGAAAAATATAAAAGCACCAATACATTTACACACTCATGATACAAGTGGAAATGGTGTAGCAACTTGTTTGATGGCATCAGAAGCTGGTGTAGATATAATTGATGCCGCATTAGAATCTATGGCAGGACTTACAAGTCAACCATCACTTAATGCGATAGTAGAAGCTCTTAAAAATACAGAAAGAGATACTGGTATAGATTTGTTTGGATATGATGAATTAGGTAAATATTATAAGGATTTAAGAAAAGTCTATAGCAAATTTGAAAGTGATTTAACTAACTCTTGCGCAGAAATATATAATTTTGAAATACCAGGTGGTCAATATACAAACTTAAAACCTCAAGCTGATAGTTTAGGATTAGTTAATAGATTTGATGAAGTTAAAGAAAAATATAAAGAAGCTAATGAAGTAGTAGGAGATATAATAAAAGTTACTCCATCTTCAAAGGTTGTAGGAGACTTAGCTATCTTTATGACTAAAAATAAATTAGATAAAGACAATATAATTGAAGAAGGTAAAAACTTATCATTCCCAGATTCTGTTGTGGACTACTGTAAAGGTATGATTGGTCAACCAGAAGGTGGAATACCAAAAGATTTACAAGAAGTAGTTTTAAAAGGCGAAGAAGCTATTACAGTAAGACCTGGTTCATTATTACCAGCAGAAGATTTTGATGAAATAGCTAAATATCTGGATGAGAAATATGATATAAATGCTAATATAAGAAATGTTATAAGTTACGCTTTATATCCAAAAGTTTATGAGGATTATATCAAGCATTTACAACACTATAATGATATATCTAAACTTGAAAGTGATGTATTCTTCTATGGTTTAAATAAAAATGAAGAATGTGAAGTAGAGATAGAAGAAGGTAAAGTATTAACAATAAGATTAGTTGAAATCGGTGAAGTTAAGGAAAATGGATTTAGAACTATAGGATTTGAATTGAATGGAATGGTTAGAGAAGTAGAAATAAAAGATAGAAACTTCTCTGGTAAAATTCATAATGTTGAGAAAGCGGATATGAATGACCCTCTTCAAATTGGAGCAAGTATACCAGGAAAAGTTATAAAAATAATGGTTAAAGAAGAAGATGAAGTAAAAGCTAATCAACCACTAATAGTTATAGAAGCTATGAAAATGGAGACTATAATAGTTGCTAAGACTGATGGAGTAATTAAGTCAATCAAAGTAAAAGAAGATGATATGGTTGAAGATAAACAATTATTAATGATAATGAAATAATTGAATTAAGATAATTAAAAAAACACTCTAGAACATTTAATAAAAAATGTTTTAGAGTGTTTTTATTTATTTAAATTAAATTTTTGTTAAAAAAAAGAGGAAAATTACATCCATATGTAGAAATAAAGCTAGTAAGGAAAATGTTATCTAAAAATTCTAAAAATAATAAACATTTTCTGGACTATTTCTTAGGAAATAACAGCTAAGAGAAAATACATAAATTTAAAAGGTGGGTGCTTATATGAAGGTTTATGATAGTAAAATGTTGAGAAATGTAGCGGTATTAGGACATAGCGGATGTGGAAAAACAAATCTAATCGAAACTATAGCTTACACAGCAAACACTAATAAGATACCTAAATTAACAGACAAGGTAAATATGACTTATAGTATGGGATTAATACCTATAGAGTATAATGATTATAAGTTTAACTTATTGGATACCCCAGGATATTTTGACTTTAGCGGAGACGTTGTATCATCTCTTAGAGCAAGTGATGCAGCAATAATAGTAATAGATGCAACAGCACCTATTCAAGTTGGTACAGAGAAATCATTGGAACTAACTGAGAGTATTCCTAAGATAATGTTTATAAATAAAATAGATAATGAAAAAGCAAGATATAAAGACGCAATAGCAATGTTAAGAGAAAAATACAACAATAAGATAGTTCCTATGATAAGTCCTATATATAAAGATAAAAACTTTGTAAAGTTACATAATGTATTTGAAAACATAGATGATTTAGAAGGTGAATTCAAGGAACAAGCTATGAGTGTTAAAGAAGCATTAATGGAGCTTATAGCAGAGACAGATGACCAAATATTAGATAAATATTTTAATGGTGAAGAATTAACTACAGAAGAAATACAAAAAGGTATTGTTATAGGGATACAAAGAGGTGATATTATACCTGTAATATGTGGTTCAACTATAAATAATATAGGAACAAAAGAAATATTAGATACTATATCAAATTATCTAGAACCTATTTTTACAGAAGAAAGTAAACCATTTAGAGGATTGGTATTTAAGACTATGGTTGACCCATTTGTTGGTAAAATGTCATATATAAAAATTACTGAAGGTGTACTTTCTAAAGATAAAGATATCTTTAATATAAATAAAAATGTAAAGGAAAAGATAGCTAATATATATACATTGAAAAATAGTGAATTAGTGGAAGTAGAAAAAGCTAAAGCTGGAGATGTAGTAGTCGTAACTAAAATTAACTCTCTAAAAACAGGAGATACCATATCTATAGATAAAGATGCAGAAGCTTTGGAGAATATAGATTTCCCTAAGCCACAAATATACTATGCAGTAACTCCTAAGAATAAAGGTGATGAGGAAAAAGTAGCATCTGTATTAAATAAACTAGTAGAAGAAGACCCTACATTACATTCTTATAGAAATACAGAGACAAAACAAGCCCTTTTAGGAGGACAAGGAGAACTTCATATAAAAACAATTAAAAATAAAATGAAAGATAAATTTGGTGTTGATGTTGAATTAAATGACCTTAAAGTACCTTATAGAGAAACTATAAAAGGGACAGCAGATGTACAAGGAAAACATAAAAAACAATCAGGTGGTCATGGTCAATATGGAGATGTAAAAATAAGATTTGAAAGATGTGAATCTGATTTTGAATTTACAGAAGAGATATTTGGAGGTTCTGTACCAAAACAATATATACCTGCAGTTGAAAAAGGTCTAAAAGACTCTATGCAAAAAGGTGTATTAGCTGGTTATCCTGTTACAAATATAAAAGCTACACTTTATGATGGTTCATATCATGATGTAGACTCTTCTGAAATGGCCTTTAAAATGGCAGCAAGTGCAGCTTTTAAAAAGGGTATGGAAGAGGCTCACCCAATACTACTAGAACCTATAATGAAATTAAAGATAACTGTGCCAGAAGAATATATGGGAGATGTTATGGGTGATATAAATAAGAGAAGAGGAAAAATATTTGGAATGGAGCCAGATAATAAAGGTAAACAAATAATATTTGCAGAAGCACCACAGGCAGAAACATTTAAATATGCAATAGATTTAAGAGCAATGACACAAGGTAGAGGATACTTTGAAATGGAATTAGCAAAATATGGAGAGGTACCATCACAATTTGCAGAAAAAATAATTGGATTAGCTACTGCAAAATAATAAGCAAAATATAATCATAAATAATTAATAGGATACTATTAAAAATATTTTTTGCATTTAAACTAGGTATAGGTTTTTTAGACAAACATATACCTAGTTTTTTATGTATTTTTAATGGATAAAAAATAAAAAGTACTTTCTTGAAAGCTTTAATAAAAAGAAAGTATTTTTTTATTATTATTTTTTAGAAATGTTTAATAATAAAAGTGAGAAGGTATATTTAAAATATAGAAGATATATAAAAGTATTGAGACCTAATAAAGCAAAAGTTTTAAATTTATTTATTATAAGTATAATAAATAAAGCCTTACAATCAGTGAAGTCATAAACTCATATCTAGATTGTTATAAAAAATATAAAAATATATAATTTAGGGCTTTAAAAATTTAAATAATAGGTGTAAAATAATAGTCAAAGAAAGTCAAAATTAAAAAGGTGTGTGGTGATATTAATGGCAACTATGACAGATATAATTGAAAAATTTATTAAAGATTTGATGGAAGAAGATAATAGCATACAAATTCAAAGAAATGAACTAGCAAACTTGTTTAGTTGTGCACCATCACAAATAAATTATGTGTTAACAACAAGATTTACAATAGATAAAGGGTATTATATTGAAAGCAAAAAAGGTGGCGGAGGATATGTTCAGATAGAAAAAATACGAAAAAGTAAAGATGGGCATATTAGAGAACTTTTAAATGAAAAGATAGGAAATCAAATATCATATAAAAAGGCAAAAGAATTATTGGAAAGTTTAAAAGAGTCAGGTCTAATTAGTGAAAGAGAATTAAAATTAATATTATATGCAATAGATGATAAATCATTATGTATGCCAATATATGAATTAAAAGAGAAGGTAAGGTCTAACATTCTAAAGAATATAATAATAGGGTTATTTAGTATAGAGGAGTGATAGTTTATGCTATGTCAAAAATGTAATAAGAATAAAGCATCCGTATATTATAATAAAATAGTCAATGGAGAAAAGACAGAAATGTACCTATGCAGTGAATGTGCAAAAGAGAATACAGAAATGAATTTTAATTTAGATATGCCTTTTTCAATGATGGATATATTCTCTAACTTAGGATTTCAACCAAAAAAAGAACTTGAAGAAAAGTTAGTTTGCCCAAACTGTAATATGACATACAGTGAATTTAAGAATAATGGAAGGTTCGGATGCAGTGAATGCTATAATGCATTTAGTAGTCAAGTAAATCCTATGCTTCAAAATATACATGGACATATAGAACATACAGGTAAGGCACCTAAAAAATCTTTTTATAAGATAAGTGTAGAAAATGAGATTAAGGAATTAAAAGAAGACTTAGATAGAGCTATAAAAAATGAGGAGTATGAATTGGCTGCTCAGTTTAGAGATAAAATTAAATATTTAAAAGGTTCTATTGACTAAGATTGGAGTGATATTATGAGAGAAAACATAGTCATGAAATCAAGAGTTAGGCTAGCTAGAAACTTAAATAATTATCCTTTTCCAAATAGATTAGATAAAGAAAGTGCTATGGAAATAATAGAAAAAGTAAAAAATGTATTTATGAATTCTAGTTTAGAACAAAAAGAAGAGTTTGATTTCTATAAAATTGAAGATTTAGATGAATCTAAAAAAATGCTTATGGTTGAAGAACATATAATAAGCCCTGATTTAGCGGAAAATGATAAAAGTGCAGTTATAGTAAAGAAAGATAAAACTGTAAGTATAATGATAAATGAAGAGGACCACATAAGAATACAAACTATGTGTGATGATTTAAATTTAGAATATGCATATAACATAGCAAATGAGATAGATGATTTGTTAGAATCAAGTTTAGAATACGCATTTAGTACAAAGTTAGGTTATCTTACATCTTGCCCAACTAATACAGGTACAGGAATGAGAGCTTCTGTAATGATGCATTTACCAGCATTAAGTCAACTAGGTTATATGGATGAACTTTATAAAATATCCTCACAAATAGGGATAGCTATAAGAGGTATATATGGAGAACGAACAGAAGCATTAGGAAACATATATCAAATATCCAATCAACTTACACTTGGAAGAACAGAATCTAACATCATAGAGAATGTAAGTGGTCTTACAAAAGATGCAATTTCAAAAGAAATAAAATCAAGAGAAATATTGCAAAAAAAATTAGGTATAAAATTAGAAGATAAAATATTTAGGTCAATAGGTATTCTTGAAAATTCAAGAGTAATAAGTAGCTCAGAGGCTATGAGTCATCTATCAAATATAAAAATGGGCATAGAAATGAATTATATAGATAAATTAGATTTAAAAGCTATAGAACAACTTATGATAGGTATACAACCAGCACATCAGTCAATAATGTATAAGAGTGATGATGTTGAGAATAGAGATATAAATAGAGCAACATACATTAGAGAGACTTTGGAAAAATTAAGAGGAGGGATAAATTATGAACTTCAATAGATTTACACAAAGAGCTAAGAAGGCAATAGATTTAGCATTTGAATCAGCTAAAACATTAGGACATAATATTGTTGGAAGTGAACATATACTTCTAGGTCTTTTAAGAGAAGAAGAAGGTATAGCTGCTAAGGTTCTAAGTAAAGTTGGATTTACAGAGGCTTATTTAGAGGGTAAAATAATTGATATGGAAGGCAAAGGAGACGGGATTCCAGAGGATATAGTATTAAGCCCAAGAAGTAAACAAATACTAGAACTATCAGGAATGTTTGCAAATAAATTAAAAACAAATTATATTGGAACTGAACATATACTATTATCTATCATTCAAGAAGGTGAAGGAATAGCTAATAAGATTTTAAATTATGCAGGAGTAAATGATAGAACTCTTGCCCAATTAACAATTGATATGATGGGAATTAGTGATAAAAATCAATATAAAGCAGAAAATAGTTACACGAGCAACCAAAATCAAGTGGAGTCTAAGGTACTTGATAAGTATGGAAGAAACCTTACTCTATATGCAAAACAGAATAAAATAGACCCAGTAATAGGTAGAGAAAAAGAAATACAAAGAGTAATACAAATATTAAGTAGAAGAACAAAAAATAATCCAGTGTTAATAGGAGACCCAGGAGTGGGTAAAACAGCTATAGCGGAAGGTTTAGCAACAAATATAGCTCTGGGAAATGTACCAGAAACATTAAAAAATAAAACATTATACTCTTTAGAAATGGGTTCTTTATTAGCAGGTGCTAAATATAGAGGAGAATTTGAAGAGAGAATCAAAGAAGTTGTAGATGAAGTTGTTAAAAATGGAAATATAATTTTATTTATAGATGAAATGCATACTATAATAGGAGCTGGGTCTACAGGAGAAGGCTCTATAGATGCATCGAATATATTAAAGCCAGCTTTAGCAAGAGGGGAAATACAAGTTATAGGTGCAACTACAATTGATGAATATAGAAAGCATGTTGAAAAAGATTCTGCACTAGAAAGAAGATTCCAACCAGTTATGGTAGATGAACCAAGTAAAGAAGATTCAATAAAAATATTAGAAGGATTAAGGGATAAATATGAAGCTCATCATAAAGTTAAGATAACTGACGATGCTATAAAGTCAGCTGTAGAATTATCAACTAGATATATATCAGATAGATATCTACCAGATAAAGCTATAGACTTGATTGATGAAGCCGCATCAAAAGTAAGATTAAAGGAAAACACACCTCCTTCAGAAATAAAAAAATTAGAACTAGAAATAGAAAATATAGATAAAGAAAAAGAAGAAGCTGTAAGATGCCAAGATTTTGAAAAAGCAGCAAAAATAAGAGATGAACAAGGTCTACTTAAAAAACAATTAGAAGATGTAAGAGAAAGATGGAATAAATCATCTAAACACTCTGATTTAGTTGATGGAGAAGTTATTGCTGAAGTAGTTGGCTTATGGACAGGAATACCTGTTAATAAAATTCTTGAAGAAGAAGCTGATAGACTTCTAAGACTTGAAGAAATCTTACACAATAGAGTCATAGGTCAAGAACAAGCAGTAAAAGCTATCTCAAAGGCAATTAGAAGGTCAAGAGCAGGTCTTAAAGACCCTAATAGACCAATTGGTTCATTTTTATTTTTAGGTCCTACAGGAGTAGGTAAAACGGAGTTATCTAAGGCATTAGCAGAGGTACAGTTTGGAGATGAAAATCAAACAATAAGAATAGATATGTCTGAATATATGGAAAAACATGCTGTATCAAGAATGATAGGTTCACCTCCAGGTTATGTTGGTCATGATGAAGGTGGCCAATTAACTGAAAAGGTAAGAAGAAATCCATATTCAGTTATTTTATTTGATGAGATAGAAAAAGCTCATCCAGATGTATTTAATATTCTATTACAAATCTTAGATGATGGTAGATTGACTGATTCAAAAGGAAGAACTGTAGATTTCAAAAATACTATCATAATAATGACATCAAATGTTGGGGCATCTACGATTGGAAGACAAAAAACTTTAGGTTTTAGTATAGCTAAAGGAGATGAAGAAGAAAAGTCTCAATATGAAAAAATGAAAGAAAATATAATGGGTGAATTAAAACAGAGATTCAGACCTGAGTTTTTGAACAGAATAGATGATATAATTGTTTTCCATTCATTAAATGAAAATCACATATCAAAAATAATACTTTTAATGGTGGCTAAGTTACAAGAAAGACTAAAAGAAATGGATATAAAATTAGAAATGAGTGACGAAGCTGTTAAATTAATTTCTAAATCTGGATTTGATTTAGAATATGGAGCAAGACCTCTTAAAAGAGCTTTACAAAAAGAGTTAGAAGATGAATTATCTGAAGCAATATTAAAAGGTGATGTGAAAAAGGGAAGTAATGTAGTAGCAAAAGTAAAAGATGAAAAAATAGTTTTTGAAACTAAATAATTTAATAGAGTTGCATTTTAAAATCTTGTAGATACAAGTTTTATAACTTAAACAAAATTTTAAGGGCAATGAATCTATAATAATTCATTGCCCTTAATTATTTTATTTAATCTTTACATATTGTCTTTCACATATGCTAAAATTATAGTATATAATAATAAATTAAGGATGATAAAAGTATGGCAAAAATAAAAACAAAATATGTATGTCAATCTTGTGGATATGAAACAGCTAAATGGCTTGGAAAATGTCCTGAATGTACAAAGTGGAATACATTTGTAGAAGAAGTAGACCAAAAAAGCACAAAAAAAGAGGTCTTTATAATAGATAAATCTTCATCTAAACCAGTTAGTATAAATTCAATAGAAAGCAAAGAAGAAGAAAGATTTACAACCGATATAAATGAACTGGATAGAGTACTTGGAGGAGGTATAGTTAAAGGTTCCTTAGTACTTGTTGGTGGAGACCCTGGTATAGGTAAGTCAACACTCTTAATTCAAGTTTCTAGTAACGTTGCTAATTTGGGAAAAACTGTTTTATATATAACTGGAGAAGAATCAGAATCTCAAATAAAAATGAGAGCTAAAAGATTAGGAATTAACTCAGAAAATCTGTATATATTTGCTGAAAATAATTTAAGCATAATTGAATCTTATTTAGAAAGTGTAAATCCAGAATTAATAATTCTAGACTCAATTCAAACTGTCTTTAGTCCAGAAATATCCTCGGCACCAGGAACTGTCAGCCAAATTAAAGAAGGTACTTCAAAATTTATGAAAATTTCTAAAAAAATGGGTATTTCAACATTTATAGTTGGTCATGTGACAAAAGAAGGCTCACTAGCAGGGCCAAAATTATTAGAGCATATGGTTGATACTGTTCTATATTTTGAAGGTGAAAGATATAATACTTATAGATTAGTGAGAGCTGTCAAAAATAGATTTGGCTCAACGAATGAACTTGGAGTATTTGAAATGAGAGATTTAGGATTAGTAGAACTTGATAATCCATCTAAAATTTTAATATCTGAGAAACCTAAAGATGTGGCAGGGTCAGTAATAATATCTACTGTAGAAGGTACAAGACCGATGTTACTTGAATTACAGGCATTAGTTTCACCTACAAGTTTTGGTATACCAAAGAGAACATCTACAGGTGTAGATTATAATAGAGTAGGTATGTTATTAGCAGTATTAGAAAAACGTGTAGGATTGCAAATACAAAATCAAGATGTCTATATAAACATAGTTGGAGGGATAAAAATAAATGAACCTTCAATTGATTTAGGAATAGCTATTTCTGTAGCATCTAGTTTTAGAAATATACCTATAGATGAAGATATAGCTGTTACAGGAGAAGTGGGTCTTACAGGAGAAGTTAGAGCAGTAAGTTTTATAGAAAAGAGAATAGCTGAATGTAAAAAACTTGGATTTAAAAAGATAGTAGTTCCTAGAAGTAATTATGAGGTTGTAAAAGACACCAAAGGTATAGAAATATGGCCAGTAGATAACTTAAGACAAGCCATAAATATAGTGCTTGGGAGGAATCAATAAATATGGAGAACTTTCTAGATAATAAAAATATGTTATATGCATTAAAAATGATATCTCCTGGAACTCCACTTAGATTAGGTCTAAACAATGTACTAAGAGCTAAGACAGGTGGCTTAATTGTAATTGCAACTAACGAAGATGTAATGAAAATAGTAGATGGTGGATTTGCTATAAATGCAGAATATTCGCCATCATATTTATATGAATTAGCTAAAATGGATGGAGCAATAGTTTTAAGTGGTGATATAAAGAAAATACTATTTGCTAATGCACAACTTATACCAGATTATTTTATAGAGACATCAGAAACTGGAACAAGACATAGAACAGCTGAAAGAGTAGCGAAACAGACTGGTGCTATAGTCATAGGAATATCACAAAGAAGAAATGTTATAACAGTTTATAGAGGAAATGAGAAGTATGTGGTCGAAGATATATCTAAGATATTTACTAAGGCAAATCAGGCTATACAAACTCTAGAAAAATATAAGACTGTATTAGATCAAGCTATAACAAATTTAAACGCTTTAGAGTTTAATGATTTGGTAACTATTTATGATGTTGCATTAGTCATGCAAAAAATGGAAATGGTAATGAGAGTTACAAGTATAATTGAAAAATATGTGATAGAATTGGGTGATGAGGGAACTTTAGTAAGTATGCAATTAGAAGAATTAATGGGTACAACTAGAATAGATCAGAAATTAATATTCAAAGATTATAATAAAGAAAATACAGAAATAAAGGAACTTATGAAAAAAGTTAAAAATTTAAATTCAGAAGAACTAATAGAATTGGTTAATATGGCAAAACTATTAGGGTATAGTGGTTTTTCAGAAAGTATGGATATGCCTATAAAAACAAGAGGCTATCGAATTCTTAGTAAAATACATAGACTACCAACAGCAATAATAGAAAACTTAGTAAATTATTTTGAAAACTTCCAGCAAATATTAGATGCGTCTATTGAAGAATTAGATGAAGTTGAAGGAATAGGTGAAATAAGAGCAACATATATAAAAAATGGACTCATAAAAATGAAACAATTAGTATTATTAGATAGACACATATGATGAATTTTAAATGAATTTTACTACTTTTTTCTTGAATATAATATACACTTTGGTCTATAATAGATAAGTATAACTAGGGGGTGAAGCATTGATAAGGAAAGTAACAAGGATATTGTTTATTTTACTTGGATTTACGATAGGTATAACGACCTATTTAACATTAATGAAAGATTTTGAAATATTAACATTTGGGAAAGAAACATATGGTTATATCGCAGCTGTAGTAGCAGGTATAATAATAGCCATTTTAGGATATCTTATAGAACCATGGGTTGTAAATAGAGTAAAAGAAATTGCTAAAATAGTGGATAAAGAATTATCAAAATATCCTCAAACTGATATATTGTTAGGGTCTATGGGGCTTATAGTAGGATTTGTGATTGCATATTTATTAAGTGGATTAGTAAATAGAATACCAATAGTAGGTGGGATACTATCTTTACTATTATATTTATTCCTAGGATATCTTGGAATGAAAGTTGCGCTTAAAAGTAAAAATGATTTATTTAATATTGGAAAATTAGGAAGATTAGCAAATCCTATTAAAGATAAAGATAAGGACAAAGAAAATAAAAAAGATATAAAAGCAATTCCTCCAAAAGTATTAGACACAAGTGTAATAATTGATGGAAGGATAGCAGATATTTGTAAAACAGGATTTATAGAGGGAAAACTTATTATTCCTGCTTTTGTTTTAGAGGAACTAAGACACATTGCAGATTCTTCAGATGATTTAAAAAGAGTAAGAGGTAGAAGAGGTCTGGATATATTAAATATAATTCAGAAAGAATTAAATATAGAAGTTGAAATAAGTGAGAGAGACTTTGACGAAATAGCTGAAGTTGATAGCAAATTACTAAAGCTTGCTCAAGTTTTAAATGGAAAAGTTGTTACTAACGATTATAACTTAAATAAAGTTGCTCAATTCCAAGGTGTTGAAGTATTAAATATAAATGAGTTAGCTAATGCCATAAAACCAGTTGCGATACCAGGTGAAGATATGGTTGTTCAAGTGGTTAAAGAAGGAAAAGAGGCTCAACAAGGTGTTGCATATCTAGATGATGGAACTATGATAGTTGTTGATGGAGGAAGAAAGCATATGAATGAGACTATAAAGGTGCTTGTGACATCTGTTCTTCAAACTCCTGCAGGTAGAATGATATTTGCAAAACCTAAAAATTAATATATTCAAATAAACCAATAGTTTGGGCTGTTTATTTTAAATAGATGGTCCAAATTTATTTATTTATAACGACAATGTTTAATGTATTCTTAAAGGTGAGGATTTAAATCAGAAAGCAGGGAGAATTTATGAGAAAAAAAATTATATCTTTCTTAGCAACATTTATCATAATATTAACATCGATGAGTCAATATAGTTTTGCAGATGATATGACAACATATGGAAAAGTAGTATTTATAGATATGAATAGAACTAGTATGAGCAATATGTTGAGAATAAAATCATTGAGAGAAGAACTAGATAATAGAGGATATATCGGTCTAATGAACATAAGAGGCGATAAGGGTAGTGATGACAGACGGTCATATGCTAGCATGGGTGCTGGTGGAAGAGCTAATGTAGCTAATGAAGAAGATATTAATTTTGAGAGCTCAAGTAAAGATAGGGACATAGTTTTTAAAGCAGCTACAGGAAAAAATGCAAAAGGTATAAATAATTTAACTATAAATAAGTCTATAAATGAAAATTTAAACTTTGGGGAGTATGGTTCTGTACTAGGGTCATTAGGTCAAAGTTTATCTGATAATGGACTAAAAACATCTGTGTTGGGAAATGCAGATATAATTGAAAATGGTCAACTCATAAAAAATAGAAACTTATGCCTAGTTGCAATGGATGAGTATGGGAGAATTCCTAATGGAAATGTAGATAATATAAATAAGAAAGATTTATCTATGCCTTATGGAATATCAACTGATTATAATAAATTGATTACAGAGACTAGAGAAGCTTACAAAAACAATGATGTAGTTTTTGTAGAGCTTGGAGATACATATAGATTAGATTTATATAAACCAAATCTAACTGAAGAAACATATGCGAGCATAAAAAATAACATAGAAAAAAACATAGATGTATACTTAAAAAATGTATTTTCTATGGTTGGAGAGAATGACACTGTTTATATATCAAGTGCATTTCCAAGTGACTTAGATTACAAAAATAAAAGAAGGCTTTCTCCAATAATAAAACTAAATGGTAATGGAAAAGGGATGTTATCATCTTCAACTACGAGAAGAGAAGGTATTGTGACTAATCTAGATGTTGGAGCTGAGATATTAAATAACTTTGATATAAAAAATCAAAATATGGTTGGAAAGAAGTATGAACTTATTAACAGAGATGATAATAAAGAATATCTGATGGATGAGTACCAAAAGATAGTATCTGTTTCAAGTATAAGGTCTATAATACTTAATGGATTTGTAAGTATAGTATTCTTGTCGTGGATAGTTGCTATGATTCTAATTTTATTTAGAAAGCATATATCAAAAAATCACAAAGAAACAATATTTTTTATATTAAAAGAATTTCTAAAAATAGGAATAGTAATGCCATTATCATTTATGATAACTCCAATAATGAATTTTAAAACACCAGTAGCAATATCTTTAGGAATAATTATAATAACGCTTACTATATACTTAATAAGCAAAGTTCTGATAAAGAATGATTTAAAAAACATCTTATTCTTTACAGGTTTAACCATATTGATTATGGTTATTGATTCTGCATTTGGTTCATATTTAATGAAAAGTAATGTAATGAGTTATGATTGTATAATTGGAGCTAGATACTATGGAGTAGGTAATGAATATCAAGGAGTAGCAATAGGTAGTGCGATACTTACGTTTGCAGTTTTACTTACATATAAAAAGATACCAAAATGGTCTGTGATAGTTTTTTCTTTAGTTATCTTAATTACGAGTGCGTCTCCAGCTATGGGCGCAAATGTTGGAACTGCTATTTCGGAATGTGTTGCATTTTTACTATTTATACTATTGATATATAATGTAAAAATAGACTTAAAAAAAGTTGTATTATTAGGTATAGCAGTATTGCTTGTTTTAGGCGCCTTTGTAGCTATAGATATGATTTCAGGAAGTAACTCACATTTAGGTATGTTTGTAAAAGAAGTTTACTTTAATGGGCCAGGAGAAATAATACAAACATTTAGCAGAAAGATAGAGATGAACTTGAAGCTAGCTCAAACCAGTGCATGGGTAAATATACTACTAACTGGGATAGGAGTTATCTTAATTCTTATGATTAATCAAATTAGATATTTTAAACAATTAATTGATGAATACCCAATTTTATTTAAAGGCTTTATAGCGTCAATAGCAGGATGCTTTGTAACTCTTTTAGTAAATGATTCTGGAATTGTGTCATCAGCTACAGCTTTTATTTATGTAATTGTGGCTATGATTATATTAAGTATAAATCTGATAGTATTAAAAGAATAAGTTATATAGGCTCTATATGAATATTGATAATAGATTAATTTGAATTTATTTTGACTAAATAACTTTAAAGAAGAAATTTTATAAAAATTAATTATTACACAAAAATCCCAAGTTTATTTTAACTTGGGATTTTTGTGTAATAATTTTTTAGTTATGCAAAAAAACAGTTGACTTTTTATATGAATCCCTTCTATAATGTTACTGAAATTAAGTAAAATGATTGAACAAATGTAAAGATAATTAAAAAGCTTGATTTTGGAGGAAAGCAAATGAAAAAAATTGGAGACCTAAGGTTAATGATGAAGTGTTGTTCACTTTATTATGAAGATAATTTAAATCAGCAAGAAATAGCAAATCAATTGGGAATATCAAGACCAACAATATCAAGAATATTAAAAGAAGCTTTTGAGCAAGGCATAGTAAAAATACAAATAGTTGATGTTTTGAAAAATGACTACCAAAAAATAGAGAGAAGTTTAGAGAGAAAATATAAATTAAAAGAAGTAATAGTAGTAGATGATAAACAGGATTCACTAACACAAAAACAAGAATTAGCAAGAGCTGTATCTGAATATTTAACCAGAGTAGTAAAGGAAAATGATATAATAGGAGTTTCAATAGGAACTACACTAAAAGAAATACCTAGATATGTGGAAAAAAATAACTGTAAGAATGTTACATTTATACCTCTATTAGGTGGGATTGGAGACAATGAAATAGATATTCACGCAAATCAAATAGCAGTAAGTTTAGCAAGGGCTTTTGGAGGAGATTTTAAACTATTACATGCTCCAGCTGTTATGTCTGATTTATCTACCAAAGAAAAACTTTGCAAAGACGAAAAAATTAAAGAAGTGCTAGATTTAATAGATAAAACGACTATAGCAATCGTAGGTATAGGAAATCCAATGAGCTTAAACTCAACAATAATGGCTTCTGGGTATATGAATGAGGCAGATATAGAAGATTTGAAAAAATATAATTCAATAGGTGCGATTTGTTTGCAAGCCTTTGATAAAGAAGGAAAAACTTCTATACTTGAATTTAATCAAAGAGTACTAGGAGTAAAGCTAGAAGATTTAAAAAAGATAAAAAGGACTATAGGTGTAGCTTCAGGAGATGAAAAAATAGAAGCAATAAAGGCATCATTAAAGGCAAAGTTTATAAATAGTTTAGCAATTAATCACAGTTTAGCAATTAAATTATTAGAAGATTGTGACTAATAGAAAGATAGATAAAAGTTAACAGGAGGGAATGTATATGTCAATATCAAAAGAAACATTACTTGAAATGTATAAGAGAATGAATCAGGCTAGAAAATTTGAAGAGAAAGTTAGTTGGTTTTTTGCAAGAGGTATGGTTCACGGAACAACTCATTTATCTGTAGGTCAAGAGGCATCAAGTGTGGCAGCTGTAATGGCTTTAGAAAAGGGAGACTTGGTATCATTGACTCATAGAGGACATAGTCAATTTATAGGAATGGGGATAGACCTAAACAAAATGATGGCTGAACTTATGGGCAAAGAAACTGGATTTTGTAAAGGAAAAGGAGGCTCAATGCATATAGCAGATATTGAGTCAGGTAATTTAGGAGCAAATGGAGTTGTAGGTGGAGGTCTTACAATAGCCCCAGGAGCTGCACTTACACAACAATATAAAAAAACAGGCAAAATAGTTTTATGTAGTTTTGGTGATGGAGCATCAAATGAAGGTACTTTTCATGAAGGTATAAATTTATCCTCAATATGGAAGTTGCCAATAATATTCTACTGTGAGAATAACTTATATGGAATGTCAACAAGCATAAAACGCCATATGAATATAGAAAGTATTGCTACTAGAGCAGCTTCTTATGGAATAGAGGGAATATCAATAGATGGGTATAATCCAATAGAAGTATATGAGACAGTACAAAAAGCTGCTGAAAAATGTAGAAGAGGAGAAGGGCCTGTATTGATTGAAAGTAGAACTTATAGATGGTTAGGTCACTCAAAGTCAGATGCAAATGTATATAGAACAAAAGAAGAAATAGAATCATGGAAAGCAAAAGACCCTATTGAATTTTTAAGAAATTATCTTATCGAAAAGAATATCTCTAATGAAAATGAATTAGATAAAATTCAAGAGTTTGCCAAACAATCAATAGAAGAGGCAGTGGAATTTGCTCAAAATAGTCCAAATCCAAAAATAGAATCTTTATTAGAGGATGTATATGCAGACTAAAAATGGTAAAGGAGGAAGAAAAAAATGAGTACAAGAGAATTAACATATGCACAAGCGATAAAGGAAGCAATGTCAGAAGAAATGAGAAGAGATGAAAATGTAATATTTATGGGAGAAGATATAGGAATATATGGAGGAGCATTTGGTGTATCAGTTGGAATGATAGATGAATTTGGACCAGAAAGAGTAAGGGATACTCCTATATCAGAAGCAGCTATAGCAGGAGCAGCAGCAGGAGCAGCAGCAACTGGTCTAAGACCTATTATGGAAGTAATGTTTATGGACTTTGTGACAATCTCTATGGATGCAATTGTAAATCAAGCAGCAAAAATGAGATATATGTTTGGTGGAAAAGCACAAGTTCCAATGGTTGTTAGATGTCCTGGTGGCTCTGGGACTGGTTCAGCAGAACAACATTCACAGAGTTTAGAAGCTTGGTTTTGCCATGTTCCAGGAGTAAAAGTAGTTGCACCTTCTACACCAGCAGATGCTAAAGGTTTATTAAAAGCAGCTATAAGAGATAATAATCCAGTTATATTTGTTGAAAATAAATTGTTATATAGAAAAAAAGGTATTGTACCAGAAGGTGATTATGTAATTGAAATTGGAAAGGCAGACATAAAAAGAGAAGGAACAGATGTTACAGTAATCACTTATGGAAGGATGTTACAAAGTGTTGAGGAAGCAGCAGAGACATTATCAAAAGAAAATATAAATGTAGAAATTATAGATTTAAGAACCTTATATCCATTGGATAAGGAGACTATAGTTAAAAGTGTATGTAAAACTGGAAGAGCTCTAATTTGTCATGAAGCAGCTAAGACTGGTGGACTAGGTGGAGAAATATCAGCCTTAATAACAGAAAGTGAATCATTCGATTATTTAGATGCACCAGTAAAAAGAATATGCGGAAAAGATGTGCCAATACCATATAATCCAGAGTTAGAAAAAGCAGTTGTCCCAAGAGTTGATGAAATAGAAGAAGCAATAAAATCTTTGATTGTTAAATAAGGAGGGATAGATATGGTGGCAAATAAAGTAAAGGCCACACCAGCAGCTAGAAACCAAGCTAGAAAAGACAACATAAAACTAGATAAGCTGATTGGAAGTGGAGAAAATGGAAGAATTCATTTAGTTGATGTGTTAAATTACTTAAAAGATAGTAAGGTAAATGCTACACCTTTAGCTAAAAGAATAGCAGAAGATTTAAATATAGATTTAGAAACTATTGTAGGTACTGGATATAATGGAAAAATAAGAAAGTATGATGTGGAAAGAGTAAATACACAAGAGGCTGTTGTGTCAACTAACATATCTAAAACTAATGATACAGAGGAGATAAATACGAAAAGTGAAAATTCAAGTGTGTTTAATACAGTAGAAGGAGAGTTTGAAAAACCAAATCCAATGAGAGCTACTGTAGCAAAACGAATGTCAGAAAGTTACTTTAGTGCTCCTGTATTTACATTCAACATAGAGGTAGATGCTACAGAATTGAAGTCACTCAGAGCAAAATTAATAGATACAGTAAAAGAATCAGTTGGAGTAAAATTGACTATGACAGATTTAATAGTAATGGCAGTGTCTAGAATACTTCCAAAGCATCAAGCATTAAATTCTGCATGGACAGATGAGGGAATATTTAGATACAAAGATATAAATATAGCTATTGCAGTTGGCCTAGATGAAGGTCTATATGTCCCAGTAGTAAAGAACGTAAATAAAAAATCTTTAAAAGAAATAGCAAAAGAAAGTAAAGAGCTTGCTGAAAAAGTAAAAACAGGGAAACTTCTACCAGCAGACCAAGAAGGGAATACATTTACTATAAGTAATGTCGGAATGTATGGTATAACTACATTTACACCTATAATAAATATGCCTTCAAGTGCAATATTAGGGGTAGGTGCTACACAAGATAAGTTTGTTCCAGTAAATGGAGAGGCTAAAATAAAACCTATAATGAACTTATCATTGACATCAGACCATAGAGTGATAGATGGAACAGTAGCAGCAAAATTCTTAAAAGAGTTAAAAGAATTGTTAGAAAATCCTTTATCAATGCTTGTATAGGTTTTGATGTTTCTTTATTGATATAATAGTTTGAATAGGTTACATAGTTATAATTATTTAGGTGAATTTAAAACCTTTATATATTTAGCATTATTTTTAAAGTGAACTATATGAATATAAATTGATTAATGAAAATATATGAAAATAAATAGGAGGAGAGCCTATGTCAGTAGAAGTTATAATGCCAAAAGCAGGAGTAGCTATGGAAGAAGGTACCATAGTATCTTGGCTAAAACAAGAAGGCGAAGAAGTAAAAATTGGAGAACCTATATTAGAAATAACAACAGATAAAGTAAATATGGAAATAGAATCAGAGGGAGAAGGTACACTGGCTGTAATCATACATAAAGAAGAAGGTGAAGTATTACCAGTATTTACAGTAATAGGTGTAATAGCAGAAAAAGGTGAAAATCAAGAAGAAATAAAAGCTAAATATTTATCTGGAGATGTGCCAAAAGAAGATGCTATTGAAGAAAAGCAAAGCGTGGAGGATAAAGAAGAAAAAGTAAATAAAAAAGAGTGTAATCATGACTATGATGTAGTGGTAATAGGTGGAGGACCTGGGGGGTACTTAGCAGCATTAAAAGCAGCCCTGTTAGGAGGAAAAGTTGCATTAGTTGAAGAAAATGTATTAGGAGGAACTTGTTTAAATAGAGGTTGTATTCCTACAAAAACTTATATAAAAACCGCAGAAATATTAGAGGAGATTGACCAGTTATCAAAAAGAGGTGTAAAAGTAACTGTAGATAAAGAACAAGACATCAAGAAGGCAATAAAATATAAAAATAGAGTAGTTAAAAAACTTACTGCTGGAGTTGGTGGTCTATTAAAAAGCAGAAATGTAGAAGTATTTAATCTTAAAGCTAGTGTTAAAGAAGAGCATAAAGTAATATTATCTGATGGAAAGGTTTTAGATACAGAAAATATAATAATTGCAACAGGCTCTAAAGTAAGGGTATTGCCTATAAAAGGAATAGAATCGAATTTGATAATAACTAGTACAGAGGCTTTAGACTTAGAGACAGTACCAGAAGAATTAGTAATAATCGGTGGTGGAGTGATAGGTTGCGAATTTGCAGAGATATTCAATTCAAGAGGCTCTAAGGTAACTATTGTAGAAATGGAAGATAGAATAATCCCAAGAATGGACAAGGAATTAAGTGAATCTTTGAATTATTCTCTTAATAAAAAAGGCATAAACGTATTAACTAAAAAGAAAGTTTCTGAGTTTAAAGAAGAAGGCAATAAAATATTAGTTTGTATTGAAGGTGAGGAGACAATAAAAGCAGATTTATGTCTATATGCTATAGGAAGACAAGCTAATCTTTCTGGTATAGAAGATTTAGACATTAAAATAGATAAAGGTTCTATATCTGTAAATAGCAAAATGGAAACAAGTATACCAAGTATATATGCAGTAGGTGATGTTACTGGAGGTGTAATGTTAGCTCATGCAGCATTTAAAATGGGAGAAGCAGCAGCTTCAAATGCTTTAGGTATGAATGAAGAAGTTGATTTAAGTGCATTACCTAGTTGTGTTTATACAATTCCAGAAGTAGCATCAGTTGGGCTTACGGAGGAAGATGCTAGAAAGAAACACAATGTAAATGTGGGTAAATTTAACTTTGCTGGGAATGGAAGAGCTTTAGCTTCTGGACAAGAGCAAGGATATGTAAAAGTGATAGCAGATGCTAAATATGGAGAAATTTTAGGTGTGCATATGTTTGGCTGTGGTGTAGCAGAACTTATAAATCATGCAGCATCATTTAAGGCATTAGAAATACCTGCTGATGAAGCTAGTGAGTTGATATTTGGTCATCCATGTACTTCAGAAGCTTTGATGGAAGCTTTGGCAGATGTAAGCGGTGAATGTTTACATTTACCTAAAAAATAAATTAGAAGAATAAAATATTAAAGTAAGTCTATTATTAATATAAATTTATTTTATAAAATATTAAAATGCTTATTTGGCCATACTCTTTCTTGTATAAATGTATGTATTTGTACAAGAAGGAGTATTTTTTATGGAAAAATACAGAATCGGAGTATTTGTAGTTTTTGTTGTACAAAAAAGATAGTAATATAAAATAACAATGCCATTTTAGATTGATTTTACTTGAAATTAGAAAAAAAGACTTTTTTGTTTTTTTTAAAGTATTATTTGTAAAATACCTAAAAAAATTTTCTTAATCTTTTAATAAAAGAATAGCTTAATTTAAATGTTGTGGTTTTATGCAATAATAATAAACACAAAAAAAACAATATATGGCATATAAGTTGCTATATAAATAATAAGGAGGGAACAACTATAAATGAGGCAAAGAATAAAAACACTAATTGAAAATGAGGATAAGAAAAATCCTTTAACAGATGAAGCTATTTCAAACATGTTAAATGTTCGAAGAGAAGATGTTACCTTTTTAAGAAATGAGTTAAAAATAGAGGATTCAAGACAAAGAAGAAAAATTGTTTTGATTAAAGCTATAAAAGATATTTTAAAAGAAGAAAAAAGCATAAATAAAAATGATATAACAAGAAGATTAAATAGCATTGGATTTACAGTATCAAGATTTACAGTTATACAATATTTAAAAGAGATTCAAGATTCTGATGAGTTAAAGGATAATAAAGGAGGTGATGATAAAAAAGAAGAGATAAACAATAATGGGGAAAATACAGATATAGCATTTGACAAATTAATAGGTAGTAGTGGTAGCTTAAGTACAATTATAAAACTATCTAAAGCAGCAATACTCTATCCACCTCATGGTCTTCATACTATTATTATGGGCCCAACTGGTGTTGGAAAAAGTGAGCTGGCAGAATGTATGTATAAATTTGCAGTAGAATCATCTAGATTCCCTAAGAATGCACCATTTATAATTTTTAATGCAGCAGACTATTCAGAAAATCCACAGCTTTTATTATCTCAATTATTTGGTCATGTCAAAGGTGCTTTTACAGGAGCTGATGAGACTAAAGAAGGACTAGTATCAAAAGCAGATGGAGGAATATTGTTTATAGATGAAATACATAGATTACCTCATGAAGGTCAAGAGATACTATTCCAACTGATTGATAAAGGTATGGTAAGAAAATTAGGAGAGACTAGATTAACAAATAAAATAGATGTAATGATTATCTCAGCAACTTCCGAACCAATAGATTCTCATCTACTTAATACATTTAAAAGGCGTATACCTGTAACAATTGAAATACCAGAATTAGTTGCAAGACCATTAAATGAAAGGTTTGATATTATAAATAACTTCTTCTTGATAGAAGCTCAAAGAATGGGAACAAGCATACATATAAAATCTGACGTATTAAAAGCTCTTATGCTTTATGATTGCATAGGAAATGTTGGTCAGCTTAGAAGTGATATTCAAGTAGCTTGTGCTAGGGGATTATTAAATCAACTTACCAGCAAACAGAAAGAAGTAAATATAAATATATCAGATGTACCTGGATATGTTAAACAAGGTCTTATGAAAATCAGAAATTGTAGAGATAAAATAGAAAATTATGTAGATGGAGACTTAATTATAGATTCAAATTTTCAAGGGGAGATAGAAAAGAAAAATGAAGATATATATACTTTTCCTGATGAAATATATAAGCTTACAGAAAGAAGACATATTGATTTGTTGGAGCAAGGTTTAGACTTCGATGTTATAAATAGAATTGTTGGAGGAGAGTTAGAAAGTTGTATTCAAAAATATATAAAGCAAGTTAAAAAAGTTTCTATTAATGATAATATTCCAGATATAAGTCCAATTGTTGGAAAATATATTGTAGAACTTACTTATGAAGTAATCAAAATAGCATCACAATATCTTACTTCATTAGAACCAAATCTACACTTATGCTTAGCAGTTCACTTAAAAGCAGCTTTTGAGAGATTAAAAGAAGGTAAAGTAATATCAAATGCTCATTTAAAAGAAATAATAGGAAATTATCCATTAGAGTATTCTGTAGCAGAAAAGGTAGCTCAATATCTAAAGGAAAGATATAATATAAATTTGCCAAAAGAAGAAATAGGTATAATAGCAATATATTTTAAAATGAGTAGTAGAAGAGATATATCTGAACAAAAAAAGATAGGTGTACTTCTTATGGCTCATGGAAGAGTGGCCTCATCTATATGTGAAGTTACAAATAAATTATTAGGAATTAACCATGCAAGATATTTAGATATGCCATTTGAAAAGAAACCAGAAGAAATGATTGAAGAAGCTACTACAATAGTAAAAGATATCGATGAAGGTAGAGGAGTGATTATATTAGTTGATATGGGTTCGCTTTCATACTTTGGGGATATTATCTCTGGGAATACAGGGATTAATATAAGGACAATATGTAGATTTGATACTTTACTATCAATAGAAGTTATACGAAGAGCAGTTTTGCCAGATTTAACAATAGATGAAATAGTAGATGAAGTTAAAAGTATAGAACCACAAGTAAAGGAAAGAGCTAATAATTATAACAACACGAAATTGGATTCTAGAAAACCTATTATTTTAACATTATGTATCACTGGATTAGGGGGAGCTTGTAAGATAAAAGAAATCTTAGAAGAAAATATTAAAGGCATAGACGAGAAGATTGACATAAGACCTATAGGTATGATTGAATATCCAAGTCTTGATTTGGAGATAAAGCAAATAAGTAATGATAAGAATGTAATTGCTATAGTTGGAACAATTGACCCACAGATAGCAAACATCCCTTTTTTTAGCCTAGTAGACATAAATGATAAAACGAAATTAAATCAAGTAAATAATTTAATTGATACTAACCAAATTATTGAAACAAATAAAAAATATGAGTTATCAGATTTAATACATAAAGAAGATATATTTATAGATTTACAAGTTAAATCAAAAGAAGAAGCTTTAAAGTACATGAGTAAAAAACTTAGAGAGAAAGGTTATGTGACGAAAAATTTCTATAAAAAAGTAGTGGAAAGAGATAACCTGTTTCCAACTGAATTGTCAGATGGAATAGCAATACCTCATACAGATGGAATTGATGTGATTAGACCAGTTATAAGTATAGCTATTTTAAAAAATCCTATTATATGGAGTAAAAATAGAGTAAAAATAATACTTTTATTAGCTGTAGACCAAAAATGTTTTAATCCATTAAATGCTCTACTTACATTTATAGAAACAGATGAATTTAAAGAGATAAAAAACATTAAAGATAGAGATTTTATTAGGGAGATGATATTAGATGGAGTCAATGCAAATAATTAGTAGCAATTTGATTTTTAAAGATATTGAGGTATCAAACAATGAAGATGCATTAAAATTTTTAGGACAACGTTTATTTGATAAACAGTATGTAAAAGAAAGTTACATAGAAGCTGTTATAGCAAGAGAAAAAAAGTATGCTACAGGATTACCAACAGAAATCTATGGAGTGGCTATACCACATACAGACATAGTACATGTAAATGAGCCAGGTATAGCGATTGGTATACTGAATAAACCTGTAAAATTTATAATGATGGGTACAGAAGATACTGAAATTGATGTAAAAGTTGTATTTATGTTAGCAGTAAAAGAGCCAAAGGAGCAATTACAATTATTAGAAAAGCTTATGACTGTATTTCAAGATAAGAGTATGTTAAATAATATTGTCAACTTAAATGAAGAAAGCATGAGTGACTTATTAAACTCTAAACTGAAAAATTAAAGTTGTGAAAGGAATTAAAAATATAAAAATGCCATTGAAGATTTCTAACTATAGATATCTTTAAAATAAAATAATTTTAACGGGGGTGAATAATGTGGCTAAAAAAATATTAGTTGCATGTGGAACAGGAGTATGTACTTCAACAATTGCTATAAACAAATTAAAGAAAGCACTTCAAGACCTTGGTAAATTGGATATGGTCAGCATTACACAATGTAAAGTAGTGGAAGTTGCATCAAAAGCACCTGATTATGATTTGATAATTTGTACTACACAAGTATCTAATAGCATAAAAACACCTGTAATAAATGGATTACCTTTTTTAACTGGTGTGGGAATGGGCAAATTAATTGAAGATGTATTGGAAAAATTAGAATTATAATTTGAACTTTTAAAAAATATAGTCTCTAAAATTATAAGTTTTAGAGACTGAAAATTAAATAATGGAGGGTCTTTAAATGGAGATATTAAATTTCATTGTTAGTTTAGGTGCACAAGTAATGATGCCAATAATAATATGTATTTTTGGCTTGATATTAGGTACAAAACTTGGAAAATCATTAAGAGCTGGTTTAACAGTGGGAGTTGGATTTATAGGTCTTAATACCATTATAGCTTTACTGACAGATAACTTAGGACCAGCAACGCAACAAATGGTTAAGAATTTAGGATTAAACTTATCTATAATAGATGTAGGATGGCCGGCAGCATCAGCTATAGCCTTCGCATCAACAGTAGGAGCTTTAATTATTCCAATAGGTCTTGTAGTAAATATAGTTATGCTAATTACTAATACTACCCAAACTGTTGATGTAGATATATGGGATTACTGGCATTTCGCTTTTACAGGTGCTTTAGTAGCAGGAGCTACACAAAGTGTGGTATGGGGAGTGTTTGCGGCAGTAGCAAATATGGTAATTGTATTGGTAATGGCAGATTTAACTGCTCCAGGTATAGAGAAATATTTGGGTATGCCAGGAATATCTCTTCCTCATGGGTTTACACAGGCATTTGTTCCAATTGCTATAGTTGTAAATAAACTATTAGATTTAATACCAGGTATAAATAAGATTGAGATAAATGCTGACACATTACAGAAAAAATTTGGATTATTTGGAGAACCTTTAATAATGGGGTCTATAATAGGTATAATAATTGGTATTGCAGCGAAATATGATATAAAAGGTATATTACAGTTAGGTGTAACTATGGGAGCTGTATTGATATTAATTCCAAAGATGGCAGCATTATTGATGGAAGGGTTATTACCAGTATCAGAAGCAGCTCAGGAATTTATTGAGAAGAGATTTAAAAATAGAGGAAAGATTTATATAGGTTTAGATTCAGCAGTAGGGATAGGTCATCCTGTCACATTATCAGTTGCATTAGTATTGGTACCTTTAACTATAGTTATAGCAGCTATATTGCCAGGAAATAAAGTTCTGCCATTTGCAGATTTAGCAGTAATTCCATTTGCACTTGTTTTAATTGTACCAATTACAAAAGGGAATGTGTTTAGGACATTAATAATAGGAATATTCATAATTACTTCTGGATTATTAATTGCAACTAATTTAGCTCCTCTATTTACTCAAATGGCTTTAAATGCTAGCTTCAAAATGCCAGAGGGAGCAACTATGATTTCAAGTATTTGTGATGGTGCAAATCCATTAAGTTGGATATTTGTAAAGATTATGAATTATAAAGTTATTGGAGGAGTGTTTTTTGGAGTTATAGCTTTAGGAATGGCTATTTACAATAGAAATAGAATAATAAGGGAAAATAAAAAATTATCTCTTGAAGAAGAAATCTAAAAATGATTTTATTGAGGAGTATATGAATTATGAAAAAATATAAATACGATTCTATAAGATACTCAATTAATGTGATAATACCAGGATTTTTTATGATTTTAATATTGCTTTATGCTCTGTTTAATAACTATGAAAATTTTAGTGTAAACATATATAGTTTGTTGATAATCATCTGTATATATGGGATATTCAATACTTTTATATCATCAAGTAATCCTAAAGAAATTATTATTGATAACAAATGTATACATTTTATCTCATTTATTACTGCACATAATTATGAAATTAAAGATATCGAAAAAGTAAGAATACGAGAGTTTTATAATAAAAATCTTTATCTAAAAATTAATGATGGAAGCCTTCTTAAAGGTAGATATTGGATAAGAACAAATATGTTTAATAATGATTTAGAATTATATAATTATCTTATTGAGTTAGAGGAATCTTTATATCCAGAGTCATTAAAATTTAGAAATAAAAGATTAGAAAATAAAGGCATATTAAAGATAAAAAACTTAAAATAGAAGTAGAATAATTTCTATTGATAAAATGGAGATATACGCTTTACACTAAATTTTTTGAATTTTCAAATTAAGATTAAAGATAGTGTTTAGAAGATATGGTACTGCTAATATATATAAGATTATATCTATAATAGATAGGAGGATTTAACTAATGTTATTGGAAAAATTGAGAAAAGAAGTATTACAAGCATCTCTAAACCTTTTAAATTATAACTTGGTGACATTAACAGGTGGGAATGTGAGTGGGAGAGATGAAGAAACAGGATATATAGCAATTACCCCAAGTGGAATGGACTATAGATACCTTATACCAAGTGATATTGTTATAGTAGATATAGATGGAAATGTTATAGATGGGAAATGGAAAGCATCTGTGGATTTACCAGACCATTTATATATATATAAACATAGAGAAGATATAAATAGCATAATACATACACATTCTACATACTCAAGTTGTTTTGCTATTTTAAATGAACCTATAGCATGTGCAAGTACAACTCTTGCAAATGAAGTAGGAGGTGAAGTACCTGTTGCAAAGTTTTCACCACCAACATCTAACAAAATGGGTAAATGTGTTATTGAAGCAATTGGAGATAAAAGAGCATGTCTTTTAGCAAACCATGGTGTAATAGCAGTTGGTCCTTCTGTAGGGCATGCTCTTACAGCTGCTGTAATGTTAGAGGATTCAGCAAAAGTATATTACTTGGCAAAATCAATTGGAACACCAGTATTATTACCAAACGAAGAAATTAAAAGAGCTAGAGATGTATTTTTTAATGTATATGGTCAGGATAAATAAATTAAACAAAACTTTTAAATTAATGTAGAAATATAGATATTCTATAATATTAGGGCGTTTTATAATGATATAATAAGTTTAATAGTTAAGAAATAAAAATAGAAAGTCTAATAGTATATAAAATTATCTGAGTCTAAAATAAGCAATAAGATAAAATAAAAAAGGAGTCTGTATTTCTATGTATTACTTATTAAACAAAAGCACAAATCCTTACTTTAATTTAGCATTAGAAGAATATCTGTTTTTAAATGAGAAATATAATGATGATATTATAATCATATGGAGGAATGAGGAATCTATTTTTATAGGTAAAAATCAAAACCCGTATCAAGAAATACATCATGATGTTATTGAAAAGGGAGAAATTCCTATTTTAAGAAGAATATCTGGAGGAGGTACTGTTTATCATGATTTAGGAAATATCAATATGTCATTCATACAAAAAGATAGACAACTTCATGAAATAGATTTTTTGGAACATACTAAGTTTATGCAAGATATGCTATTAAGCTTAGGGCTAGATATATCTATAACTAAAAGAAAAGATTTATTTTTGAAAGGGAAAAAAATTTCAGGCTCTGCCCAGTCTATAAAAAGAAAAAATTCTCTTTATCATGGAACTCTTCTTTATGATTCGGATTTAAATAAATTAACTAAATATCTAAATTCAAATAAGTCAACTGAGTCAAAGGCTACAAAGTCTGTCTCAAGTAAAGTAACCAATATTAAATTCTTATTTGAAAAAGATATAGATTACTTTTTGGACTATTGTGTTAAGTATTTAGAATCCAAGATAAAGGATATAAAAGAACTTAAATTAGACAGTGATGATATCAAAAATGTATACAATCTAGTAGAAGATAAATATAAAAAGATGGAGTGGACATATAGTAAAACACCTAAATTTCAAATAGTACTTCCATTTAATGATGAAAGTGAAGTCAATATACATGTAAGTAAGTGGAAGGTATCAAAGTTTTTTATATCTTATAAAGATGATGTAATTAATATGGATAAGTTATTGAATGTGGACTTTTTTAAACGAGAAATAAGAGATAGTATTTTAGAAAATTACCCACATTACATAGATTTAATTAATTTAATATTTTAATATAAGGCCTCTTGTTTGATAAAATCTTATTATATCAAATTAGAGGCCTTGAATATTTTTTGCAAGTTTAGAAACTGTTACAAAGTTGTAAAATTAAAAACATTGCTATTGAAAAATCAATATATATAGAATTAAATATACATGTTTTTAACTGAAAAATAGATATTAACTGTTTATACAACTGAAAATTTAATATATAATTAATCAGATGGTTAAAATAAAAGAATATTAAGAGTTTTAATAAATTATGGTTAAAAATAAAATACGAGGTGATACCATGTATAGTGTTATAATTGTTGCTGCAGGAAGCGGAAGGAGAATGAACCTAGACATAAATAAACAGTTCATAAAATTAAGAGAAAAAGAAATTATTGCTCATACAATTCAAGTTTTTTATGAAAATATAAATATAGATGAAATTGTGGTATGTATAAAAAAAGAGGAAGAAGATTTTTTTAAGGAAAACATAATAAATAAGTATAATTTTAAAAATATAAAAATAGCATATGGCGGAAAAGAAAGACAGGATTCAATATATAATGGCTTAAAAAAATTAGATGAAAATTGTGATATAGTACTCATTCATGATGGGGCGAGACCATTTGTAGATCATAGAATAATTAATGAATCCATAAAGGTGGCTAAAGAAAAAAAAGCTGTAGTTGTAGGTGTGCCAGTAAGTGATACTATAAAGATAGTGTCGGATGGAACAGTACAAGAAACTCCAGAGAGAAGTTTATTGTGGGCAGCTCAAACTCCTCAAACTTTTGAGTATAATCTCATAATAAATGCTTATGAACAAGCTTATAAGAATAATTATTATGGTACTGATGATTCAATGTTGGTTGAAAATATAGGGCAAAGCGTTACTATGGTGATGGGCTCTTATGAAAATATAAAGATAACTAGTCCAGAAGACTTAAATATAGCAGAACAGATATTAAATATGGAAAAAAGAGATGAAGTTAATAGCAGAAGGAGAATTATATGAGAATAGGATTAGGATATGATGTACACAAATTAACAGAGGATAGAAAACTTATAATCGGTGGGGTAGAGATACCACATGATAAAGGTTTATTAGGTCATTCAGATGCTGATGTATTAATACATGCAATAATGGACTCCATTTTAGGAGCCTTAGCTCTAGGTGATATAGGTAAGCATTTCCCAGATACAGATGAAAAATATAAGGGGGCAAATAGTATGAAATTATTAGAATATGTACATAATCTAATAACAAGCAAAGGGTATAAGATTGGGAACATAGACAGTACTATAATTGCTCAAAGCCCTAAGATGGCTCCACATATTGAAAGCATGAGAAAAAATATATCAAAAGTCTTAAATACAGATATTGATAATATAAACATAAAGGCAACTACTGAAGAAGGTCTTGGCTTTACAGGAGCAAAACAGGGTATAGCATCACAAAGTATTTGTTTATTATTGTTGACAAGTCAGAATAATTAATATATTATTAGTAATAAGTTTATTGGATATCAAAGAATAGGCCTATATAGAATATCTATAATATGTGAATTTAAGTGAAATTAATATAAATATAAAACTAGCTATGATAAAGAAATAGTAAAACTATGAAATCTTTACAGAGAGAAAACGTTGGTGAGAGTTTTCAAGAGGAAATGTTTGAACCTGTCTTTTAGCTTAAAGGTATAAAAATCTTTACGGTAGGAACCGTTACATTCCCAAAAGAGAGCTATTTACATAGCTAACTAGAGTGGTACCGCGGAAATTAAACCTTTCGTCTCTATACTTGTATAGAGATGAGAGGTTTTTTATATTTTCAAGAAATTAATATTCAGGAGGAATTTATTAATGAAAATGTCTAAAATGTTTATGCCGACATTAAAAGAAATCCCAGCAGATGCTGAGATTACAAGCCATCAATTAATGGTTAGGTCAGGAATGATAAAAAAAATGACTTCAGGGGTTTATAATCAATTACCGATGGGATTAAGAGTGTTCAAAAAGATTGAACAAATAATTAGAGAAGAACTAAATAAAAAAGATTGTCAAGAAATACTTTGTGCGGCTTTACTTCCTTCTGAATTATGGAAAGAGTCTGGAAGATGGACTGCTATGGGTGAAGAAATGTTTAGGCTTAAAGACAGAACAGAAAGAGAATACTGTCTTGGACCAACACATGAAGAAGCATTCACTGATATAATAAGACAAGAAATTACTTCATACAAACAATTGCCATTAAACTTATATCAGATACAAGTAAAATATAGAGATGAAAGAAGACCAAGATTTGGTGTTATGAGAACTAAGACTTTTACAATGAAGGATGCATACAGTTTTGATGTAGATAATGAAGGTCTAGATAAATCATATCAAGATATGTTTGATGCATATGTAAGTATATTTGACAGATGTGGACTAGAGAATAGTCCAGTGCAAGCAGATTCAGGAGCTATAGGAGGCTCTACATCAGCTGAGTTTATGGTTAAGTCAGAAGTTGGTGAAGATGAAGTTGTATTCTGTAGTGGATGTGATTATGCAGCCAATGTAGAAAGAGCAGAATCTTGTAATGTAGCATCAGAAAAAGAAGATATGAAAGACCTGGAAGAGGTTCACACACCAGGAGCAGCTACAATAAAAGAACTAGAGGAATTTTTAAAGATTTCTCCAGATAAATTTGCTAAAACTTTAGTATATGAGGCAGATGGGAAAACAGTTGTAGTTGTTGTAAGGGGAGATAGAGAAGTTAATGAAGTTAAAGTATCTAATGCTATAGGCTCTGTTATAGAATTTGCACTTGCTACAGATGATGTAGTTAGAAAAGTAACTAATGCAGAAGTAGGATTTGCTGGACCAATAGGTATAAATGCTGACTATGTATTTATAGATAAAGAAATTGTTGAACAAAGAAACATAGTTGTAGGGGCTAATAAAACTGAATATCATATAAAAAATGCTAACTATGGAAGAGATTTTGAAGGAATAGTTGGAGATTTTAGAAATGTTCAAGAAGGTGACAAGTGTATAGTATGTGGGAAACCACTTGAAATAGCTAGAGGTGTTGAAGTAGGTCACATATTCAAACTAGGAACTAAGTATTCAGAATCTATGAATGCGAATTTTATAGATAAAGATGGGAAATCAAAACCTATAGTAATGGGATGTTATGGAATAGGTGTTGAAAGAACAGCAGCAGCTATAATTGAACAGCATAATGACGAAAAAGGCATAATATGGCCTTTATCAGTAGCTCCATACCATGTTGTGATAGTTCCTGCAAACATGAAAAATGAGGAACAAGTATCAATAGCTGAAAAGATATATAATGATTTACAAGCTATGGGTGTAGAAGTTTTATTAGATGATAGAGATGAAAGAATAGGTGTTAAATTCAATGATTCAGAATTAATAGGAATACCTATGAGAATTACAGTAGGTAAAAATATTAGTGAAGGTAAAGTAGAGTTTAAATTTAGACATAAAGAAGATAAAGAAATAATTGACATAGAAGAAATAAATGAAAAAGTAAAGGCAGAGTTTATCAAAAATAATGTTAGATTAGGATAGTAACTTAAAAAACTATTGTATAGATAATCAGAGTTGTACTTTATAAACACCATTTTATCTATATATAAGGAGATAAAGTGGTGTTTTTTTATAAAAACATAATAAATTGAGGAGGTAGTTGAAATGGCAAAAAATGAAAAACAATTTGTTGAAGAAATAACAAAGATGGAAGATGATTTCCCACAATGGTATACAGATGTAATAACTAAGACTGACTTAGTTGATTATGCACCAGTCAAAGGTTTTATGGTTGTAAAGCCATATGGATATGCATTATGGGAAAAGATGCAAGAATTTATGGATAAAAGATTTAAAGAAACTGGACATAAAAACTGTTATTTCCCATTATTGATACCAGAAAGTTTATTAAATAAAGAAGCAGAACATGTAGAAGGTTTTGCGCCAGAAGTTGCATGGGTAACACATGGTGGAAATAAAAAATTAGAAGAGAGATTATGTGTAAGACCTACTTCTGAGACTATAATATGTACAATGTATGCTAAATGGTTAAAATCATATAGAGAATTACCATATCTTTATAATCAATGGTGCTCAGTTGTTAGATGGGAAAAATCAACTAGACCTTTCTTAAGAACATCTGAGTTTTTATGGCAAGAAGGTCATACATTACATGAGACAGCAGAAGAAGCCCAAGAAGAAACAATACAACAATTAGAAATATATAAAGCTTTATGTGAAGAATTACTTGCAATGCCAGTTGTATCTGGTCAAAAAAGTGAAAGTGAGAAGTTTGCAGGTGGTGAAAGAACATATACTATAGAGGCTATGATGCATGATGGTAAAGCATTACAATCAGGTACAAGTCACTTCTTAGGTCAACACTTTACAAAAGCTTTTGATATTACTTTTGCAGATAGAGAAGGAAATTTAGCTAATCCATACCATACATCTTGGGGAGCATCTACAAGACTTATAGGTGGACTTATAATGACTCATAGTGATAACAGAGGTCTAGTATTACCACCAAGAGTAGCTCCAATACAAGCTGTTATAGTTCCTATAGCTGCTAAAAAAGGAAATGTAATGGAAACAGTTGATAAAATATATGCTGATTTAAAAGCTAAAGGAGTAACTGTTGAAGTTGATGATAGAGATAACTATACAACTGGATGGAAGTTTAATGAGTGGGAAATGAAAGGTGTTCCAGTAAGAATTGAGATTGGACCAAAAGATATAGAAAATAATCAAGCTATGATATTTAGAAGAGATACTTTAGAAAAGAGTTCTATGCCTTTAGAAGGATTAGCTGATGCTATATGTGATTTATTTGATGTTATACACAACGATATGTTCGAAAAAGCAAAAAAACATAGAGAAGACAATACATCTATAGTTGAAAATATGGATGAGTTTAAAAAGGCTTTAGAAGAAAAGCCAGGATTCATAAAGACTATGTGGTGTGGAGATGCAGAATGTGAAGCTAAGATTAAGGAAGAAACAGGAGCAACTATAAGATGCTTACCTTTTGAACAAGAAAACTTAGGTCACAAGTGTGTATATTGTGGAAAAGAAGCAGATAATATGGTAGTAATGGCAAAAGCTTACTAAAATAAGATGTTTAAATAAAAACTGGGGTGATGAGTATTTTATACTTTTCATCCCAATTTTATTTTAAGTTTTATTTCCTTATATATATTTATTATTAGTGTACATACTTACTTTGTAGAACAATTACTATATAAGTATTCCATAAGGTAACTAATAAATACAAATATAGCAATAGGGAATGCTTTTAATTTTCAGCAAATAAATGGATTAAAAGAAAGATTTATGAAATTAAAACTAAGATTTTCTGCTATAATAAACATGTGTATTTTTAAATAAATAAGGATATTATTATTAGATTTGATAAAAGTTAGGACTTACGGTTCTTACATATGTTATTTAAAAATAAATATAAAAACCTTTAAAATACTTGTTTAAAAAAATTTACCTTGTTAATATTAGGATGGGTGGAAAAATCAGAAAAACAAGTAAAGTGAGGTGATAGTAGTGGAAAAAGCATATAAGTTTAGAATGTATCCAAATAAAAAACAGCAAGAGCTAATTAACAAAACTTTTGGATGTTGTAGATTTGTATATAATAAATCAATTAGAATATAAGGCTAATTGGTATGGTAGATAAATTGTAAAGGTAGGTAAATTCTTTGCAAGTTCACACATATTTAATAAATGTGGATATAAAAACGAGGAAATGAAGAATTTAAGTATAAGAGAATGGATTTGTCCTTGTTGTAATGAAACTCACGATAGAGATATAAATGCGAGTATAAATATACTATAAGAAGGATTAAAACTAATAACAGTTTAAAATAAATAACTTATGTAAGAACCGTAGGAACTACAGGGATAGCCTGTGGAGAGTTTATAAGACATATTTTAGTATGCAAAATTCTATGAAACAGGAACCCTGTGACTTTAGTCATGGGAGGTTCAGTAAAAATAAACTTGCAAAACAATGTACTAGTTTAATATTATAGTTATATTGAATAAAATATCAGGAGGAAGTAAAAATGAATGTAAGAGTAAGATTTGCACCAAGTCCAACAGGATTTGTACATATAGGTAGTTTAAGAACTGCTTTATATAACTATTTATTTGCAAAAAAAATGGGCGGAGAATATATATTAAGAGTAGAGGACACGGACCAAAGTAGATTAGTAGAAGGTGCTATAGAGAATATGCTTAATGCTATGAAATGGGCTGGTGTCAATCATGATGAAGGTGTTATATTAGATGATACTGGAAAAGTAGTACAAAAAGGAGAATATGGTCCATATATTCAATCTCAGAGATTAGATATATACCAAGAATATATAAAACAACTTTTAGATAGTGGAAAGGCTTATTATTGTTTCTGTACAAAGGAAAGACTAGATGAAGTAAGAGATGCTCAAAGGGCAGCAGGAGAAACAGCTAAATATGATGGTCATTGTAAGAATCTTTCTAAAGAAGAAGTAGAAGCAAATATAAAAGCAGGAATACCATACGTTATAAGATTAAGATTACCAGAGAATCATACAATTAAGTTTACAGATTTAGTTAGAGGAGATATGGAATTTAATACCAATGATTTAGATGACCAGGTACTAATGAAAACAGATGGATTCCCAACTTATCACTTTGCTGTAGTTGTAGATGATTATTTAATGAAAATCACACATGTAATAAGAGGTGAAGAGTGGGTATCATCTACTCCAAAACATGTCTATTTATATGAAGCTTTTGGATGGGAAGCACCTGTATTTGTACATTTACCAAATATACTTAATAAAGAAAAGAAAAAATTAAGTAAGAGACAAGGTGATGTGGCAGTTGAAGACTTTAAGAAAAAAGGATATTTACCAGAAGGTTTAGTAAACTATGTAGCATTAGTTGGATGGTCTCCAGAAGATAATCAAGAATTGTTTACAATGGAAGAATTGGAAAAAGCATTTTCTGTAGAAAGAGTATCTAAAAGTGGTGGAGTATTTGATACTGAAAAGCTAAATTGGGTTAATCAACACTATATAAAAGATGGTGATGATACTTACTTAACAGATTTAGCAATACCATTCTTGATAGAAGATGGATTTATAACAGAAGAAGAAGCTACTAGTAAGTATGAGTTTTTAAAGAGTATGATATCAGTACTTAAAGAGAAATTACAATATGTAAAAGAAGTTACTGATCATGCAAGTATATTCTTTGGAGATAAAATAGAAGTAGAGACTGAAGAAGGAAGTGAATTCTTAAAGCTAGAACACATACCTACTTTAATAGATGCTCTACAAGAAAAAATAGAAAAAGCAGACTTATTAAATGCTGAATTTGTTCAAGCGATGCTTAAAGAAATTCAAAAAGAGTATAAAATAAAAGGAAAAAATTTATTTATGGGCTCAAGAATAATTTTGACAGGGCAAATGCATGGACCAGATTTACCAAAAGTAATGGAGGTTTTAGGAAAAGAAACTTGCTTAAATAGAATAGCTTATGTAAAAAATAATATATTATAGTCATAAAAGTCCGCTAATTTAGAAGCGGACTTTTTTTGTGTTAGTATTTGGTGAAAATATCTAGTTAAGAAAATGAAGGTATTTAGGGCAATAAATTTAATATATAAAAAGCAAAGCAAAAATATAAATAAAATATTAATAATAAACTAATAAAAATATTAAGCATAGAAGAAGGAAATCTATTATTTTAGTTTGATTTAATTATTAAGGGGGTAATTACTATGTATAGTAATATGGATGATGTTAAAAAGGAATTAAAGGAGCTATGCTTAGAATATGTTACAATTTTAGAAAAATTAAAAGATGAAAAAATGATTACAGAAGAAACTTTTGAAAAATGTTCTTCTCAAAAAAAGATATTTTTAGAAGAGCAATAGATAATAACAGGGGTATTGTTATTATGTAGTTTATAAGGATAGTACTAAAAATGATAGTAGTACTATTATTTATTGCAATTTTCAACTATAATATAATATATAATGTTAAGAAAATAATTTATAAAAATATGGTGAGGTGATGAGTGTGAAAGTTTATAATACATTGACTAGAACAAAAGAAGAATTTGTTCCATTAGAAGAAGGAAAGGTAAAAATGTATGTGTGTGGTCCAACAGTCTATAACTATATACATATAGGTAATGCAAGACCATTTATAATATTTGATACTCTAAGAAGGTATCTAGAGTATAGAGGATATGATGTAACTTATGTACAAAACTTTACAGATGTTGATGACAAAATTATAAATAGAAGCCATGAAGAAGGAATATCTCCAGAAGAAGTTGCTACTAAGTATATAAAAGAATATTTTGTAGATTGTGATGGACTAGGAATTAAAAGAGCTACTGTTCATCCTCAAGTTACAGATAATATACAACAAATTATAGATTTTATAAAAGAATTAGAAGATAAGGGATATGCTTATGCAGTAAATGGTGATGTGTATTTTGATACAAACAAGTTTGAAGGATATGGGAAACTTTCAGGTCAAAAGCAAGAAGACTTAGAAGCTGGAGCTAGAATTGAAGTTAATGACCAAAAAAGACATCCTATGGACTTTGTTCTTTGGAAAGCTAAAAAAGAAGGTGAACCAGGATGGGATAGTCCTTGGGGAGAAGGTAGACCTGGATGGCATATAGAATGTTCTGTTATGTCTAAGAGATATTTGGGTGAGACGATTGATATACATGCAGGTGGTCAAGACTTAACATTCCCACACCATGAAAACGAGATAGCTCAAAGTGAAGCTAGAAGTGGAAAAACATTCTCAAAATATTGGATGCATAATGGATATATAAATATAAATGATGAAAAAATGAGTAAATCTAAAGGTAATTTCTTTACAGTAAGAGATATATCAAAATTATATGATTTAGAAATAGTAAGATTTTTCATGTTATCAGCACATTACAGAAATCCAGTGAACTTTAGTGATGAGATGCTAAATCAAGCTAAAGCTGGTCTTGAAAGACTATATAATACTAAAGAAAAATTAGAATTTACATTAAGCAATTTAAAAGAGTCTACTTTAACAGAAAAAGAAGTAGAACTTGTTAAAGAATTGGATAACTTCAGACAAAAATTTATCGATGCTATGGACGATGATGTCAATACAGCAGATGCAGTGAGTGTAATATTTGAGTTAGCTAAGTTAATAAATTCTAATGTAGATGAAAACTCTTCTCTAGAATTTGCTAAAAAGTGCTTAGATGAATTTAATGAGCTTACAAAGGTATTAAATATTGTAAATAAGAAGAAAGATACTGTACTAGATAAAGACATTGAAGAACTAATACAAAAAAGAACGGATGCAAAGAAAAATAAAGAGTTCCAATTAGCAGATGATATAAGACAACAATTATTAGATATGGGAATTGTATTAGAAGACACAAGACAAGGTGTTAAGTGGAAAAGGGTATAAAAAATGGAAAAAACTGAATTAGTTACTATGTCACCACTAGTTTTAGCATACTTAGGTGATACAGTGTATGAGACATATATAAGAGAACATTTAATTAGACAGAATACACAAAGAAAAGTTAATGATTTGCATAAATTAGCTATAAAGTATGTAAAAGCTAAAGCTCAGGCAACTATAATTCATGAAATTGAAACTGAATTAACTGAGGAAGAGAGCAAAATATACAAGAGGGGAAGAAATCAAAAATCAAATACTTCTCCTAAAAATGCAGATATTATAGACTATAAACATGCAACTGGATTTGAGGCCTTGGTTGGATATTTGTATTTAAATAATGAAATAGAGAGACTTCAATATATTATCAATAAAGGAATCAAAATTATTGAAAGAGATATGTAAATATTAGAGAGTGTTGTCTTAATAATAATCAATAAGGCAACACTTTTTTTATAACTAATGTATAATAAATATATAGAAATTAGTCATGAGAAAGGATAAAAATTTATGAAAGTAAAATTAATATCACATACACCTGAACCAGAAAAAGTAATAGCTATGGCAGCTAAGCTATGTTATTCACCAGTTGGGACAGACGAAATAGAAAAAGACTTAACAGATGAAAGTATAGAGAAGTTTTTAAATATGTTATTAAGTATAGGTCATGGGTCAATATTAGAACATGCTTCATTTACATTTTCAATAGAAGGGATATCAAGAGCTTGCTCACATCAAATTGTTAGACATCGTATAGCTAGTTTTTCACAACAGAGTCAAAGATATGTTAAATTAGAGCAATTTGAGTACATAATTCCTCCAGAAATAGAAAAAATAGAAAAAGCAAAAGAGTTATTTATAAATTCAATGAAAAAAGACCAAGAGGCTTATGATAACTTAGTAGAGATATTATTTGAAAATCATTATAATGAATTAATAAAAGATGGTAAAAATGAGAAAACAGCAAAAAGACAAGCTGAAAAGAAAGCAATAGAAGATGCTAGATATGTATTTCCAAATGCATGCGAAACAAAAATGGTATTTACTATAAATGCTAGAAGTTTATTTAATTTCTTTGAACATAGATGTTGTGAAAGAGCACAGTGGGAAATAAGAAATTTAGCTGTAGAAATGTTAAGAGAAGTTAAAAAGGTTGCTCCAATACTATTTAAAAAGACTGGACCAAGTTGTGTAAATGGTAGTTGTCCAGAAGGAACTATGACTTGTGGAGATATAGTTCAAGTTAGAGAAAAATTTAAGGCCTTGTAGGAGGTGAATCATTTGGCAAGTATAGAAGGAAGAAATCCAGTAATAGAAGCTATAAAAAGTGATAGAGAAATAGATAAAATATTAATTTCAAATTCAGCTAAAGAAGGTTCAATTAAAAAAATAATAGGAATGGCTAAAGAGAAGAACATAATTATACAATATGTTGATAAACATAAATTAGATGAGGTAAGTACAAGCCATTCACATCAAGGCGTAATAGCTTATGCAAGTGAATATAAGTATTACGAATTGGATGAGCTAATAGATTTAACAAAAAACAAAGATGAAGACCCATTTTTCATTATATTAGATGAGATAACAGATCCACATAATCTAGGTTCAATAATAAGGACAGCAGATGCAGTAGGAGCACATGGAGTTATTATTCCTAAAAGAAGGTCTGTACACATAACACCTGTAGTTGCCAAAGCGTCTGCAGGAGCAGTAGAGTATATGCCAGTTTGTAAGGTAACCAATATAGTTAATACAATAAAAAGATTAAAAGATGAGGGGCTGTGGATTGCAGCTGCTGATATGGATGGAGAAACTTTTTATAAACAAAATCTTACAGGTCCTCTTGGTGTGGTAATTGGAAGCGAAGGTTTTGGGATATCTAGATTGGTTAAACAAAACTGTGACTTTATAGTAAAAATGCCAATGATAGGTAATGTTACATCTTTAAATGCATCCGTGGCGGGTGGAATACTTTTATATGAGATATTCAGACAAAGACTGGATAAAAGTAAATAACCATGAAAAAAAATATAAATCATTACTTAATAATAGATGGCTACAATATTATAAATGCGTGGGATAATTTGAAAGAACTGGCTAAAGATGATTTAGAAGATTCTAGAGAAAAGCTTATTGATGATATTATAGAATTTTCTGAGTTTATGGGTTATAAGACTATAATAGTTTTTGATGCTTATAATGTTAAGAATTCACGAGAAAAAGTTGAGAAAAGAAAACACATAACGATAGTTTATACGAGAGAGCACCAAACAGCAGATAGTTATATAGAGAAATTTATAACTTCTTTATCAAAGTATGATGATGTAAAAGTAGCTACTAATGACTATGCAGAGCAACAAATGATTTTAGGAAAAGGTGCTACAAGAATGTCTGCAAGAGAATTAAAGTTAGAGTTAGATCGTTCCAAGAATAAAATGAAGGAAAAAAATATCGGTTTGAGGAAAAAAATTCAGCGAAATTGGTTGGAGGAAAGGTTAGATAAAGAAACATTGTCGAAACTTGAGAACATTCGTAGAAAGCGTTGAAATTACTAGCTTCTTTAGACTATAATATACCTATAAATTTGTTTTATATATGGGGGAGATTTACATGTTGGTAGCAAAAGAAAAAAGTTATGAGTTAATAGACAATTGTCAGCAGGATGAGTATAACATTGTATTAAGAGCAAGTGAAGGGGATAAAATAGCACTAGAGTACATTATTACCAAATACAGAAATTTTGTAAAGGCAAAGGCAAAGTCCTATTTTTTAATTGGGGCGGATAAAGAAGATATAATACAAGAAGGAATGATAGGCCTTTATAAGGCAGTTAGAGATTTTGATGGAAGTAAGACAAATTCGTTTAAATGTTTTGCAGAGATATGTATAACAAGACAAATAATAACTGCTATAAAAACTGCAACAAGACAAAAACATATACCTTTAAATTCATATGTTTCTTTGAACAAACCAATATATGATGAAGAGTCAGACAGAACACTTTTAGATATTATAGCTACAAGTATAGTAACAGATCCAGAAGAACTTATAATTAGTAAAGAAGAGTTAAAAAATATAGAATCAAAGATGAATGAATTATTAAGTGACTTGGAATTAGAAGTCCTAGAATTATATTTAAATGGAAAGTCATACCAGTTTATAGCGGACAAGCTTAAAAGAGATGTAAAGTCAATAGATAACGCTTTACAAAGGGTTAAGAGAAAATTAGAAAAACATCTTGAAAACAGAAATGATTAATAGTAAAATACTTACCATAAGCTTATTGTGAGCAAAATTAATTTATATCGAAAGATAAGGGAGGAAATTCAAAATGGCTAAAGCTAAATACGAAAGAACAAAACCTCATGTTAATATAGGTACAATAGGACACGTTGACCACGGTAAAACTACATTAACAGCAGCAATAACAAAAACATTATATGACAGATATCAATTAGGAGAAGCAGTAGATTTCGCAAACATAGATAAAGCTCCAGAAGAAAGAGAAAGAGGAATCACAATATCAACAGCACACGTTGAGTATGAAACTCCAAACAGACACTACGCACACGTTGACTGCCCAGGACATGCTGACTACGTTAAGAACATGATAACAGGAGCAGCACAAATGGACGGAGCAATATTAGTTTGTTCAGCAACAGATGGACCAATGCCACAAACAAGAGAGCATATACTATTATCAAGACAAGTTGGTGTACCATATATAGTAGTATTCTTAAACAAATGTGACATGGTAGATGACGAAGAGTTATTAGAACTAGTAGAAATGGAAGTAAGAGATTTATTAACAGAATATGATTTCCCAGGAGATGATACTCCAATAATAAGAGGGTCAGCATTAATGGCATTAGAAGATCCAAAGAGCGAGTGGGGAAATAAGATAGTAGAATTATTCGAGCAAATAGATGAGTATATACCAGCTCCAGAGAGAGATACAGATAAACCATTCTTAATGCCAGTAGAGGACGTATTCTCAATCACAGGAAGAGGAACAGTTGCAACAGGAAGAGTAGAAAGAGGAGTACTAAAAGTACAAGACGAAGTAGAATTAGTAGGATTAACAGAAGCACCAAGAAAAGTAGTAGTAACAGGAGTAGAGATGTTCAGAAAATTATTAGACCAAGCACAAGCAGGGGATAATATAGGAGCATTATTAAGAGGAGTACAAAGAAGTGAGATAGAAAGAGGACAAGTACTAGCAAAAACTGGATCAGTAAAGGCACACACAAAGTTTACAGCAGAAGTATATGTACTTAAAAAAGAAGAGGGTGGAAGACATACACCATTCTTTGATGGATATAGACCACAATTCTATTTCAGAACAACAGACGTAACAGGAGCTTGTAAGTTACCAGATGGAATAGAAATGGTAATGCCTGGAGATAACGTAACAATGGAAGTAGACTTAATAAACTCAATAGTTGTAGAAGAGGGATTAAGATTCTCAATAAGAGAAGGTGGAAGAACAGTAGCTTCAGGAGTTGTTGCTACTATAATAGAGTAATCTTTTATTAAACTGATGGATTAAAAAGAATAATAAAAAGAGGGGTTATGCTCCTCTTTTTTTAACATAGAAATACAAAAACATTGACACAGCATAGGATTTTGTGATAACTTATACAAGGTAATGATTATAGGAAGTTAATAATATCTTGAATACTGTAGATTTTTAATAAATACATATTTTAAAGGTATTATATTCACATATATTAACAATATATATTATTGTATTACAAAGTTGGAGGTGTATCAGATGAGAGTTAAAGTAACTTTAGCATGTACAGAGTGTAAGCAAAGAAACTACAACACTACTAAGAATAAGAAAAATAATCCAGACAGAATAGAATTACAAAAATATTGTAGATTCTGTAAAAAGCATACAACTCATAAAGAAACAAAATAGTTTTTTATAAGGATGTGAGTATGGAATGGCTGCCCAAAAAAATGACGGTGCAAAAACTAAAAAAAGGTTTAGTTTATTTGGATATCTAAAAGAAACTAAGCAAGAATTAAAAAGAGTTACATGGCCGACAAAAAAGGAACTGTTTAAAAACACAAGTATAGTTTTAACTGTAGTTATTTCATGCACTATATTAGTATGGGGTATAGACACTATATTATCTGGTGCACTAGCGTTATTACTAAAATAGACGAAAAGAGGTAAGTTAAATGTCAGAATTACAAGAAGCAAGTTGGTATGTAGTTCATACCTATTCGGGACATGAAAATAAAGTTAAAGCTACAATTGAGAAAGCAGTTAAAACAAGAGGTATGGAAGACTGCATAAGACAAGTAGTTGTTCCAACAGAAGAGGTAGTGGAAACTACTAAAACTGGAAAAGAAAAAACTAGACAACGTAAAGTTTATCCAAGTTATGTCTTGGTTAAAATGATAATAACTGATGAATCTTGGTATGTAGTAAGAAATACTAAGGGAGTTACAGGTTTCGTTGGACCTGGTTCAAAACCAGTACCATTAAGTGAAGATGAAGTCAAAGCTATGGGGATAGATACAACAGACCCTAAAGTAGTAAATAGTGATATTGATTTTGAAATAGGAGATACAGTAAAAGTATCTCAAGGACCATTTAGTGGACAAATAGGTAACATAGAAGAAATTGACTTAGAAAATAGAGAAGTCAAAGTATGCATAAATGCATTTGGTAAAAGGACTCTATTTGTAATAGAGCTTGAAGGTATAGAAAAAATCTAATACTATTATTATAGAAAAATCTGAGGAGGTGCGCTCAAAATGGCTAAAAAAGTTATAGGTCAAATAAAATTACAAATACCTGCAGGAAAGGCTACTCCAGCGCCACCAGTTGGACCAGCATTAGGACAACATGGTGTTAATATAATGGGATTCACAAAAGAATTTAATGCTAAAACTGCAGATCAAGCTGGAATGATAATACCAGTTGTTATAACTGTATATCAAGATAGATCATTCAGTTTTATAACAAAAACTCCACCAGCTGCAGTTTTAATTAAAAAAGCATTAAACTTAAAATCAGGTTCTGGAGAACCAAACAAAAAGAAAGTTGCTAAAATAACTTCAGCTCAAGTAAGAGAAATAGCTGAGTTAAAAATGCCTGACTTAAATGCTGCATCAGTAGAAGCGGCTATGAGTATGATAGCGGGTACTGCTAGAAGCATGGGTGTTGTAGTAGAAGACTAATTAAAAGATACACTTTTTTTATAAAGTGGGAGGCGAAAAGCCGAAATTAACCACGAGGAGGAAAATAAAATGGCTAAAAAAGGTAAAAGATATGCAGGTGCATTAGAAAAAGTAGATAGAACTAAATTTTATGATGCATCAGAAGCATTAACATTAGTTTCAGATATAGCTGGAGCTAAATTTGATGAGACAGTAGAAGCACACATTAAATTAGGTGTTGACTCAAGACATGCTGACCAACAAGTAAGAGGTGCAGTTGTATTACCTCACGGAACTGGTAAAACTAAAAGAGTTTTAGTTTTTGCTAAAGGTGAGAAAGCTAAAGAAGCTGAACAAGCTGGTGCTGACTTTGTAGGAGCTGAAGAATTAGTTCAAAAAATACAAGGTGAAAACTGGTTTGAATTTGATATAGTAGTTGCTACTCCAGATATGATGGGTGTAGTAGGTAGATTAGGTAGAGTATTAGGACCTAAAGGTTTAATGCCAAACCCTAAATCAGGAACAGTTACATTTGATGTAGCTAAAGCTATAGATGAAATAAAAGCTGGTAAAGTTGAATACAGATTAGACAAAACTAACATAATACACGTTCCAGTAGGAAAAGTATCATTTGGTGGAGAAAAATTAGCTGAAAACTTTGCTGCATTAATGGATGCTATAATAAAAGCTAAACCAGCTGCTGCTAAAGGACAATATTTAAGAAGTGTAACAGTAGCTTCTTCAATGGGACCTGGAGTTAAAATAAACCCAGCAAGAACAGCTGAATAATAAAACTGTTGACACAGGTTGACAAAAATGTTATTATATCACTTGTCAATGTAAAAAAGAATAGATTTGCCGTAGATAGTGGGTGCGAGAGCTTAATATCCCGCCGAGGTTTTAGATAAATTGAGATTACTAAAGCTTTTGATGTCTACTTTTGGCAACAAAAGCTTTTTATAATGTTGCGGTAAATACTAAGCCTATTTGGTGAAGGAGGTGCACATCTATATGAGAAAAGCTATAGAAATTAAATCAGAAGTTGTTTCTGAGATAGTTGAAAAGTTACAAAAATCTTCTGCTGCTGTTGTTGTAGATTACAAAGGATTAACAGTTGAAGAGGTAACTGAGTTAAGAAAACAAATGAGAGAAGCTGGTGTAGATTACAAAGTATATAAAAATACTTTAGTTAGAAGAGCAGCTAAAGAAGTTGGTATAGAGCAATTCAATGATGAATTATTAGTTGGAACTAATGCTATAGCATTTGGATATGATGATCCAGTTGCTCCAGCAAGAATATTAAAAGGATTCATGGATTCTCATCCAAAGATGAAATTAAAGATGGGTATTGTGGAAGGTGCATTCTACGATGAGTCTAAAATTGTTGAAATGGCTAACATACCATCAAGAGAAGTTCTTATCGCTAAATTACTTGGTAGCTTAAAAGCTCCAGTATCAAACTTTGCATATTTAATAGATGCAATAGCGAAAAAGGCAGAAGGTCAAGAAGAAGCTTAATAGCTTAATTAAAAAATTATAAATATTAATTTGAAATAAAATTCGGAGGTGCTAAAAATGACAATAGAACAAATATTAGAAGCTATAGAAAATATGAAAGTTTTAGAATTAAATGAATTAGTTAAAGCTGCTGAAGAAAAATTCGGTGTATCAGCTTCAGCTCCAGTAATGGTAGCTGGTGCAGCTGCTGGTGGACCAGCTGCTGAAGAAAAAACTGAATTTGATGTAGTATTAGCTGAAGTTGGTTCTTCAAAAGTTGGAGTTATAAAAGCAGTTAGAGAAATAACAGGATTAGGATTAAAAGAAGCTAAAGAAGTAGTTGATAACGCTCCTAAGACAGTTAAAGAAGGAGCTTCTAAAGAAGAAGCTGACCAAATAAAAGAAAAATTAGAAGCTGCTGGAGCTAAAGTAGAAGTTAAGTAGTTTCTTTAAAAAGATACCCATAGGGTATCTTTTTTATTTGCAAAAAATTATAGAATTTATCTAGAATTATAAAGAAAATATTTTTATAAAATGCAAAAAATATATATAATAGTATTAAATTAAGGGTATCATATAGTATGTAATGGTATATTAATTTAATACTATTATTAAATTAATATATAAACAATTATTGTAATGTATATATATAGGGTATATAATTAAATGGAACTGTAAAAAATTACATATTATTTTAAAAAAATACATGAATAATTTAGAAATAAAATGTAATAAATAATTAATTAACAAATATAAATTTTAAAATGAACTAAGTATTAAAAAAATCGAAATTTGTAGACTTTGAAGGATGTATTTAAGGAGGAATTAATAATGGAAAAATTACAAGGAAAAATTGCAGTAGTTACTGCTGCAACAAAAGGTATTGGATTAGCTTCAGCAGAGATATTAGCAAAGAATGGAGCAATTGTATATTTAGCAGCTCGTTCAGAAGAATTAGCTAATGAAGTTATAAATAAAATAAGTGCAGAAGGTGGTTGTGCTAAGTTTGTTTACTTTAATGCTCGTGAAGAAGAAACTTTTACTTCAATGATAGAAGACGTAGTTAAAAAAGAAGGTAAGATAGATATACTTGTAAACAATTTTGGTTCAACAAACCCTTCTCTTGACAAAGACCTTGTAACTGGGGATACAGATAATTTCTTTGATACAGTAAATACTAATTTAAAAAGTGTGTATTTACCATGTAAAGCAGCAATTCCTCATATGATAAAGAATGGAAAAGGCAGTATAGTAAATATATCAAGTATAGGTTCAGTATTACCTGATTTATCTAGAATAGCTTACTGTGTATCAAAAGCAGCAATCAATTCATTAACTCAAAATATAGCAACACAATATGCAAAGAATCATGTTAGATGTAATGCTGTACTTCCAGGACTTATTGCAACTAAGGCAGCATTAGATAATATGTCTCCAGAGTTCATAAAAGAGTTTTTAAAGCATGTTCCTTTAAATCGTATAGGAGAACCAGATGATATAGCAAAAACCGTTCTATTCTATGCTAGTGATGACTCATCATTCATAACAGGGGATTTACTTGAAGTTGCAGGAGGATTTGGTTTACCTACTCCACAATTTGCAGATAACATATTAGGATAATCAATACACTAATATATAAAGAAAATTTATATATTAGTTATGTTAGAAATTCTATTTTTATAAAGACCATAGATATAATTTACATTGGAAAAAGTTTAAGACTAAAAATTCCAAGTTAAATTTATCTATGGTCTTTATTTTGTATATTTAATAAATTGTATATATTTGTATAAATCTAATTATTTACAACTATTTCATTATGGAATTATAATTAAATAGGGGAAGGGTATTTGTATATAAGTTTATATAGAAAATTAGACCTATAAATGAAAAATATGGATTTTATATTAAGAAATTGTACATAATACATAATATATGCTAAAAATAATTTATAAAAAATCAAAAATAATGCATAGTTTACATATAAGATAAAAAATATATTGAAAAATACTTGACAATATGCTAAAATTATTAGATGCGTTAGAATGAACTATTGTTTTATTTTTAATTATTGAGAGGTGAAAAGTGAATGCCACATCCTGTCACGATAGGTAAAAGAACTAGAATGAGCTTTTCTAAAATTAAGGAAATAGCTGATGTGCCAAATCTTATAGAAATTCAAGTAGATTCCTATGAGTGGTTTTTAAAAGAAGGTTTAAAAGAAGTGTTTGATGATATTTCACCAATAGAAGATTATACTGGTAATCTTATATTGGAATTTGTTGACTATTCTTTAGACGATAAACCAAAGTACGATATAGAAGAGTGTAAAGAGAGAGATGCTACATATTGTGCACCTCTAAAAGTTAAGGTAAGACTTATAAATAAAGAAACAGGCGAGATAAAAGAACAAGAAGTATTTATGGGTGACTTCCCTTTAATGACAGAAAGAGGAACTTTCGTTATAAATGGAGCAGAAAGAGTTATAGTAAGTCAATTAGTTAGATCTCCTGGTGTTTACTATGCGGAAGAAAGAGATAAAACAGGTAAGAGATTGATTTCATCTACTGTAATTCCTAATAGAGGAGCATGGTTAGAATATGAGACAGATTCTAATGATGTAATTTCTGTAAGAGTTGATAGAACAAGAAAACAACCAGTTACAGTTTTACTTAGAGCTTTAGGGATAGGAACAGATGCAGAGATAATTGACCTTTTAGGAGAAGACGAAAGATTATCTGCTACATTAGAAAAGGATAATACTAAATCAGTAGAGGAAGGTCTTGTAGAGATATACAAAAAATTAAGACCAGGTGAGCCTCCTACTGTAGAAAGTGCATCATCTTTATTAAATGCTTTATTCTTTGATCCAAAAAGATATGACTTAGCAAAAGTTGGTAGATATAAATTTAATAAGAAACTTGCTTTATGTTATAGAATAATGAATAAAATTTCAGCACAAGACATAATAAATCCAGAAACTGGGGAAGTATTTGTAAAAGCTGGAGAAAAAATAAGTTATGAGTTAGCTAAAGATATACAAAATGCAGGTATAAATGTAGTAAATCTACTAATGGATGATGATAAGAAAGTTAGAGTTATAGGAAATAATTTCGTAGATATTAAGTCTCACATTAATTTTGACATAGATGATTTAAACATAAAAGAAAAAGTACATTATCCAACTTTAAAAGAAATTTTAGATGGATATAGCGATGAAGAAGAAATAAAAGAAGCTATAAAATCAAGAATTAAAGAACTTATACCAAAACATATATTATTAGATGACATAATAGCTTCAATAAGTTATGAGTTCAATATATTCTATAATATAGGAAATATTGATGATATAGACCACCTAGGAAACAGAAGAATAAGATCTGTAGGTGAATTATTACAAAATCAAGTTAGAATTGGTCTTTCAAGAATGGAAAGAGTCATAAAAGAGAGAATGACAGTTCAAGATATGGAAGCTATAACGCCTCAAGCGTTAGTTAACATAAGACCAGTTTCTGCTGCAATAAAAGAATTCTTTGGTAGTTCTCAGTTATCTCAGTTCATGGACCAAACAAATCCTCTATCTGAGTTAACACATAAGAGAAGATTATCAGCTCTTGGACCTGGAGGTCTTTCAAGAGAAAGAGCTGGATTCGAAGTGCGTGACGTTCACCATTCACACTATGGTAGAATGTGTCCAATAGAGACGCCAGAGGGACCAAATATCGGTCTTATAAACTCTCTAGGAACTTATGCAAAGATAAATGAATTTGGATTTATAGAATCACCATATAGAAAATTTGATAAAGAAACAGCAACAGTTACTGATGAAATACATTATTTAACTGCTGATGAGGAAGACTTATTCGTAAGAGCTCAGGCAAATGAGCCATTAACAGATGATGGAAAGTTCGTAAACCATAGAGTTGTTTGTAGAACTGTAAATGGTGCTGTTGAAATGGTTCCTGAAAGTAGAGTAGATTACATGGATATATCTCCTAAGCAAGTTGTATCTGTTGCAACTGCTATGATACCTTTCCTAGAAAATGATGATGCCAACCGTGCCCTTATGGGAGCGAACATGCAGCGTCAGGCAGTGCCTCTAGTTAGAAGAGAAGCGCCAATTATAGGAACTGGTATAGAATATAGAGCTGCAAAAGACTCTGGAGCAGTTGTTGTTGCTAGAAATTCTGGTATAGCAGAAAGAGTAACAGCAGATGAAATAATTATAAAAAGAGAAGATGGAAACAGAGATAGATATAATCTACTTAAGTTTAAACGTTCAAACTCAGGTACTTGTATAAATCAAACACCTATAATAAGTAAAGGTGAAAAGATAGAGAGAGGCGATGTTATAGCAGATGGTCCAGCAACTGATTTAGGTGAAGTTGCACTTGGAAGAAACTGTCTTATAGCATTCATGACTTGGGAAGGTTATAACTACGAGGATGCCATATTAATAAATGAAAGATTAGTTAAAGAAGATAGATTATCAACAATTCATATAGAAGAATATGAATGTGAAGCTAGAGATACAAAACTAGGACCAGAGGAAATAACTAGAGATATACCTAATGTTGGAGATAGTGCAATCAAAAACTTAGATGATAGAGGTATAATAAGAATAGGTGCAGAGGTAGATTCAGGTGATATACTAGTTGGTAAGGTAACTCCAAAAGGAGAAACTGAACTTACTGCTGAGGAAAGATTACTTCGTGCAATATTTGGAGAAAAAGCTAGAGAAGTTAGAGATACTTCACTTAAAGTACCTCATGGTGAATCTGGTATAATAGTTGATGTAAAAGTATTTACTAGAGAAAATGGAGATGATTTATCTCCAGGAGTAAATGAATTAGTAAGATGTTATATAGCTAAAAAGAGAAAGATAAAAGTTGGAGATAAAATGGCTGGTCGTCATGGTAATAAGGGGGTTATCTCAAGAATATTACCAGAAGAAGATATGCCATTTATGGAAAATGGAACTCCTCTAGATATAATACTTAACCCACAAGGTATACCATCACGTATGAACATCGGTCAGGTTCTAGAAGTACATTTAGGACTAGCTGCTAAGACATTAGGATGGTATGTAGCGACATCAGTATTCGATGGTGCTAATGAGTACGATATAATGGATGCTCTTGAAGATGCTGGTTATCCTAGAGATGGTAAATTAACTTTATACGATGGTAGAACAGGTGAGACTTTTGACAACAGAATAACTGTTGGATATATGTATTACTTAAAACTACATCACTTAGTAGATGAAAAGCTACATGCAAGAAGTACTGGACCATACTCATTAGTTACTCAACAGCCACTAGGTGGTAAAGCACAATTTGGTGGACAAAGATTTGGAGAGATGGAGGTTTGGGCTCTAGAAGCATATGGAGCTGCTCACATACTTCAAGAAATACTTACTGTTAAGTCTGATGATGTTGTAGGACGTGTTAGAACTTATGAAGCTATAGTTAAAGGTGAAAACATACCTGAGCCAGGAATCCCAGAATCATTTAAGGTTCTTATAAAGGAACTTCAAAGTTTATGCTTAGATGTAAAAGTGTTGACAGATGAAGACCAAGAAATAGAAGTGAGAGAATCTGTAGATGAAGATGATACAATAGGTGAATTTGAGCTAGACGTTGTAAATCATATGGGAGAAGTTGAAGAAAGTAACATAATAGAAGAAATTGAAGATGATTTTGCTGAAAACGCAGAAGATGAGGATATAGAGAATTTAGAAGAATTCACTGAAGATGATTTATTTGAAGAAGAAATAGATTTTGAAAGTGATGACTTTGATATGTAAATTTAATTAATGTAAATCTCAAATAGAAGGGAGAGAACTCCTTGTTTGAATTAAACAATTTCGAGTCGATAAAAATAGCATTGGCTTCTCCAGAAAAAATAAGACAATGGTCTAGAGGAGAAGTTAAAAAGCCAGAAACTATAAATTACCGTACTTTAAAGCCAGAGAAAGATGGTCTTTTCTGTGAAAGAATATTTGGACCACAAAAAGACTGGGAGTGCCATTGTGGTAAATATAGAAGAGTTAGATATAAAGGTGTAGTTTGTGATAGATGTGGAGTAGAAGTAACTAAATCAAAGGTAAGAAGAGAGAGAATGGGACATATAGAGCTAGCAGCTCCTATGTCTCACATCTGGTACTTCAAAGGTATACCAAGTAGAATGGGACTTTTACTTGATATGTCACCAAGATCATTAGAAAAAATATTATACTTTGCTTCATATGTAGTAGTTGACCCTGGAGAAACTGGATTGAATGAAAAACAGTTACTTACAGAAAAAGAGTACAGAACTGCTCTTGAAAAGTATGGATATACTTTTACTGTAGGAATGGGTGCTGAAGCTGTAAAGATATTACTACAAAATATAAATTTGGAGCAACAAAGTAAAGACTTAAGAGCGGAATTAAAAGATAGTACAGGACAAAAGAAAGTTAGAACAATCAGAAGATTAGAAGTTGTAGAGGCATTTAAAAAGTCTGGAAATAAACCAGAATGGATGATTTTAGATGCAATACCAGTAATCCCACCAGATTTAAGACCAATGGTACAACTTGATGGTGGAAGATTTGCGACTTCAGACCTAAATGATTTATATAGAAGAGTTATAAATAGAAATAATAGACTTAAAAGACTATTAGAGCTTGGAGCTCCAGATATAATTGTAAGAAATGAAAAAAGAATGCTTCAAGAAGCAGTTGATGCATTAATAGACAATGGTAGAAGAGGTAGACCTGTAACAGGTCCTGGAAATAGACCACTTAAATCTTTATCAGATATGCTAAAAGGTAAGCAAGGTCGTTTCCGTCAAAACTTACTTGGTAAGCGTGTTGACTACTCAGGACGTTCTGTTATAGTTGTTGGACCAGAACTTAAATTCTATCAATGTGGACTTCCAAAGAAAATGGCGTTGGAATTATTCAAGCCGTTTGTTATGGATAAATTAGTTAAAGAAGGTTATGCACATAATATAAAGAGTGCGAAATCTATAGTAGAAAAAGTTAAGCCAGAAGTTTGGGATGTTTTAGAAGATGTTATAAAAAGTCATCCAGTTCTTCTTAACCGTGCACCAACTCTACATAGATTAGGTATACAAGCATTTGAACCAATCTTAGTTGAAGGTAAGGCTATAAAACTACATCCTCTTGTATGTACAGCTTATAATGCAGACTTCGATGGTGACCAAATGGCAGTCCATGTACCTTTATCAGTAGAAGCACAAGCAGAAGCAAGATTCTTAATGCTTTCTGTAAATAATATCCTTGCTCCTAAAGATGGTTCACCTATAACTACTCCATCTCAGGATATGGTTTTAGGTTGCTATTATCTAACAATAGAAGCACAAGATGGAGCTAAAGGAACAGGAATGGTATTTAAAGACTTTAATGAGCTATTACTTGCTTATTATAATAAATCAGTTCATCTACATGCTTTAGTAAAATTAAAGGTAACACTTGAAGATGGAAGCAGCTCATTAGTTGAAAGTACTGTTGGTAGATTTATATTTAATGAAAATATACCTCAAGATTTAGGTTTTGTAGATAGAAAAGAAAACCCATTTGCACTTGAAGTTGATTTCTTAGCAGATAAAAAATCTCTTGGTAAAATAATAGATAAATGCTTTAGAAAACATGGAAATACAGAAACAGCTGAATTACTAGATTATATAAAAGCTCTAGGGTTTAAATATTCTACACTAGGTGGAATAACAGTTGCTGTTGATGATATGAGTGTACCAGAAGAAAAGAAAGTATTTATATCTGAAGCAGAAGCAAAAGTTGATAAATATGAAAAAGCGTACAGAAGAGGTCTAATATCTGATGAAGAGAGATATGAGAAAGTCATAGAGACATGGACAGAAACAACTGATAAAGTTACTGATGCTCTTATGGGTGGATTAGACAGATTAAATAATATATATATAATGGCACATTCAGGAGCCAGAGGTTCTAAAAACCAAATTAGACAGCTGGCAGGAATGCGTGGTCTTATGGCCAATGCGTCTGGTAAAACAGTTGAGATACCAGTTAAATCTAATTTCCGTGAAGGTCTATCAGTACTAGAATACTTTACATCTTCACATGGTGCCAGAAAAGGTCTTGCTGATACCGCTATACGTACAGCTGAATCTGGATACTTAACAAGAAGACTTGTTGATGTAAGTCAAGATGTTATCGTAAGAGAAATAGATTGTGGAACAGAGGATACTACAGAAATTTATGCTATAAAAGAAGGAAATGAAGTTATAGAAGAGATATACGATAGAATTGTAGGAAGATATACTATAGACCCTATATTAAATCCTGAAACTGGTGAGGTTATAGTTGAAGCTGATGCTATGATACAAGAAGATGAAGCAGAAACTATAGTAGATTTAGGAATTGAAAAAATTAGGATAAGAACAGTTCTTAACTGTAAAACTAATCATGGAGTTTGTTCTAAGTGCTATGGTAGAAACTTAGCTACAGGAAAAGAAGTTAATATAGGTGAAGCAGTTGGTATAATAGCAGCTCAATCTATCGGTGAGCCTGGTACTCAGCTTACAATGCGTACATTCCATACTGGAGGAGTTGCAGGAGCCGATATAACTCAAGGTCTTCCAAGGGTTGAAGAATTATTTGAGGCTAGAAAACCAAAAGGATTAGCCGTAATAACTGAAGTATCTGGTAGAGTTGAAATAGACGAAACTGGAAAGAGAAAAGAAGTAAATGTAATACCAGCAGAAGGCGAAACTCAAACATATGTGATACCATATGGTTCTAGATTAAAGGTTAAACAAGGTCAAATGTTAGAAGCTGGAGACCCATTAACACAAGGGTTTATAAATCCTCATGATATAGTAAGAGTAAATGGTGTTAAGGGAGTTCAAGAATATATAGTTAAAGAAGTTCAAAGAGTGTATAGACTTCAAGGGGTTGACGTTAACGATAAGCATATAGAAGTTATAGTAAGACAAATGCTATCTAAAGTTAAAGTTGAAGACCCAGGAGATACAGATTTATTACCAGGTGGATATGAAGATGTATTAACATTCAATGAATGTAATAAAGATGCTGTAGCCAAAGGTCTAAGACCAGCAGTTGCTAAAAGAGTTTTACTTGGTATAACTAAAGCGTCTCTTGCAACTGATTCATTCTTATCAGCAGCTTCATTCCAGGAGACAACAAGAGTATTAACAGAGGCAGCAATAAAAGGTAAAGAAGACCACTTAATAGGACTTAAAGAAAATGTTATATTAGGTAAATTAATACCAGCTGGAACAGGAATGAAGAAATATAGAAATATAGCTGTTGAAAAAATTGAAGATTAATGGCAGATAGAGTAAAGAAATCTTGACAACCATTATTTGTGGTGTTAAAATAGTAAAGTGTGTTGTTTAAAAGTGCACTAAGGGCTTGAATAAGCTCTTAGTGACTTTTAGATGGCAATAAATAAAAACTAAAAAGCATCAAGCTAGAAAAATGCTAATATCACATATTTATGTGTTATAGACATTAAATTGTAAGTAACGTATGTTACAATCAGTCAGTATGAATATTCATATTGATGTAGTTGGCGGTCACTGATAAGATCGAAAATTTGGAAGGAGGTGCAGATGATGCCAACAATTAACCAATTAGTTCGTAAAAGTAGAAAAGCGGTAGAGAAGAAATCTACTGCTCCAGCATTACAAAAAGGTTACAACTCTTTAAACAAGAAAGTAACTGACGCTAGTGCCCCACAAAAAAGAGGGGTTTGTACTTCAGTAAAAACAGTTACTCCTAAGAAACCTAACTCAGCTTTAAGAAAAGTTGCCAGAGTTAGATTAACTAATGGTATAGAAGTTTCTGCTTATATACCAGGAGAAGGACACAACTTACAAGAGCATAGTGTTGTTCTTATAAGAGGAGGAAGAGTAAAAGACCTTCCAGGGGTTAGATACCATATACTAAGAGGTACTTTAGATACAGCAGGTGTTGATAAGAGAAGACAATCAAGATCTAAGTACGGTGCGAAGAGACCTAAAGAAGCTAAAAAGTAAAAACAATTAATGATTGATTATAGTTCGGTGCTTTAAATATATATATTTATGGCATCACGGCATTAAGTGAATTATGTCGAGTACCTATGATTTAAGTTAAATAATTAAGGAGGGAAGCGAAATGCCAAGAAAAGGTAATGTTCCAAAAAGAGAAGTTTTACCAGATCCTATGTATGGGAGTAAGGTAGTTACTAAATTAATAAATAATCTAATGGTAGACGGAAAAAAAGGAAAGTCTCAAAGTATAGTTTATGATGCTTTCGCAGTTATTGCTGAAAAGACAGGAGAAGAAGCTTTAGAAGTATTTAATAAAGCAATGGACAATATAATGCCTGTTTTAGAAGTAAAAGCAAGAAGAGTTGGTGGAGCAAACTACCAAGTACCAATCGAAGTTAGACCTGAAAGAAGACAAACATTAGGTTTAAGATGGCTAGTAAAATACACTAGAGCTCGTGGAGAAAAAGGAATGGTTGATAAGCTTGCTAAAGAAATAATGGATGCAGCTAACAACACTGGAGCTTCAGTTAAGAAAAAAGAAGATACTCATAAAATGGCAGAGGCTAACAAAGCATTTGCTCATTACAGATGGTAGGATATATAGATATCTTATAAAATTGAGGATATCATAAGGAGGATAACCATGGCTAGAAAGTTTCCTTTGGAAAGAACTAGGAATATAGGAATCATGGCTCATATAGATGCAGGAAAAACTACTACTACAGAAAGAATTCTGTTTTATACTGGGCAAACTCATAAAATAGGAGAAACTCATGAAGGAGCTTCTCAAATGGACTGGATGGAGCAAGAAAAGGAAAGAGGTATAACAATAACTTCTGCCGCTACTACTGCTTCATGGAAAGACCATAGAATAAATATAATAGATACTCCTGGACACGTGGACTTCACAGTTGAAGTTGAAAGATCTCTAAGAGTTCTTGACGGTTCAGTTGCTGTATTCTGTGCAAAAGGTGGAGTTGAGCCTCAATCAGAAAATGTATGGAGACAAGCTGAAACTTATGGAGTACCTAGAATAGCTTTTGTAAATAAAATGGATATATTAGGTGCAGATTTCTACAATGTTGTAAGCATGATGAAATCTAGATTAAATTCTAATGCAGTTCCTATGCAATTACCAATAGGTAAAGAAGATTCATTCATAGGTATAATAGACTTATTAAAAATGGATGCTGTTATATACAAAGACGACCTAGGGGTTGAAATGGAAGAAACAGATATACCAGAAGACATGAAAGAATTAGCCACTGAGTGGAGAGAAAAATTAGTTGAATCAGTAGCTGAAACTGATGAAGAACTAATGATGAAATACCTTGAAGGTGAAGAGCCTACTATAGAAGAATTAAAAGTTGCTATAAGAAAAGCTACTATAGCTTGTGAAATGAACCCAGTTTTCTGTGGTACAGCTTATAGAAATAAAGGTGTTCAGTTAGTAATAGATGCAGTTTTAGATTACTTACCAGCACCAACAGATATAGCAGCTATAAAAGGTATATTAGAAGATGGAGAAGAAGCTGAAAGACATTCTTCTGATGAAGAGCCATTCTCTGCACTAGCATTCAAAATAATGACTGACCCATTCGTTGGAAAACTAGCGTTCTTCAGAGTTTACTCTGGAACATTAGAATCTGGTTCTTATGTTTTAAATGCAACTAAGAATAAGAGAGAAAGAATTGGTCGTATATTACAAATGCATGCCAATACAAGAGAAGAAATAACTAAAGTTTATGCTGGAGATATAGCAGCAGCAGTAGGATTAAAAGATACTACTACTGGAGACACATTATGTGACCCTGCTAATCCAATAATACTTGAATCTATGGAATTCCCTGAGCCAGTTATATCTGTTGCTATAGAGCCAAGCTCTAAAGCAGCTCAAGAAAAAATGGGTATAGCTCTTCAAAAATTAGCTGAAGAAGACCCAACTTTCACAGTTAAGACTGACCAAGAAACAGGACAAACTATAATATCTGGTATGGGTGAGTTACACTTAGAGATAATAGTAGATAGATTATTAAGAGAATTTAAAGTAGAAGCTAAAGTTGGTGCACCACAAGTTGCATATAGAGAAACTATAACTCAACCAGTTGATGTTGAATACAAGTACTCTAAGCAATCAGGTGGTAGAGGACAATACGGTCACGTTAAGATTAGAGTTGCTCCTCAAGAGCCAGGTGAAGGATACAAGTTCACAAACAAAACTGTTGGTGGATCTGTACCAAAAGAATATGTTGGTCCAGTTGACATGGGTATACAAGGAGCTATGCAATCTGGTATAGTTGCTGGTTATCCAGTTGTAGACGTTGCTGTTGAGTTATATGATGGTTCTTACCATGAGGTTGACTCTTCTGAGATGGCGTTTAAAATGGCTGGTTCAATGGCATTCAAAGATGCTATGAAGAAAGGTAATGCAGTTCTTTTAGAGCCTTACTTCAAAGTAGAAGTTGTTACTCCAGAAGATTACATGGGAGATGTTATGGGTGACTTAAACTCAAGAAGAGGATTAATCCAAGGTATGGAAGCTAGAAGTGGTGCACAAGTTATAAATGCATTCGTTCCACTTTCAGAAATGTTTGGATACTCAACAGACCTAAGATCTTCAACTCAAGGTCGTGCAACTTATACAATGATATTCGATCACTATGAGCAAGTTCCAGCTTCAGTTGCTAAGAAAATAGCTGAAGGAAAATAATTTAAAAATAATTAATAATATAAATATAAAAAATAATCAGCGATATGAGATATATCTCATATCGCACAAGATAAAGGGAGGAAATTCAAAATGGCTAAAGCTAAATACGAAAGAACAAAACCTCATGTTAATATAGGTACAATAGGACACGTTGACCACGGTAAAACTACATTAACAGCAGCAATAACAAAAACATTATATGACAGATATCAATTAGGAGAAGCAGTAGATTTCGCAAACATAGATAAAGCTCCAGAAGAAAGAGAAAGAGGAATCACAATATCAACAGCACACGTTGAGTATGAAACTCCAAACAGACACTACGCACACGTTGACTGCCCAGGACATGCTGACTACGTTAAGAACATGATAACAGGAGCAGCACAAATGGACGGAGCAATATTAGTTTGTTCAGCAACAGATGGACCAATGCCACAAACAAGAGAGCATATACTATTATCAAGACAAGTTGGTGTACCATATATAGTAGTATTCTTAAACAAATGTGACATGGTAGATGACGAAGAGTTATTAGAACTAGTAGAAATGGAAGTAAGAGATTTATTAACAGAATATGATTTCCCAGGAGATGATACTCCAATAATAAGAGGGTCAGCATTAATGGCATTAGAAGATCCAAAGAGCGAGTGGGGAAATAAGATAGTAGAATTATTCGAGCAAATAGATGAGTATATACCAGCTCCAGAGAGAGATACAGATAAACCATTCTTAATGCCAGTAGAGGACGTATTCTCAATCACAGGAAGAGGAACAGTTGCAACAGGAAGAGTAGAAAGAGGAGTACTAAAAGTACAAGACGAAGTAGAATTAGTAGGATTAACAGAAGCACCAAGAAAAGTAGTAGTAACAGGAGTAGAGATGTTCAGAAAATTATTAGACCAAGCACAAGCAGGGGATAATATAGGAGCATTATTAAGAGGAGTACAAAGAAGTGAGATAGAAAGAGGACAAGTACTAGCAAAAACTGGATCAGTAAAGGCACACACAAAGTTTACAGCAGAAGTATATGTACTTAAAAAAGAAGAGGGTGGAAGACATACACCATTCTTTGATGGATATAGACCACAATTCTATTTCAGAACAACAGACGTAACAGGAGCTTGTAAGTTACCAGATGGAATAGAAATGGTAATGCCTGGAGATAACGTAACAATGGAAGTAGACTTAATAAACTCAATAGTTGTAGAAGAGGGATTAAGATTCTCAATAAGAGAAGGTGGAAGAACAGTAGCTTCAGGAGTTGTTGCTACTATAATAGAGTAATCTTTTACTAAACTAATGGATTTAATATAGAAAAAGAGGGGATAACACCTCTCTTTTTTGTTTTTTGTTGACAAGTAGCACTAAAGCATATATACTAAACTAGTGCCTTGAGATAGATTAACAATCAAGTTTGAGGTTATGCTGTTGTAATAGAAAATAAAATTGAAAAAAATACAAAAAAAACTTGAAAAAATGTAACAGATGATATAAAATATAATAGTGTGCTTGAGAGATTAAGAAAATAAGAATTAAATCCTAGTGAAATACGAACTAATATCGATTTGAAAGTTACAACACACCCGGAGCAGTGTATCGGTATTGGTTGTACGCAACTTGAAAATTAAACACGTGATAAAGGAGGGAAAACAAAATGGCTAAGAATGAAAAAATAAGAATAAGATTAAAATCATATGATCACAAATTATTAGATTTTTCAGCAGGGAAAATAGTTGAAACTGCTAAAAAGGCTGGATCACAAGTTTCAGGACCTGTGCCTCTACCAACAGAAAAACAAATTGTAACTATATTAAGAGCTGTACATAAGTACAAAGACTCTAGAGAACAATTTGAAATAAGAACTCATAAAAGACTAATCGACATAGCTAATCCAACACCTAAAACAGTTGACTCATTAATGAGATTAGACTTACCAGCAGGTGTAGATATAGAAATAAAATTATAAGAACCCCTAAGATATTATCCTATAGATGATTATCTTAGAATGATTACTCTAAAAGATGTAATCCGCTGTAAGAATTATAGGAGGTGCTAATATGAAAGGAATATTAGGCAAAAAAGTTGGTATGACTCAAATATTCACTGATAAAGGTGTAGTTATACCTGTAACAGCTGTTGAAGCAGGACCTATGGTCGTTACTCAAATAAAAACAGTTGATAAAGATGGATACAATGCTATACAAATAGGTTTTGAAGATGCTAAAGAAAAAGCTTTAAACAAACCTAAAAAAGGACATTTAGCTGCTGCTAATGTTTTAAAGAAACATTTAAAAGAATTTAGAGTAGATTCTGTAGAAGGATACACAGTAGGACAAGAAATAAAAGCTGATGTATTTGAAGCAGGTGCAAAAATAGATGTTACTGGAATAAGTAAAGGTAAGGGATTCCAAGGTCCAATAAAAAGACATGGACAAAGTAGAGGTCCTGAAACTCACGGTTCTAGATACCACAGAAGACCAGGTTCAATGGGAGCTTGTTCTTACCCTGGTAGAGTATTTAAAAACAAAAAATTAGCTGGACACATGGGAAGCGTAAAGGTAACAGTTCAAAACTTAGAGGTTGTTAAAGTAGATGCTGATAAGAACCTTATATTAGTTAAGGGAGCTATACCAGGAGCTAAAGGTTCAGTAGTAACTATAAAAGAAGCTGTAAAGGTTTCTAAATAATGACTAACCTAGAGAAAGGAGGAATAACAATGCCAAAATTAAATGTACTAAATGTTAGTGGACAAAACGTTGGAGAAATAGAATTATCAGATTCTATATTTGGCGTAGAAGTTAATGGACATGTTTTATACGAAGTTGTAAAAAATCAATTAGCAAATAAGAGACAAGGAACTCAATCTGCTAAAACTAGAGCAGAAGTTAGAGGTGGCGGAAGAAAACCTTGGAAACAAAAAGGAACAGGTAGAGCAAGACAAGGTTCTACAAGATCTGTACAATGGGTAGGTGGAGGAGTTGCTTTTGCACCTAAGCCAAGAAGCTACAGATATACATTACCTAAGAAGGTAAGAAGATTAGCTATGAAGAGTGCTTTATCTTCAAAAGTACAAAATAGTGAAGTTATAGTATTAGATGCATTAAACATGGATGCTCCTAAAACTAAAGAATTCGCTCAAATATTAAATAATATAAATGCTGCTAAAAAAGCTTTAGTAGTTATAGCTGACAAAAACGATAACGTAATAAAATCAGCTAGAAATATAGAAGGTGTTCAAACTGCATTAGTTAATACTATGAACGTATATGATATATTAAAATATGATTCATTTATAATAACTACAGATGCTGTTAAAAAAGTGGAGGAGGTGTACGCATAATGACTAATCCACATGATGTAATAATAAGACCAGTTGTAACTGAGCACAGTATGGCTGAAATGGGTGAAAAAAAATACACTTTTGTTGTGGCTAAAGATGCGAACAAAACTGAAATAAAAAAAGCAGTAGAAAAAGTATTCGGAGTTAGTGTTGATAAAGTAAATACTTTAAACTACGATGGAAAAGTTAAAAGAATGGGTAGAACTCAAGGAAGAACATCAAGCTTTAAGAAAGCAGTAGTTAAATTAACTGCTGATAGTAAAGAAATAGAATTCTTCCAAGGAATGTAGTATTATAACAAACGAAGGAGGGAAAACAGATGGCTATAAAAAAGTTTAGACCAACTTCTCCTGCCTTAAGACAAATGACAGTTTTAGTTTCTGATGAAATAACATGTAATCAACCAGAGAAATCTCTTTTAGTTAACTTAAAGAAAAATGCTGGTAGAAACGTACATGGTAGAATAACTGTTCGTCATAGAGGTGGAGGACAAAAAAGAAAATATAGAATAATAGATTTTAAAAGAGATAAAGATGGTATACCTGCTAAGGTTGCTACTATAGAATATGATCCAAACAGAACTGCAAATATCGCATTATTAAACTATGCTGATGGTGAAAAAAGATATATATTAGCTCCAGTTGGAATTAATGTTGGAGATACTATATTATCAGGATTAGGTGCTGATATAAAGCCAGGAAACTGTTTAGCATTAAAAGATATGCCAGTTGGTACTATCATTCATAATATAGAATTAAAGCCAGGAAAAGGAGCTCAATTAGTTAGATCTGCTGGAGTTTCTGCACAATTAATGGCTAAAGAAGGAAAAAATGCTTTATTAAGATTACCATCAGGTGAGATGAGATTAGTAAGTATAAACTGTAAAGCTACTATAGGACAAGTTGGGAATATAGAGCACGGTAACGTAGTTATCGGTAAAGCAGGAAGAAAAAGACATATGGGAATAAGACCTACTGTAAGAGGTTCTGTAATGAACCCTAATGACCATCCACACGGTGGAGGGGAAGGTAGATCTCCAATAGGTAGACCATCTCCTGTTACTCCATGGGGTAAACCAGCTCTTGGATATAAAACTAGAAAGAAAAATAAAGCTTCAAATAAATTAATAGTATCAAGAAGAACTAAGTAGTAAATTTATTTTTGCTCGGAAAGGAGGAATATAAATGTCAAGATCAACTAAAAAAGGGCCTTTTGTCCATGCAAGACTTTTAAAGAAGATAGAAGCTATGAATGCTAGTGGAAGTAAAGAAGTTATAAAAACTTGGTCAAGATCTTCAACTGTATTTCCACAAATGGTAGAAAACACTATAGCTGTTCATGATGGAAGAAAACATGTTCCAGTATATATAACAGAAGATATGGTTGGACATAAATTAGGTGAGTTCGTTCCTACTAGAACTTTCAAAGGACATAAGGATGACGAAAAATCTAATAAGAGAAAATAATTAAATTATGACTAAGAAAGGAGGAATAACAATGGAAGCAAAAGCTACTGCTAAATACGTACGTGTATCACCAAGAAAAGCAGGCCAAATATGTGACCTTGTTAGAGGAAAGAATGTTGATGAAGCATTAGCAATATTAAAGTTTACTCCAAGAGGAGCAGCTTCAATAATAGCTAAGGTTGTAAAATCAGCTAAAGCTAACGCAGAAAACAATCACGAAATGGATACTGAAAAATTATATATAGCATCAATAGTTGCTAATCAAGGGCCAACAATGAAGAGATTCATGCCTAGAGCTATGGGTCGTGCAACTACAATAAGAAAAAGAACTTCTCATATAGAGGTTGTTGTTAAAGAGAAAAAATAATTAATAGATAGGAGGGAAAGTAATGGGTCAAAAGGTTAATCCACACGGCTTAAGAGTCGGTGTTATAAAAGATTGGGACTCAAGATGGTTCGCTACTGATAAAAAAGAGTTCGGAAACTTATTATTAGAAGACCATAATATACGTAAATTCTTAAAGAAAAGATTATACTCAGCTGGAGTTGCTAAGATAGAAATAGAAAGATCAGCTAATAAAATAAAAATGGACTTACACGTTGCTAAGCCAGGAGTAGTTATAGGAAGAGCTGGTGCAGGAATCGAAGCATTAAAAGTTGAATTAGAAAAAATGACAAAGAAAACTATAATAGTTAATATAGTAGAAGTAAGAAGTACAGATAAAAATGCTCAATTAGTAGCTGAAAATATAGCTTTAGCTATAGAGAGAAGAGTTGCTTTCAGAAGAGCAATGAAACAAGCTATACAAAGAGCAATGAAATCTGGTGCTAAAGGAATAAAAGTTTCTGCTTCTGGAAGATTAGGTGGAGCTGAGATGGCTAGAACTGAAGGTTATAGTGAAGGAAATGTGCCACTACAAACTTTAAGAGCAGATATAGATTATGGTTTCGCTGAAGCTGATACTACTTATGGAAAAATCGGTATAAAAGTTTGGATATGTAATGGTGAAGTTTTACCAACTAGAGACGGTGTAAATCCAAGAGAAGAAAGCAGAAAGAGCGATAGAAGAGACAATAAGAGAGATAACAGAAGAAACGATAGAAGAGGAAATGACAATAGAAACTATAGAGGAAATGATAACAGAGGAAATGATAACAGAGGAAACTACAGAGGACAAAGACCTCAAGGTGGATCAAGACCTCAAAGAACTGAAAACAAAGGAAATTAATAATAGTTAGGTTCAAGGAAGGAGGAAAAATACTCATGTTAATGCCAAAAAGAGTAAAGCGTCGTAGAGTTCATAGAGGAAGTATGGCTGGGCAAGCTCATAAAGGTAACAAAGTTACTTATGGTGAGTTTGGATTAGTAGCCTTAGAAGCTTCTTGGATAACTTCTAATCAAATAGAAGCTGCCAGAATCGCGATGACTAGATATATAAAAAGAGGGGGAAAGGTTTGGATAAAAATATTCCCTCATAAACCAGTAACAAGAAAACCAGCAGAAACTCGTATGGGTGCAGGGAAAGGTTCTCCAGAATATTGGGTAGCTGTAGTTAAGCCAGGAAGAGTTATGTTTGAATTAGCGGGTGTTTCTGAAGATAAGGCAAGAGAAGCTATGAGACTTGCTGCACATAAATTACCAATCAAATGTAAATTTGTGAAAAAAGAAGATTTAGAAGTAAAGGGTGGTGAATAGGATGAAAGCTAAAGAATTAAGAGATTTAACAAGCGAAGAGCTAATGAACAAATTAAACGACTTCAAAAGTGAATTATTTAGCTTAAGATTCCAATTAGCTACTGGTCAATTAGAAAATACAGCTAGAATAAAGTTTGTTAAGAAGGATATAGCAAAAGTTAAAACTGTTCTTGCTGAAAGAAAGTTATACGAAACTAGAGCTTAATTTGGAAAGGAGGCTTTTTAAACATGGAAAGAGGAAGAAGAAAAGTTAGAATAGGCCGTGTTGTTAGTGATAAGATGGATAAAACAATAGTAGTAGCTGTTGAAGAGTTTGTACGTCATCCACTATATAATAAACGTGTTAAGAGAACTAAAAAATTCAAGGCTCATGATGAAAAGAATATATGTAACATCGGAGATAGAGTTAAAATAATGGAAACTAGACCTTTATCAAAAGACAAGAGATTTAGACTAGTTGAAGTTGTTGAGAAAGTGAAATAGTTTTTGAAGAAGGAGGGATTACGATATGATACAACAAGAATCACGTCTAAGAGTTGCTGATAACTCAGGAGCTAAAGAAATTTTATGTATACGTGTTCTAGGCGGAAGTAAAAGAAGATATGGTAACATAGGTGACGTTATAGTTGCTACTGTTAAAAGTGCAACACCTGGTGGAGTTGTAAAAAAAGGTAAAGTTGTTAAAGCTGTTATAGTGAGAACTAAACAAGGCATGAGACGTAATGATGGAAGTTATATTTCTTTTGATGAGAATGCAGCTGTTATAATAAAAGACGATAAAACTCCAGTAGGGACTCGTATATTCGGGCCTGTTGCTAGAGAGTTAAGAGACAATGAATTCATGAAAATAGTTTCTCTTGCTCCAGAAGTACTATAATTAAGGAGGTGCAATAGGACATGATGCGTGTTAAAAAAGGTGACACTGTTGTAGTTATAGCAGGTAAAGATAAAGGTAAAAAAGGTTCAGTTTTAAAGGTATATCCTAAAGCTAGCAAAGTGTTAGTTGAAGGTGTAAATGTAATAACTAAACATCAAAAACCAAGTGCTATGAACCAACAAGGTGGAATAATAAATAAAGAAGCCCCAATACACATATCTAATGTAATGCCATTTGATCCTGAAACAGGAAAAGGCGTTAGAGTAAGATATGAAGTAAAAGATGGGAACAAAGTAAGAGTATCAGCAAAGAGCGGAAAAGAATTATAATAAATATTGCTTGAAAGGAGGGACCTTAAATGGCTTCTAGATTACAAGAAAAATACATGAAAGAAGTTGCTCCTGCTTTAATGGAGAAATTTGGATACAAAAACGTAATGGAGATACCTAAGTTAGATAAAATAGTTATTAACATGGGTATAGGTGACGCTAGAGAAAATCCAAAAGGATTAGAAAAAGGCGTTGAAGAATTAGAAATAATATCAGGACAAAAGCCTGTTATAACTAAAGCTAGAAAATCTGTTGCTAACTTCAAATTAAGAGAAGGAATGCCAATAGGAACAAAAGTTACATTAAGAGCTGACAAAATGTTCTACTTTATGGACAAACTAGTTTCTGTTTCTTTACCAAGAGTTAGAGACTTTAGAGGAGTTAACCCTAACGCTTTTGATGGTAGAGGAAACTATGCTTTAGGAGTTAAAGAACAATTAATATTCCCTGAAATAGAATATGATAAAATAGATAAAGTAAGAGGAATGGATATAATATTTGTTACTACAGCGAAAACTGACGAAGAAGCTCGTGAATTATTAAAATTATTAGGAATGCCATTTTCTAAGTAAGCAAAGGAGGGATTCCCGTGGCTAGAAAAGCGATGGTTGTTAAACAACAAAGAAAGCAAAAGTACGCTACTAGAGAATACACTAGATGTACTATATGCGGAAGACCGCATTCAGTTTTGAAAAAATTTGGTATATGCCGTATATGCTTTAGAGAATTAGCTTATAAAGGTCAAATACCTGGTGTTAGAAAAGCAAGCTGGTAGAAGCTTGATTAGAATGGAAGGAGGGCAACAAAATGACAATGACAGATCCAATTGCAGATATGCTTACTCGTATAAGAAATGCTAATGTTGTTAAGCATGAAACTGTAGATGTTCCAGCTTCTAATATTAAGAAAGAGTTAGCTAGAATCTTATTAGAAGAAGGTTTCATAAGAGGTTATGATGTTATAGAAGACGGAAAACAAGGTATCATAAGAATACAATTAAAGTACGGACAAGAAGGCGAAAGAGTTATAACAGGTCTTAAGAAAATATCTAAGCCTGGTATGAGAGTTTACGCTGCTAATCACGAGATACCAAAAGTATTAAACGGATTAGGAATATCAGTTATATCTACTTCAAAAGGAATATTAACTGACAAGCAAGCTAGAAAAGAAAATGTTGGTGGAGAAGTAATCTGCTACGTTTGGTAATTAATATGAACAATGTAAGGAGGTGCGACCATGTCAAGAATAGGTGTTAAGCCAATAATAATACCAGCAGGTGTTGAAGTTACTATAGCTGAAGGAAATTTAGTTACAGTAAAAGGTCCAAAAGGAACTTTAACTAAACAATTAAGTGCTGAGTTAAACATAAAAAAAGAAGAAAATACAATAATGGTTGAAAGACCAACTGATAATAAAAAACATAGATCTTTACACGGATTAACTAGAACTTTATTAGATAATATGGTTGTAGGTGTAAATACTGGTTTCGAAAAGAAATTAGAACTAAAAGGTGTTGGATATAGAGCTCAAAAACAAGGAAATAAATTAGTTATGAACTTAGGTTTCTCTCATCCAGTTGAAATGGAAGATCCAGAAGGAATAACTGTTGAAGCTCCAAACCAAACAGAGTTAATAGTAAAAGGTATAGACAAGCAATTAGTAGGAAATTATGCTGCTAAGATAAGAGCTTGGAGAAAACCAGAGCCATACAAAGGTAAAGGTATAAAATACGTTGATGAAGTAATCAGACGTAAAGAAGGAAAAACTGGTAAAAAATAATACCAAAACTTAAACGCTAGAAAGGAGTGAGCTAGGTGTTAAAAAAAGCTGATAAAAATGCTAATAGACTTCAAAGACATAAGAGAGTTCGTAGAAAAATAAGCGGTACTTCTCAAAGACCAAGATTATGTGTATTTAGAAGTGCTAATAATATATATGCTCAAATAATAGATGACACAAACAGAGTAACTCTAGTTGCTGCATCTTCTTTAGAAGCAGAAGTTAAGAGTGCTGTCAATCATACAGGAAACAAGGAAGCAGCTAAGAAAGTTGGAGAATTAGTTGCTAAAAAAGCTGTTGAAAAAGGAATCACTGAAGTTGTATTTGACAGAGGTGGATACTTATATCATGGAAGAATTCAAGAATTAGCTGAAGGTGCTAGAGAAGCTGGTCTTAAGTTCTAATACGAAGGAGGGAAAAATACATGCTACGTCGTAAGCCGATAGATGCAGGACAACTTGACTTACAAGAAAAAGTTGTTGAAGTAAGACGTGTTACTAAGGTTGTAAAAGGTGGTAGAAACTTCAGATTTGCAGCGTTAGTAGTTGTTGGAGATGAAAACGGACACGTTGGTATAGGTGCTGGGAAGGCAATGGAAGTACCAGATGCTATAAAAAAAGCAGTTGAAGATGCTAAGAAAAATCTAATAGTAGTGCCAATAGTTGGGACTACAATTCCTCACGAAGTACGCGGACACTTTGGTGCTGGAAATATATTAATAATGCCTGCTGTAGAAGGTACAGGAGTAATAGCTGGGGGACCTGCTAGAGCCGTACTTGAGCTAGCTGGACTAAAAGACGTTAGAGCTAAGTCTTTAGGATCTAACAATCCAAGAAATATGGTAAATGCTACAATAGAAGGACTTAATTCTCTAAAAACAGTTGAAGATATAGCTAAACTTAGAGGTAAAAAAGTTGAAGAACTTCTAGGGTAAGGAGGTAGTGTAAAATGGCTAAATTACAAATAAAGTTAGTTAGAAGTGTTATAGGAACTACTCCTAACCAAAAAAAGAATGTTGAAGCGTTAGGATTAAGAAAAAGAGAACAAGTTGTTGTAAAAGAAGACAATGCTCAAACAAGAGGTATGATAAATAAAGTGAGTCACTTATTAGAAGTAACTGAAATAGCTGAATAATTTTTATAAAGTAGTGCAAGGAGGTGCAATCCATGAAGTTACATGAGTTAAAACCTGCTGAAGGTGCAGTAAGAGCTAAAAGAAGATTAGGTAGAGGTACTGCAACTGGACAAGGTAAAACTGCAGGGCGTGGACAAAAAGGTCAATGGTCTCGTTCTGGTGGTGGAGTAAGAGTAGGATTTGAAGGTGGACAAATGCCACTAGCTAGAAGACTTCCTAAGAGAGGTTTCAATAACATATTTAAGAAAGTTTACACAGAAGTTAATGTGGAAGTTTTAAATAGATTTGAAAATGGAACAGAAATAACTGCAGAATTATTAAAATCTACTAAAACTATAAGCAAGATAGGTAAAGATGGAATCAAAATCTTAGGTGAAGGTAATTTAGAGAAAGCTTTAACTGTTAAAGCTGCTAAATTTACAGCTTCAGCTCAAGAAAAAATAGAAAAAGCTGGTGGAAAAGCAGAGTTAGTATAATAACCTGCTAATCTCCTAGCCAGTACAGGCGGGGTGAATTAGCGTGCTGTCAAAATTAAAACAAGCTTGGAAGATTAAAGCAGTAAGAAAAAAAGTAATGTATACACTTATGATGATCGTGATATTCAGAATAGGTACTACTATACCAGTTCCAGGCATAGACACTAGTATTATACAAAAGATGGTAGGCGGCAATAGTCTACTTTCTCTGTATAATATGTTTACTGGTGGAGCATTTAGTAACTTTTCACTATTTGCTTTAGGTATAAGTCCATATATTACTGCATCAATCATAATACAACTTCTAACAGTAGGTTTTGAGAGTCTAGCAGAACTTCAAAAATCTGGTGAAGAAGGAAAGAAAAAAATTAATAAGTACACTAAATATACAGCACTAGCTCTAGCAGTTGTACAAGCTTTGGGAATTACATTAGGAATTGTAAGAAGTGCTTTAATATCAAATAGTGTGTTTTTTATATCAACTGTTGTAATAACATTAGTTTCAGCAAGTATGTTAGTAATGTGGATTGGGGACAAAATTACTGAAAAAGGAATCGGTAATGGTAGTTCAGTGATAATATTTGCAGGTATAATATCAAGAATACCAACAGATGTTATTAAAATCGCGCAACAAGTTAAATCTGGTCAAGTTGCACCTTGGGTTATAATACTTCTAATTGTAGTTATATTACTTACAGTTACAGGTGTTACATTCATACAAGAAGCAACTAGAAAGATACCTGTACAATATGCTAAAAGAGTTGTTGGAAGAAAGATGTATGGAGGACAAAGTTCTCATATACCAATGAAAGTTAACCAATCAGGAGTTATGCCTATAATTTTTGCTAGTTCACTTTTAGCTTTTCCTCAAACAATAGCGATGTTTATGGGACCAAATGCTCAAGCTTTTGTTCAAAAATACTTAAGTATGGCAACAGAACAAGGATTTTGGACATATAGATCAATTGAGATTCTACTTATAATTTTCTTCTCATATTTTTATACAACTGTATCATTCAATACAGAAGATATATCTAAAAATATGAAAAACAATGGTGGATTTATACCAGGTATAAGACCAGGTGAACCTACTATGGATTATTTAAATAGAATTTTAACTAGATTAACTTTAGCTGGAGCAACTTTCTTAGCAATAATTGCTATGGTGCCAGCTCTTACAACACATTATATGAAAGTAAATATGAGTCTAGCTGGGACTTCATTGCTAATCGTTGTTGGGGTTGCTTTGGAACTTAAGAGACAGTTAGAGTCAAACTTAGTTATGAGAAGCTATCAAGGTTTCTTAAAATAAAATGGAGATGGATAATATGAGAATAATATTACTTGGACCTCCAGGTGCTGGTAAAGGTACTCAGGCGGCAGGAATAGTAGAAAAATACAATATACCTCATATATCAACAGGAGATATATTCAGAAAGAATATAAAAGAGGGAACAGAACTTGGAAAAAAAGCTAAAGAATACATGGACCAAGGTTTATTAGTACCAGATGAGTTAACTGTAGGTTTAGTTACTGATAGAATATCTCAAGAAGACTGTAAAAATGGATTTATGTTAGATGGATTTCCAAGAAATGTAGCACAAGGAGAACACTTAGATGTATTCTTAAAAAATACTGGTATAGAACTAGATAAAGTTGTTAATATTGAAGTTGACAAGAGCATACTAGTATCTAGAGCAGTTGGTAGAAGAATATGTAAGTCTTGTGGAGCTACTTACCATGTTGAGTTTAATCCTCCTAAAGTAGAAGGTGTATGTGATGTATGCCAAGGAGAATTATATCAAAGAGCTGATGATAATGAAGAAACTGTATCTAAGAGAATACAAGTTTATCTAGATGAAACAAAACCTTTAGTAGACTATTATGGCAAGCAAGGTATAATAGCAGATATAAAAGGTGACCAAGCAATAGATAAAGTATTTGAAGATATTGTCTCAGCTTTAGGAAGTGGAAAATAAATGATTATCTTGAAATCAAAAAAAGAAATAGAACTTCTAAGAGAAGCTGGAAAAATTGTTGCTGATACTCATGAAGTTTTAAGAAAAGCTATTTCTCCGGGAATATCTACTTTAGAATTAGATAAAATAGCTGAAGAGAATATAAGAAAATATAATGCAAAACCTTCTTTTAAAGGATATGGAGGTTTTCCAGGAAGTATATGTGCTTCTATCAATAGAGAAGTAGTACATGGGATTCCAGGAGAAACCATATTAAAAGAAGGAGACATTATAAGCTTAGATATAGGAGCCTATTATAAAGGATATCATGGTGATTCTGCGAAAACTCACGGAGTAGGCATGATATCTGAAGAAGATAGGAAATTGATAGAAGTAACTAGAGAAAGCTTCTATGAAGGAATAAAATTTGCTAAATTAGGATATAGACTTTCAGATATCTCACACGCAGTACAAACACACGTTGAGAAACATGGTTTCTCAGTAGTTAGAGATTTAGTGGGTCATGGAGTTGGAGCAAATCTTCATGAAGATCCACAAGTACCTAATTATGGACTCCCAGGAAAAGGACCAAGACTTAGAGAAGGAATGGTTATTGCTATAGAGCCAATGGTTAATGCAGGTCGTTATCATGTAAAGACTCTATCAGATGGGTGGACGACTGTTACAATAGATGGAAAAAAATCAGCTCATTATGAGCATACGATAGCAATTACTGAACATGAACCTTTGATATTGACAAAGTTGTAATTTAAAAAGTAGGTGAAAAAAGTGCTATCAGATAATTTAAGTATAGGTCAAGTTGTTAAAGTTTCATTAGGACGAGATAAAGGAAATTTATTTTTCGTAGTCAAAATAGTTAATAATGAATATGTATTAATAGCTGATGGAAAGAAAAGAAAACTTGACAAACCTAAGTTAAAGAAAGTGAAGCACTTAAAAAAATATAATTTTATTAATGATGAAGTTAGAAAAAGAGTAGTATCTGGACAAGAAATTACAGATTCTTTTTTAAGAGCTGAACTTACTAAGTTAAATTAGATAATTTAACTTATTGAAATGGAGGGCTGGTTAGTTAATGGCCAAAAAAGATGTTATAGAATTAGAAGGTACAGTTTCAGAAGCTTTACCTAATGCTATGTTCAAAGTTAAACTAGAAAATGGACATGAGATATTATGCCACATTTCTGGAAAGCTAAGAATGAACTTCATAAGAATTCTTGAAGGTGACAAGGTGAATGTTGAACTTTCTCCATATGACCTTACAAGAGGAAGAATTACTTGGCGTAAGAAGTAGACTATATTAATATTTAGTCTAAGGAGGGATTAATAATGAAGGTTAGACCATCAGTAAAACCAATATGTGAAAAATGTAAAGTAATAAAAAGAAAAGGAAAAGTAATGGTTATCTGTGAAAATCCAAAGCATAAGCAAAAGCAAGGATAAGAAATTATTACTAGTATTTTGTTAAAATTTATAGTATAATACTATATTGTGATGTTAACAAAAGAACGTTAAAATCGTTGAACAATCTGGCGTAGGATTGGTATATGATACGAAGTTTTAAACACTAAAAACTATGTGTAGGAGGTGCGATCATGGCAAGAATAGCTGGGGTAGATTTACCTAGAGAAAAAAGAGCGGAGATAGGCTTAACTTATATATATGGTATAGGTAAAGCAACTGCTAACGAAATATTAGCTAAGGCTGAGATAAATCCAGATACTAGAATAAAAGATTTATCAGAAGATCAAGTTAATGATTTAAGAAAAGTTATAGATGACGATTTCTTAGTTGAAGGTGACTTAAGAAGAGAAATTGCTTTAAACATAAAGAGATTAAGAGATATAAAATGTTATAGAGGAATAAGACACGCTAAAGGTCTTCCATTAAGAGGACAAAGAACTAAGACTAATGCTAGAACTAGAAAAGGTCCTAGAAAAACAGTATCTCGTAAAAAGAAAAAATAAATAAATAATAATTAGATGAAGGAGGGAAAAGGAAAATGGCTAAACCAAAAAAGAAAGTTACACGTATTAGAAGAAGAGAACGTAAAAATATAGAACGTGGTCATGCTCATATACAATCAACTTTCAATAATACAATAATAACTTTAACTGACGTTCATGGAAATGCTATATCTTGGGCAAGTTCTGGACAATTAGGATTCAAAGGATCAAGAAAATCAACTCCATTTGCATCTCAAATGGCTGCTGAAACAGCTGCAAAAGCTGCGATGGAACACGGACTAAAAAGTGTTGAGGTATTCGTAAAGGGGCCAGGTTCAGGAAGAGAAGCTGCAATAAGAGCTTTACAAGCAACTGGACTAGAAGTAACTATGATAAAAGACGTTACTCCAATCCCACATAACGGATGCAGACCACCAAAGAGAAGAAGAGTGTAATTAAGAAGAGTACAAATAGGAGGTGTAGATAAATGGCAAGATATACAGGTGCATCATGTAGACAATGCCGTAGAGAGGGAATGAAATTATTCCTTAAAGGTGATAGATGTTATACAGATAAATGTGCTATAGTAAAAAGAAACTATGCTCCAGGTCAACATGGCCAAGGGAGAAAGAAAGTTTCTAACTATGGATTACAATTAAGAGAAAAACAAAAAGTTAAAAGAATATATGGAGTTTTAGAAACTCAATTTAGAAACTTATATGAACGTGCTGAAAATATGCCTGGTAAAGCAGGTGAAAACTTATTAAGTTTATTAGAGAGAAGATTAGATAATGTAGTTTACAGAATGGGACTAGCATCTTCTAGAAAAGAAGCTAGACAATTAGTAGCTCATGGTCATTTCACTTTAAATGGAAATAAAGTAGACATACCTTCATTAGTAGTTAAAGTTGGGGATGTTATAGAAGTTAAAGAGAAATCAAGATCTTCTGCAAAATTCAAAAATTTAGTAGAAGTTAACTCAAGAATAGCTCCTAAATGGTTAGAAGCTAATGTAGAAGGAATGACAGCAAAAGTAGTTGGTGTTCCAACAAGAGAAGATATAGACCTTGAGATAGCTGAACACTTAATCATAGAACTTTACTCTAAATAATAAGCACACTTTTAAAAATTATTTTAAAATTTTGTTTACCCTCAGTGGATTACTGAATTTTAAGGAGGGTTTTGTCCATGATAGAAATAGAAAAGCCAAAAGTAGATATAGTTGAGCTTAGCGAAGACTATAGATATGGTAAGTTTGTTATAGAACCTCTAGAAAGAGGATATGGAATAACTATAGGTAACGCATTAAGAAGAATATTATTATCATCATTACCAGGTGTAGCGGTAAATGCTATAAAAATAGATGGAGTTCTTCATGAATTCTCTACAATACCTGGTGTTAAAGAAGATGTTACTGAGATAATATTAACTTTAAAAGAGCTTTCAGCAACTATAGATGGTGAAGGAAGTAGAACACTTAAAATAGAGGCTCAAGGACCATGCTCTATCACAGGTGCAGATATAATCTGTCCTCCAGATGTTGAAATATTAAGTAAAGATTTAGCAATAGCTACATTAGATGATAATGCTAAACTTAATATGGAGATATTTGTAGATAAAGGTAGAGGATATGTTTCTGCTGAAGAAAATAAAACAGAGAATGTTCCAATAGGTGTTTTACCTGTGGATTCAATATATACTCCTGTTGAGAAAGTTAGTTATCATGTGGAAAACACAAGAGTTGGTCAAAAAACAGATTATGATAAATTAGTGCTAGAAGTATGGACTAATGGTAGTATAAATCCTCAAGAGGGTATATCATTAGCTGCGAAAGTATTAGTTGAGCATTTAAATCTATTTATAGACTTAACTGAACATGTAAGTAGTGTTGAAATCATGGTAGAAAAAGAAGAAGATCAAAAAGAAAAAGTTCTTGAGATGACTATAGAAGAATTAGATTTATCAGTTAGATCATATAACTGTTTAAAGAGAGCGGGAATTAATACAGTTGAAGAATTAGCTAATAAATCTGAGGATGATATGATGAAGGTTAGAAACCTAGGTAAGAAGTCATTAGAAGAGGTAATACAAAAACTAGAGGAACTTGGACTAGGATTAAAACCAAGTGAAGAATAGCGAGCAAAGGAGGGATAAGAATGGCTAAGTACCGTAAATTAGGACGTGAAACAGCTCACAGAAACCTTATGTTAAGAAACTTAGTAACTTGCTTACTAAGAAGTGGAAGAATAGAAACTACAGTGACTAGAGCGAAAGAAACTCGTAGAATGGCTGAAAAGATGATAACTCTTGCTAAAAGAGGAGATCTTCATGCTAGAAGACAAGTTTTAGCTTATGTTATGGATGAAACAGTAGTTAATAACTTATTCACAGATTTAGCTCCAAAATATGCTGAGAGAAATGGTGGATACACTAGAATAATAAAAATAGGGCCAAGAAAAGGCGATGCTGCTGAAATGGCTTTTATAGAATTAGTATAGTAAGGAAAGGATTAGGCTTGATGGCTTAATCTTTTTTTTATTTTTTTGACTCAGGTGTGATATAATAATGTGTAAAATGATTTTTATAAGTTATTGCTTACTAAAAGGAGTATGAATTAATGGATAATATAGTAAAGGTAAATAATATTTCGTTTGAGTATATTACAGATGAAGCAAAACTTAAAGCAATAGATAATTTAAGCCTAGATGTTAAAAAAGGAGAATTTGTTGCGATAATAGGACATAATGGTTCTGGTAAGTCTACTTTATCTAAAAACTTAAATGCAATTCTTATGCCTACTGAGGGAAACATTCTTATTGATGGAATGGATACTAAGGAGGAAGAACGATTATGGGATATAAGACAAACTGCAGGCATGGTATTTCAAAACCCAGATAATCAAATAGTTGCTACAATAGTAGAAGAAGATGTTGCGTTTGGACCTGAAAACTTAGGTGTAGAGCCTAAAGAAATAAGGCGTATTGTAGAGGAATCTTTAAAGAGTGTAGGTATGTATGATTTAAGAGGTAGACAACCACACTTGTTATCAGGTGGTCAAAAACAAAGAGTTGCAATAGCAGGAATTATTGCTATGAGGCCTAAATGTATAATATTTGATGAAGCAACAGCAATGTTAGACCCATCTGGAAGAAAAGAAGTTATGAAAACAATAAAAAGACTTAATAAAGAAGAAAATATAACTGTTATACATATAACACACTTTATGGAAGAAGCAGTAGAGGCAGATAGAGTTGTGGTTATGGAAAAAGGGAAAAAAATCTTAGAGGGAACTCCTAGAGAAGTATTCAGTGAAATAAAGATGCTAAAGGAAATCGGTTTAGATGTACCTTGTATGACAGAATTATCTAGTTTATTAATAGAAGAAGGAATGAATATTAGTAGTGATATATTAACTGTGGATGAGATGGTGATGGAATTATGTCAATTATAGTAAAGAATTTAACACACATATATAATGAAGGGATGCCTTTTGCAAGTAAGGCACTTGATGATGTTTCTTTTGAGATTAAAGATAGAGATTTTGTTGGTCTCATAGGTCATACAGGTTCAGGAAAATCTACATTAATACAACATTTAAATGGATTATTAAAGCCTTCCTCAGGAGAAATATTTATAAATGATTTTAATATAACAGATAAAAACTTGAATTTAACTGAGATTAGAAAAAGGGTAGGTGTTGTATTTCAATATCCAGAATACCAATTGTTTGAAGAAACGATTGATAAAGACATAGCCTTTGGACCTGCTAATTTAGGCTTAGAGGAGTCTGAGATACATAATAGGGTGAAAGCATCAATGGAAGCTGTAGGACTTGATTATGAGGAATTTAAGGACAAATCTCCTTTTGAATTATCTGGTGGTCAAAAGCGTAGGGTAGCAATTGCTGGAGTTATAGCTATGAACCCAGAAGTTCTTATACTGGATGAACCTACTGCTGGTCTTGATCCTGGAGGAAGAGATGAAATTTTTAATTTAATAAAGGATTTACATGAAAAAAACAATATGACTATAATACTGTCATCTCATAGTATGGATGATATGGCAAAACTAGCAAAGACTTTAATTGTTATGAATCATGGTAGAATAGAATTTATGGGAACTCCTAGAGAAGTATTTAAATCAAATGCTAGTAAATTGAAAGAGATAGGATTAGATATTCCACAAGTTTTAGAGCTTGCATTGAAATTGAGACAAAAAGGATTTAACATCAGAGAAGATATATTGACTTTAGAGGAAGCAAAACAAGAAATATTAAAAGTTGTGAGAGGACGAGGATTATGTTAAAAGATATAACTATAGGGCAATACTACCCAACAAGTTCTGCTATTCATAAATTAGATCCAAGGATAAAACTTGTAGCAACAATTGTATTTATGGTGTCTATATTTGTAGTAAATAAATTTTGGCCTTATATAGTAGTTTTATTATGTTTATTAGGTATGATAAAGTTAGCTAATATACCAGTTAAGTATATTATTAAAGGTGTAAAGCCTCTTAAATGGATTATTTTATTTACATTTCTTATAAATATTTTTTTCTTGCCAGGTGATGAAATATGGTCATTTGGATTTTTAGCAATAACAAAACAAGGTCTAAGACAAGCAATTTTTATGGCAATAAGACTTATATTTTTAGTGGTTGGGACATCTTTACTTACTCTAACTACTTCTCCAATAGAATTAACAGATGGTATAGAAAGATTGCTTAACCCATTTAAAAAAATTGGTTTACCAGTACATGAGCTTGCAATGATGATGACAATTGCTTTACGTTTTATTCCTACATTATTGGATGAAACAGATAAAATAATGAAAGCTCAAATGTCTAGAGGAGCAGATTTTGAAAGTAAAAACCTTATAAATAGAGCTAAGAACTTAGTGCCTCTTTTGGTGCCATTATTTGTGAGTGCGTTTAGAAGAGCTGATGAATTAGCTATGGCCATGGAAGCTAGATGTTATAGAGGTGGACACAATAGAACTAAAATGAGAGAGTCTGTCATAGCAAAGGGAGACTATATAGCATGTGTATTCCAAGTTGTTTATTTAGGCGTGATTATAGCTACTAGATTTATAGTAATTTAATAGAAACATAGATATAAACGAGGTAAAGTATGAGAAATATAAAAATTACAATCCAATATAATGGCAGTAATTATTGTGGATGGCAAAAACAACCTGATTCTTTAGGAATACAGGGTACAATAGAAAAGGCTATATATGATATAACAAGGGAAGAAGTTAAACTCATAGGGTCAGGTAGAACTGATTCAGGAGTTCATGCTATTGGTCAAATTGCAAATTTTAAAATTAATTCAGACATAAATGTAGAAAGTATACCAATGGCTTTAAATGCTAAACTACCAAAGGATATATCAATTATAAAAGCATGTGAAGTTAAGGAAGATTTCCATTCAAGGTATAGTGCAAAAGGTAAAACATATAAATATTTAATATATAATAGCAAGTTTAGAAATCCGATACTTAGTGATATATCGTATCAAGTAAAATATGAACTTGATTTTGATAAAATGTGTTTAGAGTCAAAGAGTATTTTAGGAACACATGACTTTAAAGGTTTTATGAGTACTGGTTCATCTGTAAAAGATACAATTAGAACTATATATGATATTGATATCAATAAAAATGATGACTTAATTGTCATAGAAATTAGTGGAAATGGATTTTTATATAATATGGTAAGAATTATTGTTGGAACACTTATTGATATAGGTCGTGGTAGGATTAATGAGTCATTTTTAGATATAATAGAATCTAAAACTAGGTCAAAATGTGGACATACAGCTCCAGCACAAGGATTATTTCTTAAAAAAGTTCATTATTAACTTGACACACCAGGCTACATGTATTAAAATATATGAGAATGTGTTAATAAGTCCACTTGCCCCGGACTTGACATAAACGGTAAAAAAATTTTATGAGAAATAGTTAAGGAGGGACAGTTATGAAAAGTTATATAGCTAAGCCAGCTGATGTACAAAGAAAATGGTACTTAGTTGACGCTGAAGGTAAAACACTAGGTCGTTTAGCAACAGAAATAGCGACAGTATTGAGAGGTAAACATAAACCAACATTTACTCCTCACGTTGATGGTGGAGATTTTGTTGTTGTAGTAAATGCAGGAAAGATAGTTTTAAGTGGTAAAAAATTAGATCAAAAATATTACAGATACCATACTGGTTATGTAGGTGGATTAAAAGAAATATCTTACAGAGATATGATGGATAAGAAACCAGAAGAAGTTATAGCACATGCTGTAAGTGGTATGTTACCTAAGAACAAATTAAGAAGCAGAATGATGACTAGATTAAGAGTATTCGCAGGTGCTGAACACACTCATGCAGCTCAAAATCCAGAAGTTTTAAACTTTAAGTAAGATTAATAGGTGAAAGGAGGAGTTTATAATGGCTAACGTTCAATATTATGGAACTGGAAGAAGAAAAAGTTCTGTTGCTAGAGTAAGACTAGTTGCAGGTGAAGGAAATATATTAGTAAATGGAAGAGCATTAGAAAATTATTTTAACTATGAAACACTAATAAGAGATGTTAAACAACCATTAGTTTTAACTGGAAATGAAAATAAATATGATGTTATAGTAAAAGTTGAAGGTGGAGGATTCACTGGACAAGCTGGAGCTATAAGACATGGTATATCTAGAGCTTTATTAAAAGCTGATTTAGATTTAAGACCTGCTTTAAAGAAAGAAGGTTTCTTAACTAGAGATGCAAGAATGAAGGAAAGAAAGAAATACGGATTAAAAGCAGCAAGAAGAGCTCCACAATTCTCAAAAAGATAATTACTTATTTTTTTGGAAAAACAAAATACTTTATATATTTTTATTTAAAAAGTATTTGTATGTTAAAAATGTTGGGTTTGAATTAAGAGTGATATACAATAAAATAATAAGATATTTTATTAGGATGTTTTTCTGTAGGGAAAGCATCCTTTTTTATTTATATAATGGAAAGACTATGCATTAGATTTATTTAATGCAATAGCATTATTAACAAAAGTAGTTTATATATTAATAATTAAAAATTTTATATACTATAATAACATAGTCTATGAATATACATTAGTATAATTCGTAGACTATGTTATTATAAATTATATGATTTGTTGTCAAAATAATAGTTATTCAATAGTAGATAAGAGTATTAAATTAAAGAGGTTAATAATATATAATATTGAAAGCACATATATCGATATTGATAAATCAATATAATAAATGGAAATTGATAATTAGAAAAGGAGAATTTAAATGTTTGTACTAATATTTGGAATATTATAGTGTTTTTATAAGTATACATATACAGGGTGATGTTGTGAGAAAGTACATAAAACATATAATTTTTAGTTTTGTTATGGTGTGCCTAGTAATAGTGTCAATATTTGAAGTGAAAAATATATCTGAAGATGTTATTAAGTATATGCCAGTAACAAATAAAACAATAATTTTAGACGCTGGTCATGGGGGTATTGACCCAGGTGCGTTAAATAAGGATAAGAGCACATCTGAAAAGGATATTAACTTAGCTATAACACTTAAGCTTAGAGAGCTTATAGAATCAAGCGGAGGTCTTGTAATATTGACTAGAGAAGATGATAGTAGTCTTTACAAAGAGGGAAATAATAAAACAACAAGACAAAAGTATAATGAAAATTTGAAAAATAGGAAAGAAATGATATCAAATTCTAATGCTAACATGTTCGTCTCCATACATCTCAATGCATTTGAACAATCAAAATACTATGGAGCTCAAACTTTTTATCCTAAAGACAAACAAGATAGTAAAGAGCTATCAAAGTGTATTCAAGAAGAACTTAAAAGAGTAGTAGATAAAACAAATAATAGAGAAGTCAAGCCTAGAGATGATATATATCTTTTAAAAGAGAACAATATTCCATCAGTACTAATAGAGTGTGGTTTTTTATCGAATGAAAAAGAATGTAAACTTTTGACTGATGAAACATATCAAGAGAAGATAGCATGGGCGATATACATAGGAATACAAAAATATCTAAGTTAAAGTTACTATATAAATAAGTCTGAATATGTAAATAGCTTGTATTAAAGCAGTTAAAATGCATTAATATAGGCTATTTTTGTTTTGACAAAAAAATATTTAAAATAAAAGTTAAAAAAGCGTTGACTTGAAATCATATAGATGGTATTATATATGAGTGCCCAAAAGGAGCACAAAAATACGACAAAAGAACTTTGAAAATTAAACAGTAGGTTAATTTATAAAC